>JBOHSN010000067.1:0-23201 GCA_050733215.1 Gemmatimonadales bacterium
GCGCTCCGCCGCACCCGCTCGAGCGTCGTCCGCACGCGCGCCGGCGGCGGGCTCGCCGCCTGCGCGCTGAACCTCGGCCTGGTGGCGCTGGACGACGGGCGGGCCACCGACGCGGAGCAGTGGCTGGTGCAGGCGGTGCGCGTGGACTCGGTCTCCTGGGTGGGGCGGCGGGCACTCATCGCCCTCGGTGACGCGCGCGTCGGGCAGGGAGACATTCTCGCGGCCGCCATCGCGTATCAGTCGGCGGCGGACGCGGGAGCCACGGATTCGCTCGGCCGCCTGGCGCAGAAGCGGCTCAATGCGCTGGGCGGCGGAGCCGCGGCCGACACCAGTCGGCGGAGGTCGCCATGAAGGCGTGGTACCCGCTCGCGCTCGCGGTCGTCGCTGCGGGCTGCGGAGGCAAGCCACAGTCGATCGGGGTCGCTCCGCGCGGAGCCAGCGTCGAGGAGCTCGACCAGCTCTGGACCCAAAGCCTGGCGAGCTTCCGACATGGCAAGTGGAAGGACGCGCAGAAGCAGCTCGACAGCCTGCGCAGCATCTCGCCCCCGGGCGATCCGCGCATGCCGCAGATCCTCTTCCATCTGGGCGAGGTGAGCTTCGCCCGGGGGGAGAACCTCGAAGCGGTACGCTGGTTCCGTCGAGTGTCGGACGAGAGCCCGAACGATCCGCTCGCGGCGGAGGCGTTGCTTCGCGTGGGCGACGCCTACGCCGACCTGTGGGGGCGGCCCGAGCTCGATCCCTCCTATGGTCAGACCGCGCTCGCGGCGTATCAGGAGCTCGCGAGCCGGTACCCGGACACGCCGCCGGCGCAGCGGGGGCAGCAGCGGGTGCGCGAGCTGGAGGAGAAATTCGCGGTCAAGCAATACAAGGCCGCGATGTACTATCTCCGCTACAAGGCGTTCGATTCCGCCGCACTCTATCTGCGGCAGCTCGTCGCCGACTACCCGCGGACGTCCGTCGCGCCCGAGGCCGTCGTCAAGCTGATCGCGATCTATCGCCGGCTCGGCTACGAGGAGGACGTGCGGGAGTTCTGCGGCTACCTGCGGCGGTTTCACGCGACCTATGCCAGCGTGGATCAGACCTGTCCGGCGGCGCCGGGCGCGTCCTGATCGCCGGGTGGTCGGACTCTTCGGCGGGTCGTTCGACCCCATCCACCACGGTCACCTGCTGGTCGGTCTGGCGGCGGTCGAGGCGCTCGGCCTCGAGTCGCTGCGCTTCGTGCCGGCGCACACCCAGCCGTTCAAGGTGGGCCGCCACGGCGCGACGCCGGCGCAGCGCGCCGCGATGGTGGCGCTCGCCATCGAGGGCGAGCCGCGGTTCGCGCTGGAGCGGGTGGAGCTCGAGCGGGGCGGACCTTCCTACACGGTGGACACGCTGCGGGCGCTGAAGGCGCGCGAGCCGGGCGTGGAGTTCGCGCTCCTCGTGGGCGCGGACGCCGCCGCCGAGCTGGGGAGCTGGCGTGAAGCCGACGCTCTGCCCGGGCTCGCGCGCGTCGTGGTGCTCACGCGGGGCGGGACGCCCGCGCCGACGAGTTCGCTGGTCTGGCGCACGCTGGCCGTCCCCGCGCTCGAAATCTCGGCGACCGAGGTGCGAGCGCGGGTACGCGCCGGTGCGTCGCTGCGCTGGCGCGTGCCCGATGCAGTCGCGCGCTACATCGCCGCCGAGCGGCTATACTTGGATCAGCAACGATGATCAAGCGATTGATGACCGCGGTCCTCGGGACCCGGTTCGACCGAGAACGGAAGCACCTGCAGCCCGTCGTGGACCACATCAAGGGCCACGAGGAGCGGCTCCGCGACCTCAGCGAGGCGGACCTGCGCGCCCAGACCGACCGGTTCCGGGCGCGCATCGCGGAGCGGACCGGTACGCTCCGCGAGGAGCTGGAGTCGGTGCGGGCGGCGAAGCACGGGTGCGCCGATCCGACGGAGCGCGAAGCGCTGGAAGCACGGTTCGGCGAGCTGGAGGCCAACTGGAAGCGGGAGCTGGCGGCCACGCTGGACGACCTGCTGCCGGAAGCCTACGCCACGGTGCGCGAGGCCTGCCGCCGGCTGGTCGGGAGCACGGTGACGGTCACCGGGCACGAGCTCATCTGGGACATGGTCCCGTACGACGTGCAGCTCATCGGCGGCGTGGTGCTCCACCGGGGGCGCATCGCCGAGATGGCGACGGGCGAGGGCAAGACCCTGGTGGCCACGCTGCCGCTTTACCTCAACGCGCTCACCGGGCGCGGCGCCCATCTCGTCACCGTCAACAACTACCTCGCGCGGCGCGACTCCCAGTGGATGGGCCACGTGTTCCGCTACCTCGGGCTCACGGTGGCGTGCCTCGACGACACCGAACCGTCTTCGCCGGAGCGGCGCGCCGCGTATCTGGCCGAGATCACCTACGGCACGAACAACGAGTTCGGGTTCGACTACCTGCGCGACAACATGGTGTTCTCGCTGGAGCAGCGGGTGCAGCGGGAGCACGCCTACGCCATCATCGACGAGGTGGACTCCATCCTCATCGACGAGGCACGCACGCCGCTCATCATCTCCGGCCCGGTCGGGAACGACAACGACGCGCGCTACGGCCAGTTCAACCGCCAGGTCGCCGAGCTGGTCCGCCGGCAGACGAGCGTGGTGAACACGCTGCTCGCGGAGGCCGAGGCGCAGCTCGCCGACGAGAAGACGCGCCAGGACGGCGCCCTCAAGCTCTACCAGGCGCAGCTCGGCATGCCCAAGAACAAGCGCCTCCTCAAGCTGATGCAGGAGCCGGGCGTGAAACAGCTGGTGCAGCGCATGGAGCTCGACTCCATCGCCGACCGCAAACTGCCGATGCGGCAGCAGCGGATGCGCGATCTCGAGGAGGCCCTCTACTTCGTGCTCGACGAGAAGGGGCACTCGGTGCACCTCACCGACCAGGGCGCGGTCGCGCTCTCGCCGGAGGAGCCGGAGCTCTTCCTCGTGCCGGACATCTCCGAGGAAGTGCACGCGCTCGAGCTGGACCCGGACCTCACGCCGGTGGAGCGGCTCGCTCGCCGGCGCGAGATCGAGGGGGAGTACGCACTCAAGAGCGAGAAGCTGCACATCATCCACAAGCTGCTGCAGGCGCACGCGCTCTACGAGAAGGACGTGGACTACCTGGTGCAGGAAGGCCAGGTGCTGATCGTGGACGAGTTCACCGGCCGCATCATGCACGGGCGGCGCTGGTCGGACGGCCTGCACCAGGCCGTCGAGGCCAAGGAAGGCGTGCAGGTGAAGGGCGAGACCCAGACCTTCGCCACGATCACCATCCAGAACTACTTCCGCATGTACGACAAGCTATCGGGCATGACCGGCACCGCCGAGACCGAGGAGAACGAGTTCTTCCAGATCTACGGGCTCGAGGTCAGCGTCATCCCGACCAACCGGCCGGCGCGCCGGGCCGACCGCGCGGACCACATCTATCGCACGCGGAAGGAGAAGTACGACGCGGTGCTCGACGAGGTCGAGCGGCTCCACAATCTCGGCTGGCCGATTCTGATCGGCACCGTGAACGTCGACGTCTCCGAGACGCTCAGCAAGCTCCTGCGCCGGCGCGGACTCAAGCATGAAGTCCTGAACGCCAAGTACCATCAGCGCGAAGCCGAAATCGTCGCCCAGGCGGGCAGGAAGGGCTCGATCACGATCGCCACCAACATGGCCGGCCGGGGGACCGACATCAAACTCGATCCGGAGCTGGACCTCACCCAGCCCGAGGCGGGACTCCAGATCGTCGGGACCGAGCGCCACGAGTCGCGCCGCATCGACCGCCAGCTCCGGGGTCGCTCGGGCCGCCAGGGCGATCCGGGCCAATCGATCTTCTTCCTCGCGCTCGAGGACGACCTGATGCGCCTGTTCGGGTCGGACCGGATCGCCAAGTGGATGGAGAAGAGCGGGGCGGAAGAGGGCGAGGTCATCACCGGCGGGCTGGTCACGCGCGCCATCGAGCAGGCGCAGAAGCGTGTCGAGCTCCAGAACTTCCAGGCCCGGAAGCGGCTGCTCGAGTACGACGACGTCATGAACCAGCAGCGGGAGGTGGTGTACTCCACACGCCTCTTCGCGCTCGAGCGCGGCGAGGAGCTGAAGGCCGAGGCGCGGCGGATGATCGCGGCGGCGCTCGACCGCACGGTCCGCCAGTTCCTGGTGGTGGCCGAGCGCCCCGACGAGTACGACCGGGGCGGGCTCCGCGAGCAACTCACGCTCCAGTATCTGGTCAGCCCGGAGGCCGTCCTCGATCCGCAGTCCACGCCCGATCTCGCGTCCATCGTGGCGGCGGTCCAGGCGGAGGGCGAAGCGACCTTCGTGCGGAAGATCGACTACCTCCAGGAGTTCGGCCGCGCGATCGGCGCCGTGGAGGTGGACCAGCAGGTGCTGTCGCAGGTCATGCTCTCGGTGCTGGACGAGAAGTGGAAGGACCACCTCTACGATCTCGACCTGCTGCGAAACGCGATCCACTACCGTGGGTGGGGCCAGAAGGATCCGCTGGTCGAGTACAAGAAGGAAGCGTATGAGATGTTCGTGGATCTGATGGGCGACATCCAGTCCACGTTTACCGAGCGCTTTCTCAAGATCCAGGTGGCTGCGGAAGGGCCGCCCCCGCCTCCTCGGCCGATGCCGCCCCCGCCAGTCATGGCCGCGCCGACGGGGTCTGACGACCTGTTCCTGGGGCCGGCGCCGCGCGCGGGCGCGGCCACCATGCCCCCGCCCGCACCGGCAGTCGCCAGTTCGCTCGGGCCGCTGGGCCGTACCGTCGGCACCGTGCCCGAGGTGGGCCGGAACGACCCCTGTCCGTGTGGGTCGGGCAGGAAATACAAGAAGTGCCATGGCGTCGCGAGATGACGCCCGGCACCTCCCGGCCGGTTCAACCATCGACCCTCCGCCTGCCGGAGGGTCGCGCCACTTTGGAGTCCTTGCGATGACCGCGAACCGCGCCTTCGCCGCCGCCGTTTCCCGTGCGGCCGGTGCGTTGTCGGACGTCTGAGCGGTGATGCGATCCGCCTTCCTTCTTCTCATCCTCGCGGCTGCCCAACCGCCGCCGGCGGCCGCACAGGCGACGGCAGGGGCACCGCGCCCGGCCGCCGCCCCGCCCGACTCCGTGACGGTTCTTCGCACGGCCCGTCGCGCGCAGCGCGTGTTCGAGAACGATCGGCGGGCGCATCTTGCGTTCGACATGGACGACGGTCGGGGCGCGTGCGATGCCAGCATCGGCCGGTTCTGCTACTGGTACCGTCCTACCGAACCGCCCCCCGAGCCGGACCCGATCGGCCAGGCGCGCATGCTGCTCCTGGCTCGGCTTGACGAGGCCGCCGCCGGGTGGCCCGGCGACGATTGGATCGCCGCGCAGCGGGTTCGCTATCTCGTGGAGCAGGGTTGGGCCGACTCCGCCGTCGCGGCGGCGCGGGAGTGTCGCGGTACGAGGTGGTGGTGCAGGGCGCTCGAGGGCTACGCGCGGCATGGGGCGCGCGACTACCCGGGAGCCGACTCCGTGTATGCCGCCGCCCTCGCACGCATGCCGGACGAGGAACGATGCCGCTGGACCGATCTCTCCTCGCTCCTGTCCGACGGAGACGAGCGCCGCTACGCTCGGCTCTCCTGCGAGAAGCGGGAAGCGCTGAACGGCCGCATCTGGTGGCTCGCCCGACCGTTCTATTCCGTGCAGGGGAACGACCTCCGCACCGAGCACTACGCCCGGCTCACGATGGCGCACATGCTTCGCGACGCCAGCTCGCCGCACGATCTCGCCTGGGGGAACGATCTGACACGGCTGGTGGTCCGGTATGGATGGCCCACGTGGTGGACCAGGCCCTTCGGGCGGCCCGGGACCGTCGAAACGCCCGCCGCGCTTGGCCACGAGCCGAGCCCGAGCTTCTGGTTCTTCGCGGAGCCCTCGGTACCGCCGGACACGCTCGACGGCGAGACGTGGAAGGAGCCGACGTGGGACCCGGCGCGGGAGCGGCCGGCCAGCCGTTACGCCCCTCCCTACGCCCGCACGTTCGGCGAGATCCGGCGCGCACAGGTGGCGCGCTTCCGCCGCAGCGGCGGGTTCTTCACCATCGGGGCTTTTGACCTTCGCCGGGACACACTCTTCACCGGCGCAGAGCCCCAGGTCGCTCTCGCCGTAGCCCGCGATGTCCGCACCCCACCTGTGGTCGGCCCCGCCGTGTTTCCCCGATCCACCGGCATCATCGCGGTGACCGCCCCCTGGGCGCCTGCCATCGTGAGCATCGAGGCCCGCGAGGACAAGGAGCACCGCGCCGCCCGCCTCCGGGCGCTTGCCGACCGGCCGGGCCGCTGGCTCTCGGACGTGCTGCTGTTCATTCCGGGCGAGGAGCTGCCCGATTCCCTGGAAGCAGCGCTGCCACTCGCGGTCCGGGGCACCGAGGTGCCGCCGGGTGGACGGGTCGGCTTGTTCTGGGAAACCTACGGAGAGCCGGCCACCGACAGTGTGGATGTGCAGGTGAAGGTGGTGCGCGCGTCGGGCCGGGATGACGTGCACCCCGCCCTGGGCCGCGCCGAGTGCGCGCCAGACGGCAAGGCGCCCGTCGCCGTCCGGTGGAGGGATGCCGCGGCGCCCGTGGGTCCGAGGGCGCGGTCGGTCACCGTGGACCTGGCCGCACTCGATCCCGGACGCTATGTCGTGGCGGTCGAGATGTCAGCCGCCCGCGCCTCCGCCTGCACCAGCCGCGACCTCGAGATTACCCGGCCCTGACCGGGGCGGGCGTTCGTCGGCCGGTTCGTGCCTGGTCCGTCCGGCGTCAAGAGAGCCACAGCGCGACGCTTTTCAATACGTCGCCCGTCGGCCGGCACCCTAGCTTGCGTCATGGCGGTCGCGCTTTACCCACCATTGCCCGACGAGCGTCCCCGCGAGCGCCTCTGGACGCTGGGTCCTGCGGCGCTCACGGCGGGCGAGCTGCTCGCTATCCTGCTCGGCACGGGCACAGGGGGACGGCCCGTGGCGGCGCTCGCCGCGCTGCTGCTCGAGGCTGGCGACGGCTCCCTCCGCCGCCTCGCCGCCCGCCCACCGGCCGAGCTGCTCCGCCTGCCGGGGGTCGGCCCGACCAAGGCGGCCCGCCTGCTCGCGGCCTTCGAGCTCGCGGTCCGGCTCGCGCGCGAAGAGCGGCCCGTGCTGCCGCGCATCCAGGAGCCCGAAGACGTCGTGCGTCTTTTCCACTCGAGGCTTCGCGACCTCGCCGTCGAGGAGTTCCATCTGCTGGCGCTCGACAGCCAGAGCCAGGTCCTGCGCGAGGTCCTGGTAACGCGGGGGCTCCTGAACAGCTCGCTGGTACACCCGAGGGAGGTCTTCCGGGCCGCCATCGCCGAGGCGGCCGCGGGCATCATCGTGGTCCACAACCATCCCAGCGGCGACCCCACCCCTTCGGCCGAGGACCAGGCGGTCACCCGCCAGTTGGTGGCCGCGGGGCGCCTGCTCGACCTGCCCCTGTACGACCATGTGATCCTCGCGGGCGACCGCTTCACCAGCTTCGCAGCCGCCGGGCTGCTCTGAGCCGAAGAGCGGCCCCCGGGCTCGCCCCGTGGTAGTGCGTCAACTACCCGCCCGGTTGACCGCCGCCGCCGCGCGGGTGCATCTATCTACTATGCCGTATAGTGTCCGGACCGGCCGATGACGGTCTCGCCCCCGCTGCTGGATGATGCCACGCCCGAGTTCCGGGCGGTGCTCGAGCGCCATGCCGACCGGCTCGATCTCGAGCTGATCGACCGCGCGCTCAAGTACAGCGCGTCCGCGCACCGGGGGCAGAAGCGCATGTCCGGCGAGGATTTCGTCTCGCACAGCATCGCGGTCGCCCTCATCCTTGCCGAGCAGCTCCTGGACAGCACCTCCATCTCCGCGGCGCTGCTCCACGACGTCGTGGAGGATTCGGACGTCCGCGCCGAGGACATCGCGCGGGAGTTCGGGCCCGAAGTGGCCGGCATCGTGGACGGGCTCACCAAGATTTCGAGCCTGACCTTCCGGTCGTCCGCCGAGGAGCAGGTCGAGAACTACCGCAAGCTGCTGCTGTCGATCGCGCGCGACGCGCGGGTGATCATCATCAAGCTGGCCGACCGGCTGCACAACATGCGGACGCTCGAGCACCTGAGCCTCGACCGCCGTCAGCGCATCGCCCAGGAGACCCGCGAGATCTACGCGCCCCTGGCCCATCGGTTCGGCATGGCGGGCATGAAGGCGGAGCTCGAGGACCTGGCCTTCAAGTTCCTGGAGCCCGAGGAGTACCGGGATCTCGCGGCGCAGATCGCGGCCAAGAGGGCGGTGCGCGAGCAGATGATCCTCAAGCTCCGCACCCCCCTCGACGCCGAGCTCAGGCGCGCGGGGATCCATTGGTTCGAGGTCACCGGCCGGCCGAAGCATCTCTGGTCTATCTACCAGAAGATGAAGAAGCGCGGGAAGGGCTTCGACGAGATCTATGATCTCATGGCGGTCCGCGTCATCGTGCGGTCGGTGCCCGAGTGCTACCATGTGCTGGGCATCATCCACCACAACTGGACCCCGATCCAGGAGCGGATCAAGGACTACATCGCGAGCCCCAAGTCGAACGCCTACCAGTCCCTGCATACGACCATCTTTGGACCGGGCGGGCAGCTCTTCGAGGTGCAGATCCGCACCCAGGAGATGCACCGCACCGCGGAGTACGGCATCGCGGCCCACTGGGTGTACAAGAAGGACGGGAGCCGGGACGAGCTGGATCAGCATCTCGGGTGGTTCCGCCAGCTCCTCGAGCTCCAGCAGGACACCCACAGCCCCGAGGAGTTCCTCGAATTCCTGAAGATCGATCTCTATCAGGACGAGATCTTCGTCTTCACCCCGAAGGGTGACGTCAAGCGGCTGCCGAAGGGCTCCACCGCCATCGACTTCGCGTTCCACGTGCATACCGATGTGGGTCTCAAGTGTCAGGGCGCGAAGATCAACGGACGGATCGCGCCGCTCCACCGCGAGCTCAAGAACGGCGAGACCGTCGAAGTGCTGACCAGTCCCGGCGCGAAGCCGAGCCGGGACTGGCTCAATCACGTGCGCACGGCGCGCGCGCGGCACAAGATCAAGCAGTGGATCAAGCACGAGGAGGAGACGATCAGCCGGTCGTTGGGCAAGGACATCCTGGCGCGCGAGTTCAAGCGGCGGCGGCTCGAGCTGCCCGACGACGCGCGACTCGCCGCGGCCGCCGCGGCGCTGTCGCTCGCGGACGGCCCGGGGCTCGAGGTGGCGGTGGGCCGGGGCGACGTGGCGATCGGTCAGGTGATCCGGGCGCTCTACCCCGAGGCGCCGCAGGACACGCTCCAGGAGCCCAAGCCCACTGTCTTCGGCCGCGTCATCGATCGGATCCGGCTGGGGCGCGGCATCAAGATCCAGGGCGTGGACGGGCTGATGGTGCGCTACGCCCAATGCTGTCAGCCGGTTCCCGGCGACGCCGTGGTCGGGTACGTGACCCAGGGTCGCGGCATCTCGATCCACCGCTCCGACTGTCCCAACCTGCTCACGCTCGCGGCCGACGAGCGCCGGGTGGAGATCGACTGGCAGGAGACGGCCGGCGAAGCGTTCCGCGTGCGCCTGGCCGTCAGCGCCGAGGACCGGCGCGGCCTCTACGCCGACCTCATGGAAGCGATCAGCCAGACGGGGACGAACATTCGCGGCGCGGATCTCCAGACCCGCGACGGCTCGGTGTTCGGCAACGTTTTCGTCGAAGTGGACAACCTCACCCATCTCGCCAAGGTGCTGAAGGCGGTCCGCCGCGTGCGCGGCGTGACCCACGTCGAACGGCGGGAGGCGCCCAGCGCCGTCTAGTGCAAGTGCGAGTGTGAGTGTGAGTGTGAGTGTGAGTGTGAGTGTGAGTGCGAGTGGAGCGGTGAGAAGGGTACAATGAGCGACCGAAGGATTGTGGCGCAGAGCCGTGCTTGACCTACCTTGCGGGCTGTGAGCTCTCCATCCTTCCCCGTCCAGTCGTTCAAGGACCTGCTCGTGTGGCAGCGAGCGATGGATCTCGCGGTTCGTGTCCACGAGATCACGGTGGCCATGCCGGCTCGGCACAGGTTTTCGCTCGCTGAGCAGATGAACCGGGCAGCGGTATCGATCCCGTCGAACATCGCCGAAGGTGCTGGCAGGCGGCACCGAGGGGAGTACCGTTACCACGTCGGCATCGCGAGGGGCTCGGTTGCCGAGCTCGAGACGCAGCTCCTGCTGGGAGTACGTGTGGAGGCGATCCCCGCCAGCCATGCGGCGGAGCCGCTGCGATTGGCGGACGAGGTCAGCAGAATGCTCTTAGGCCTGGCTCGACGCCTGAGTAAGCCGGCGCCGTAAGCCCGGAGCACCACTCACACTCGCACTCACACTCGCACTCACACTCGCACTCACACTCGCACTCACACTCGCACTCATGCAGTACTGGATTCTCAAGACCGACCCCGACACCTACGCGCTCGCCGATCTCGAGCGCGAGCACCGCACCCGCTGGGATGGCGTCGCCAATCCGGTCGCGGTCAAGCATCTCCGGAGCATGCGCGCGGGCGACCGGGCCTTCATTTATCACACGGGCGACGACAAGGCCATCGTCGGCCTCGCGCGGATCGTGAGCGACGGCTACGCCGATCCGCGCGACCCGAAGCTCGCCGTGGTGGACGTTGAGTTTGAGCGCGCCGTCGGCACGCCGGTCACGCTCGCGGCGGTGAAAGCGGATCCCGCGTTCAAGGACCTGGGCCTCGTCCGCCAGGGGCGGCTGTCGGTTGTGCCGGTACCGGAAGTGCTCTGGAAGCGTTTGCTTACGATGGGAGAGCTTCAGTGAGCACTTTGCGGGCCCAATCGTGCAAAGTGCAGAGTCATGCACTTCGGCTCTGCTGTTGAAGGTGTGGCGCTTGCACCCGCGACACCCACCGCGGTGCCGTTCGCTTCACGCCTTCGCCAAATCCTCGCCCATCTCGTGACTGAACAACCGGTTGGGGGGCAGCCCTCCGCCCGCCATCCGCAGCCCCCGGGAAGCGGTCGCGCCGACCGATAGCGGCATTCTGCCTCGGTTCGGCATGCCGCCTGCCCCCCCTGCTCCCCGCTGTTTCGCTCAGCGCATCCGACAAGGACGCCGGCGTGATCAAGCGGGCCGCTCAGTCGACGGGCAGTCGCGGGGACCTTTCGCCTTCCGGCGAGCCGGCAGGCGTGGCTGCCCACCGCGGGGTATTTGGACGCTGGCGGCTTACGCGCCACCTGAGCCTCGGCGCAAAGCTGCGGCTACTGACCATCGCCGGAGTCGCGCTCACTACCGTGCTGGTCACCGGCCTCGCCATGCAACGGGCGATGGCGAACATGGACGCGCGGGTGACCCGAAAGGGTGAACTGCTCGCGCGCGTCCTGGCGGAAAACGCCCTCTTCGCCCTGTATACCCGGGATGCCAAGCAGCTCCACGAGGCTATTCAGGGCTTACGAGTCGACCCGGATATCGCCTTCGTCCGCTTCGCCCAGGCGGACGGCTCCATCCTGCACGAGGACGTCCTCGACGCCGACGTGACGCCGCCTCGCTGGGATGCGGCCACCGCCGGCGCGTTTCCAGACGATCTCCGCATCTGGCGTACTGGTGCGGGCGTTCGTGGCCTGATGGTGGTCACCCTGCGAGTCGACCTTACCGACGCCAGCGGTTTCTTGCCGGGTCAGGTCCAGGATGAGGGGGCCGGCCGGCGGCCGGGCAGCTACATCGAGCTGGGCCTCACGCGCTCCCCCGCATGGGACGATCAGCTGCGGTTCCTTGAGGATGCGGTCCTGGTCGGGTTGGCTGTCTTGGTGGCGGGCGTGGTGATCGCCAGCTTCATGGTCCGGCGCATTCTGACCCCGATCGGCAGACTCGTCACCGCCACCCAGGAGGTGGCTGCCGGTAACCTCGGCGTGACGATCAGGAGCGACGCACAGGACGAAATCGGCGTCTTGAGCCGTGCGTTTTCCGGCATGGTGGAGCGGCTCCGAGACTATCAGTCCGAGGTGCTGTCACACCAGAACGCCCTTGAGACGAAAGTCGAGCAGCGAACAGCGGAGCTCGAGGCCAGCATGCGCGCGGCGCAGGACTACGCGCGCCAAGCGGATCAGGCGAATCAGGCCAAATCACAGTTCCTGGCGAACATGAGCCACGAGATCCGGACCCCGATGAACGGCGTCATTGGCATGGTGGAGCTGCTCCGGAATACGACTCTGTCCCTCCAGCAGCGGCGCTATACGGACACCCTCCTCGCCTCGGCCGATTCGCTGCTGGACCTCCTCAACGGCATCCTCGATTTCTCCAAGATCGAGGCGGGCCGGCTCGAACTCGAAACCGTTCCATTCGAGCTGCGCGAGATCGTCGAAGCGGTCTGCGAGCTGCTCGCGCGACGTGCGCACGACGCCGGGCTCGAGCTCGTGTGCGACGTCGACGCCGACGCCCCCTGCGCGGTCATCGGGGACCCTGGACGGCTACGCCAGGTGCTGCTCAATCTCGTCGGCAACGCCATCAAGTTTACCCACCAGGGTGAGGTCAGCGTGCGCGTTCGCGGTGTGGCGCGCGAGGCGAATGCGGTGACGATTCGCATCGAGGTGCAGGACACCGGCGTCGGGATCGAGCCGGAGGCCCTGCGGCGCCTGTTCCAGCCGTTCGTCCAGGCGGACGGATCCACCACGCGCAAGTACGGCGGCACGGGGCTTGGCCTCGCGATCTCGCGCCAGCTCGTCGAGCTGATGGATGGCACGATGGGCGTCGAGAGCAAGCCAGGCCGCGGCTCGACATTCTGGTTCAGCGTGCGCCTGAGGGTCCACGACCAAGCCCGAGAGTCCTCCCTCTCCGTGGTGCCCCGCCTGGCCGGGCTGCGCATTCTCGTCGTCGACGATCACGCGACCAATCGTGAGGTCCTGGTGCAGATGCTGGAAGGGCTCGGCGCGAAGGTGACCGGGGTGTCCGATGGCGCGGCTGCCCTCCACTGCGCGGTGGAGGCGTCGGCACGCGAGGACCGCTTTGATCTGGCGCTGCTGGACATGCTGATGCCAAGCATGAACGGCGTCGAGCTTGCCGTCGCCATGCGGGCCGCGCCCTTGCTGGGCGGGCTGAAGATTCTCCTGCTTACGTCAACGGTCGTCCCGCTTGATGAGCTGCAAAGCGCCGCCCTCGATGGCCGTCTCACCAAGCCCGTTCGCCAGGCCCAGCTCCTGGACGCGATCGCTGAGGCGATGGGTGACACGCCGGCCCCCGCAGGCGAGCTGCCAAGGATGAGGAACGAGGCCGCCGACCTGCCCCCCGGGCTTACCCTCCTGGTCGTCGATGACAATGCGGTCAATCGCGCGGTCATCGTCGGACTCTTGGAGGGGCTCGAGCTCCGGCTTTGCGAGGCGGCCAACGGCCTGGAAGCCCTCGATCACCTTCGTGCAGATCCTGCCGATCTCGTCTTCATGGATTGCCAGATGCCGGTGATGGACGGGTACGCCGCGACGAACGAGATTCGTCGCTTGGACCTGCTGACGCCTGCTGGACGGCGGTTGCCTATCGTTGCGCTGACGGCCTCCGCGCTCAAAGGGGAACGGGAACGCTGCCTGGCCGCCGGCATGGACGATTACCTCCCCAAGCCGGTGCGCCGCCCGGAGCTGCTGGAGGCAGTGCGCCGATGGCTCGTGCCGCCGGCTGCGGTGCCAGACGGCATGCGGCGGTCAGCGGGCCACGACGCTGCCTCGCCCACGGCTCCGAGCCCAGCTGAGCCGGTACTGGATCCCAAGGTTCTCGACGGCTTGCGGGGCCCGGCGGGCCGTGCGAGAC
Organism: Gemmatimonadales bacterium; assembly: GCA_050733215.1. Lineage (GTDB taxonomy): Bacteria > Gemmatimonadota > Gemmatimonadetes > Gemmatimonadales > GWC2-71-9 > DASQPE01. The sequence continues at coordinate 13,760 of JBOHSN010000067.1, forward strand.
CGGACCTGTACCAACGTCTCGTGGCTCTCTACCTCGCGGAGACCGCGCCGGCGCTGACGCAGCTTCGCAAGGCCGTTGACTTAGGTGAGGCCGCCGAGGCGGCCCGCCTCGCCCACATGCTGAAGTCAAGCAGCGCGATGCTCGGCGCTTCGCACATGGCCGAGCTACTCCATGGCATCGAAGCCGCGGGCCGGGAGGGCGACCTCGCCGAAGTACGCCGATATGCCCAACAGCTCGACGCCGAGTTCGAGCGGGTGCGGGCGGCGATGGCCGAGAAGTTGGGGGAGGCCCGCTGTGCCTGAGGCGGCACGCAGTCGACCACGTGTGCTCGCGGTGGACGACGATCCGACGGTGCGGAGCTTTGTTCGCGCCCTGCTGGCCGATGCCGGCTACGAGGTCGAGGAGGCCGCCAGTGGCGTCGAGGCGCTGGCCGCCTGCCGAACACTGCCTCCCGACCTGATTCTGCTCGACGTCGCGATGGCAGGCATGGACGGGATCGCGACCTGTGCCGCCTTGCGCGCGCTACCGCAGCTGGGCGCCGTTCCGATTGTCATGCTCACGGGAAGCGACGACCTCGAGGCCATCGATCGCGCGTTCGAGGCCGGGGCAACCGACTTCACGTCCAAGTCCGTTCACTGGATCATTCTGGCTGAACGGGTCCGGTACCTTCTCCGCGGGAAACGCGCGTTCGACAACCTCCAGCGAAGCGAGTCCCGCCTCGCCGCCGCCGAGCGGATCGGCCGGCTCGGCTACTGGGAATGGAACCTTTCGACGGGCGGGCACGTGTGGTCCGACGAGACCCGTCGTATGCTCGCGGCCGCGGACGGAGCGGACCCGAGCCACGCGGTCTTTCTCCAGTGCATCCACCCCGGCGACCGTACCGCCGTGCAGTCGGCGCTGGAACGAGCCGCGGCGAACGGCGAGCCATGCGCGCTCGAGTGCCGGCTCGCGTCGGGTGCGGTGGCACCCCTCATCGTCCGGGTCCAGGCCGAAGCCGTTGCCGGGCCGGCGGGGCAGGTGCGGACCATCACCGGCACCGTTCAGGACATAACCGAGCGGCTGCAGGCCGAAGCGCGGATTCGGCGCCTGGCGTACTACGACGAGCTTACCGGTCTGCCGAACCGTACGCTGTTTCACGACCAGCTCCAGCAGGCCGTCGCGGCGGCCCGGCGGGCGGATCGCCAGCTCGCGGTGCTCCTGATGGATCTGGACGATTTCAAGCGGATCAACGATTCCCTGGGACACGGGGCGGGCGACACCCTGCTCGTCGAGGTGGCGGCGCGGATCGCGCGCGCCGTGCGGGAGAGCGACCTCGTCGCCCGCGCACCGGAGGGGTCGGACGACCAGGTGCTTGCCCGGCATGGTGGCGACGAGTTCGCCATCTGCCTCCGGGAGATAGAACGCGCGGAGGACGCCGTCCGGGTCGCGGGCCGGTTACTGCACGCGTTGGTGCCGCCGGTGCCCGTCGGATCCGCGGAGGTTCGGATGACGGCCAGCATCGGTATTAGCCTGTTTCCGCACGATGGTCTGGACGCGGAGGCGCTCCTGAAGCGTGCCGACGCGGCGATGTACCATGCCAAGGCATCCGGTCGCAACGGCTGCCGGCTGTACAACGAGGCTCTCGGAGCCGAGGTCGAGCGCCGCGTTACGTTCGAGGCGGATCTGCGCCGGGCGCTCGAGCGCGACGAGCTCCAGCTCTGCTTCCAGCCCATTGTCGAGGCGGACAGCGGTCGCCTTGTCGCAGCCGAGGCGCTCGTACGATGGCAGCACCCGGCTCGCGGGCTGCTCGGCGCCGCGGAGTTCGTCCCGCTCGCGGAGCGAGCTGGCCTGATCGTGCCGCTCGGCGATTGGGTCCTCGAGCATGCCGCCCGCGCCCGCGCCCGCTGGACTGTCGCCGGTCACTCCTTGCGCGTCGCGGTGAATCTCTCCGCCCAACAATTTCAGCGCCCTGAACTGCTCGAGCGGCTGCGCGCCGTGCTTCAGTTGGCCGGACCGGGCCCGGCCCCGCTCTGCCTCGAGATCACGGAGAACGCGCTGCTCGAGCACGGTGACGAGACGGTCGCGATCCTTCGCGCGATTCGCGACCTCGACATACGCATCGCGCTGGATGACTTCGGGACGGGGTATTCCTCGCTCAGCTATCTTCAGCGCCTGCCAGTGGACGTGCTCAAATTGGATCGCTCCTTTGTCCGCGCGGTGACCGTAAGTTCCCGGGATGCTGCGATCACCGCGTCAGTTGCCCGGATGGCGCTCGCCTTGGGCATCGAGCCGCTGGCCGAAGGGATCGAGCATCCGGACCAACGCGAGGTGCTGCGGGCGCAGGGGTATGGGCTGATGCAGGGGTATCTGTTCGGTCGCCCACTTGCCGAGCCGGACCTGCTGATGTGCCTCGGCGGTAACTCAACGGGTGAAGCCGCGCTTGCTCCCCCGGTGCCCCAAGCTCCGGCGGCGAAGAACGTGACCTCCAAATAGATCCCGAACCTCCTTATATTGGGGCATGGGTGCGTCACATTTCGAGGTCATTGCCCCCTTCGTTCCGGCCGGCGACCAGCCTAAAGCAATCGAGCAGCTGACGAGCGGCTTGGGCCGCGGCGACCGGTATCAGACCCTCCTCGGCGTCACCGGCTCGGGGAAGACGATGACCCTCGCCCACGTCATCGCCGCCCATCGGAAGCCCACCCTGGTGCTCTCCCACAACAAGACCCTTGCAGCGCAGCTCTACGGCGAGCTGCGCCAGTTCCTGCCGCGGAACGCGGTCGAGTACTTCGTCTCCTATTACGACTACTATCAGCCCGAGGCGTACGTGCCCGCCACGGACGTCTACATCGAGAAGGACGCCTCGATCAACCAGGACATCGAGATGCTCCGGCTCCGGGCTACCTCCAGCCTGATGGAGCGCGAGGACGTGGTCATCGTGGCCACCGTCAGCGCCATCTACGGCCTGGGCGACCCCGCGGAGTATCGCGCGCTGATGGTCACGGTGAAGCGCGGGGAGCGGCGCGGCCGGGACTCGATCCTGGCAGAACTGGTGCGCATCCAGTACGGGCGGAACGACGTGTCGTTCGAGCCCGGCACCTTTCGAGTCCGCGGCGACTGCCTCGAGATCTATCCGGCGTACGCCGAGCAAGCGGTCCGCGTGGAGCTCTGGGGTGACGAGGTGGAGCGCATCAGCAAGATCAACCCGCTCACCGGTGAAACCATCGCGCAGCTCGACCAGTTCGTCATCTATCCGGCCAAGCACTTCGTCACCCAGCGGCCCACCGTCGAGCGCGCCGTGAAGGCGATCCGCAGCGAGCTCGGTGATCGGCTCCAGGAGCTCAAGGCGGCCGGCAAGCTGCTGGAGGCGCAGCGGCTGGAGTCGCGCACCGCGTTCGATGTCGAGATGCTGCTGGAAGTCGGCACCTGTGCCGGCATCGAGAACTACTCGCGGCACCTGACCGGCCGTCGCGCGGGCGAGCGGCCGGCCTGCCTGCTCGACTACTTCCCACCCGACTTCCTGGTCGTGGTGGACGAGTCCCATGTCTCGCTGCCGCAGATCGGCGGCATGTTCAACGGCGACCGGGCGCGCAAGCTCACGCTGGTGGAGTACGGCTTCCGGCTCCCCTCCGCGCTCGACAACCGGCCGCTCCAGTTCGAGGAGTTCATGGGGCTGGTGCCGCAGATGATCACCCTCTCCGCCACCCCGGGCGAGTACGAGCTCCGGCTGAGCGGCGGGGCCGTGGTCGAGCAGATCATCCGGCCCACCGGGCTGGTCGATCCGGAGGTGGATGTCCGCCCGGTGCGGGGCCAGGTGGACGATCTGCTGCACGAGATCCGCGAGCGCGTGCGGCGCCAGGAGCGGGTCCTGGTCACGACGCTGACCAAGCGGATGTCGGAAGACCTCACCGACTATCTCCAGCAGGCCGGAGTGCGGGTGCGCTACCTGCACTCCGACATTGACGCCATCGAGCGGATGGAGATTCTGCGGGGGCTGCGCCTGGGCGACTTCGATGTGCTGGTCGGCATCAACCTGCTTCGCGAGGGGCTCGATCTGCCCGAGGTCTCATTGGTGGCTATCCTCGATGCCGATCAGGAAGGGTTCCTTCGGTCCGATCGGTCGCTGGTGCAGACCATCGGCCGTGCGGCGCGCAACCTGAACGGCCGCGCGATCCTTTACGCCGACCGGGTCACCGGCTCGATGCGGCGCGCGCTGGACGAGATGGACCGGCGGCGCGCCATCCAGCGCGCGCACAACGAGGCGCACGGCATCGTGCCCCGCTCCATCGTAAAGTCCACCGACGAAGTGCGGCTCTCCACCCACGTGGCCGATGCGCGCACCGAGAGGCCGCCCGCCCGAGGCCGCGTTGCGGACACCATCGACCTGCGCGACCCCAAGCGACGGGCCGCGGCCATCGCGTCGCTCGAGCGGCAGATGCGAGAGGCGGCGGCCAATCTCGAGTTCGAGCTCGCGGCGCTGCTGCGCGATCAGCTCAACGAGGTACGCGCGCTGGATGCCCCCGATGTGTGGCGTGGAGCGCCGGCGGACGCGAGCGGGCGCGGGCGGGCGGGAGCGGGCGGCGGCAGACGCGCCCGGCGCCGAGCGTGATCCGCCCCCTTACCCGCGACGAGCTGATGGCCGAAGGCGAGGCGCTCGGGCGGGCGCTGCCGCCGCGTGCCGTCCTCGCGCTCGAAGGCGATCTCGGGGCGGGCAAGACCACGCTCGTCCAGGCCATCGTGCGGGGCCTGGGCGTGACGCAACCCGCCAGCAGCCCCACCTACGCGCTGGTGCATCGGTACCAGGGGCGGCGCGGGCCGGTCTTTCATCTCGATTGTTACCGGCTCCGCACGCCGGCCGAGGCGGCCGATCTCGATTGGGAAGGGCTGCTGCGCGACGGCGACGCGGTGCTCATCGAGTGGCCCGAGCGCGCCGGCGCGTGGTTGCCGGCGCTCACCCGGCGATTCCGGATGCACCATCTGCCGGAGCCGGAGCTCCGGGGACTGGAGGCGCTCTGAGCTGGCTCGCGCTCGACACTGCTACCGACCGCGCGTCGGTGGCGCTTGGCCTCGAGACCGGCCAGGTGCTCGAGGAGGAGCTGCACGGCGCGCGGCAGCATGCCGGAGCGCTCGTGCCCCTGCTCGAGCGGTTGCTTGAGCGCGCGGACATCACGCTCGACGACGTGCGCGGCGTGCTCCTGAGCGACGGGCCGGGTAGCTTTACCGGCCTTCGGGTGGGCGCCGCGGTAGCCAAGGCCCTCGCGCACGCCAGGGGGCTCGCGGTTGCCACGGCCCCGTCGCTCATGGTGCGGGCGGCGCCCCATGGCGCCGACGGCGCCACCGTGCTCGCCGTCTCCAATGCGCTGCGCGGCGAGGTGTATGCGGCCACATATCGCTTCGCGTCCCGCCGGGTCGAGACGGTGCGGCCGGCGTCGGTGTGGAAACCGGAGGCGCTCGCGGCGTCGGGCCCGGCGCCGGACGTGGTGGTCGGCGATGCGCCGCCCGAGGCGATCGAGGTGCTCGAAGCCTGGAGCGGACACCGGGTGGTCGGGCTGCCCGCCGCGTGGCCCCGCGCCGCGCTACTGTTCGATCTTCGGCGCAGGGACGGCGGCGCCGCCGTCATTGCGGATGTGGAACGTTGGGAGCCCGAATATGGCCGGCCGGCGGAAGCTCAGGCCCGATGGGAGCAGGCCCACGGACGTCCCTTGCCGGATCCGGCGCGGGACGCCGGCTGATGCGCCCGCGCTGGTCGCCATCGAGCGACGCGCCTTCGGCGATCCCTGGAGCGAGGCGAGCTTTCGCGAGGCGCTCACGGCCGCGTGGAGCTTCGGGCTCGTAGCCGTGGTGGATGATGAGATCACGGGCTATCTGATCGCGCGGGAGGCGGGGGGCTCGGGCGAGATTCTCAACCTGGCGGTGGATCCCCCGCGCCGCCGGGGCGGCGTGGGCGGCATGCTGCTCGATGCCGGGCTCGCGGTGCTCCGGCGGCGCGGCGCCGAGGAGATCTTTCTGGAAGTTCGCGAGTCGAACATCGCGGCGCAGGCCCTCTATCTCGGGGCGGGATTCCGGCCGGTGGGACAGCGCGCCGACTACTATCGGAACCCGATGGAGGATGCGCTCGTGCTGCGGCTGGGTCCCTCTCCCCAGAGGTGAAACGGTACGCGTGGCGTCGGTTTGTTTGTCGAAGGGACCTGCGATACGACTATCGTCGGCGGGTCCACCCTGATTCGGACCCTTATCGGAAGCGCGGAGGTGCGTGTGAGCCGGAGCTTGAACAAGGCGACATTGATCGGGAACCTGGGGGCCGATCCCGAGGTGCGGAGCACCGCCAACGGGTCCCGTGTGGCGACGCTGTCGCTCGCCACGAGCCGCCGCTGGAAGAACCAGCAGGGCGAGCAGCAGGAGAAAACGGAGTGGCATCGGGTCGTGCTCTGGAACAACAAGGGCAGCAACCTCGCCGACATCGCCGAGCGCTACTGCAAGAAGGGCGACAAGATCTACGTCGAGGGCAGCATCGAGTACCGCTCCTGGCAGGACCGGGAAGGCCAGACCCGCTACACCACGGAGATCAACGGTCGCGAGCTGATCCTGCTCTCGGGTCGGGGTGAGGGCGCCGAGTCGTTCGAGACCAAGTCCGCCCCCGCCAAGGCGGGTGCCGCTGCCATGAAGGCCGGCGGCAAGAACGAGTCGCTTGAGGATTTCCCCGAGGCGCTGGACGGTGAGGACGACGACCTGCCGTTCTGAGCGGGATTCCGGTCTCCGGTGGCGGTGGACGGCCGCCACCGGCTGGGGCCGGGCGCTGAGCCGCGGGTGGCGCCTCGCCCCGGGGATTCGCGAGATCCGGTGCGGCAAGCCAATCGAGGCTTGCCCAGGGGCTGGCAACCTGGCCAGTAAGTGACCTCTCAACAACATCTTACGTCTTCAAGGCACACCGCCACTGTCTGGCGTCGGTTTTGCAATCTTGGCGCCAGCGCAAGTAGGCCTGTCCCGTCCCACAGCGTCAGCGAGTCCGCCCAAGCCGCCGGAGATCCCGATGTCGCGCCTTACCCGGACGCACGCCCTCGTCGGCCCCTTCTGCCTCGCGGCGGGTCTCCTGCTCGGGGTCGCCCCCGACGCCCGCGCGCAAGCGCCGGAAACCCACACCGTGAAGTCGGGCGACACGCTTTGGGATATCGCCCGCCGGTATCTCAACGATCCGTTCCTGTGGCCCGACATCTACCGGCTCAATACCATGGTGGTCGAGGATCCCCACTGGATCTATCCCGGTGAGGTCCTCCGCCTCGCGCCGTCCGAGACCGTCACGGCGGTGCCGCAGACCGATACCCCGGCCCCGGGCGCAGGCATGCCCGCCGACTCGGCCCCGGCGCGGCCCGGCCTGGCCGAGCTCCCCCCGGACACGTCCGAAGCCGACACCGCGCGCATCTTCCCGCCGTCGCGCGGGCGGTCGCTGCAGGAAACGATCGCGGCCACGGAGGAGCGGCCCGTTCGGCCGCTCACTCGCTACGAGTTCCATTCGTCCGGCTTCCTCACCGAGGGCGAGCAGCTGTCGTTCGGCCGGCTGATCGGACCGGTGACGCCGTCGCAGATTCCGGCGGCGGGCCGGGGCTCGATCACGATGTACACGCGGGTCGCGCTGGAGGCGCCGGAGGGGGCCACCTATCAGGTGGGCGACTCGCTCCTGATCGCCGATGTCGCTCAGCGGATCGACGACTGGGGCCGCGTCGTGCGGCCCACCGGCCTCGCCCGCGTGGTCGACCTGTCGCAGGGCCACCCGATCGCGGAGGTGGTTGCGGTCTACGGTGAAGTGCTGCGTGGCCAGGCGCTGCTGCCGGCCGAGAAGTTCGCCGACCCCGGTGTGGTTCGGCCGGTGGCGGTCGCCGATGGTATCGAGGCGGAAATCGTCGGCTGGCCCGGCCGGCGCGACCTCAAGGGCGCTGGCATCGTGCTGTTCATCGACAAGGGTCGCACCGCCGGGGTCGCCCCGGGCGACGTGTTCGAGTTGCGGCGGCGGCCGGCCCGCGCCCGGGACGGCCACGTGAACGTGGACGAGTTGATGGCCACGCTCCAGATCGTGCACGTGCGGGAACGGAGCGCCACCGCGCGGGTCCTGAACGTGGTGTCGCCCGACATCGCGCCGGGCACCCGCGCGCTGCAGGTGGCCAAGCTCCCGAGCTAGCGGGAACGGGGGGCAGGACCACGGCGGCGCCGCACGCGCGGCGCCGTCGTGTTTCTTGTGGCCGTGCAAGCGGTTCCGCTCTCGGTCATCCCTTCTATATTGCGGGTCGTTCACTCTTGGAATCCCGGTTCTGCGCTCCTCGGGCGCGTCGGAGGATGCACGTCGGCATGATCGGACGAGTGCTGGTCACGGGTGGCGCCGGCTTCATCGGGTCGCACATCGCCGAGGCGTTTCTCGCCGGCGGCTGGGAGGTCACCGTGCTGGACGACCTCTCCCGCGGCCACGAGCGCAACGTGCCCACGGGCGCGCGGCTCGTGCGTGCCGACATCCGCTCGCCCCAGGCGCGCCGTCTCCTCGTGGACGGGCGCTTCGACGTGCTCAACCACCACGCCGCCCAGATCGATGTGCGCATCTCGGTCGACCGCCCGGCACACGACGCCGACATCAACCTCGTCGGGTTCGTGAACCTGCTGGAGGGCGCCGGAGAGGGCGGGGTCAAGCGGGTCGTGTTCGCCTCGAGCGGGGGCGTCGTCTACGGCGAGACCGACCTGTTTCCCACGCCCGAGACCGACGGCAAGCGCCCGGTCTCCCCCTACGGCGTGAGCAAGCTGGCGGGCGAGCACTACCTCCGCGCGCTCGGCGCGCTCCGCGGGTTCGAAGGCGTGGCCATGCGGTACTCCAACGTGTTCGGCCCCCGGCAGGATCCGAAGTCCGAGGCCGGCGTGGTGTCGATCTTCGTGTCGCGGGCGCTCGCGCGGCGCCCGATGACGATCTTCGGTGACGGCACGCAGACGCGCGACTATGTGTTCGTGCGCGACGTGGCGCGGGCCAACGTGCTCGCGAGCACGGTGCGGCTCCCGAGCGCGGACGGCATCGACGCAGCCGCCTTCAACATCGCCACCGCGCGCGAACGCTCGGTGCTGGAGGTGGCCGAAGCCGTCATGGGCGTCATGCAGACGCGCGTCCCACTGGAGTTCGCCGCGGCGCGGCCCGGCGAGCTGCTCCGCAGCACGCTCGACGTCAGCAAGGCGCAGCGGACCCTGGGCTGGCACCCCGAACACACGTTCGAGCATGGGCTCGGCGAGCTGGTGACCTGGTTCCGAGAGGAGGCGAGCTGATGCTGCAGGGCGCGACCCCCGTTCCGCGCTCCACCCTCGACCTGGTGCTCATCGCCAGTCCCGAGACCAAGGTCGTTCTCGTCATCACCGCGATCTTCTCGCTTATCTCTTGGTTCATCATCATCGCCAAGTGGTGGCAGTTCCGGCGGCTCAACCGCCAGGCCGACCGCTTCTT
>JBOHSN010000068.1:0-23099 GCA_050733215.1 Gemmatimonadales bacterium
GGCGGGAGAAGGAGCCCGCATCCGACGATTCCGTCTCCCGCCCGCTCCCGCCCTCTCCCGCCAGCCGCGCGCGGACCATGTCCAGTCGTTCCCGGGCGCGCCGCGCGCGGCTCTCCCCCTCGACGGGCGTGCCCGTCGAGATGATCCACGCCGCGCGTTCGCAGTGATCCCACGCGATCACCCAGTCATACAGTCCCAGCAGGACGTCCGGCAGCGCCAGGTCGTCGTAGCGGGGCTCGGGGAGCCGCTCGAGCGTGGCGCCCCAATCGTAGCCGATGAATCCGGCGGCGCCGCCCTGAAACGGCGGCAGCCCCGGCACCGGGGGCGCCGCGAACGGCGCCAGCGCCGCACGCACCGCCGCGAGCGAGTCGCCGTCGCCCTTGGTGCGCACGATGCGGTAGGGATCGGCGGCGAGAAACGAGTACCGTCCGATGCGCTCGTGGTCCGCGGTGCTGTCGAGCAGAAGGAGCAGCGGAAGATCGGCGAACCGCTCCGCCGCATCGGCCGGGTCGGGTATCGAGCCCAGCCGCTCGACGTGCGGCGCCGGCGCGCTCACTCCGCCTCCGCCCGGGCAGAGCTCCGGCGCGAGCGCTGCGTGAGCTTCACGTGCTCCGCCGTCGGATCGTCCGGAGGTGTGAGATATCCCCAGCTCAGCGCGCCCTCCTGCCGGTAGGTCTTACCGAGCTCGAGCGCGAGCTTCGCCTTCATGAGCTCCTTGCCGAGATAGAACGCGTGGGTCGCCTCGGCCACGCCGAGCCGGCTGAAAATCTCCTGGATGTCGGTGCCGCGCACGAAGATCTCGTTGTTGAACACGGTGATCGCTTCGCGGTCGGCGAAGATCCGGAAGTTCGGGTCCTTCACCGCCGCGTGCAGTTCGCGGAGCTCCGCCTCGGAGTACGCGAGCACCGCCGGATCCTTCACGGTCACGAGACGGTCGTCCACGCCCTTGGGCAGCCGGCGCTCGCGCACCGCGTAGTGCATCAGCCGCCGGGCGATGTCCAGCTCGCGGACCGCGCCCCGCGCCCACGGGATCACTTCGGTGGTGAGCACCGCCCGCACGCCCAGCTCCTCGGCCACCGCCATGAGCACCGCGTTGACCCCGGTGGTGTCGGCGGCCGTGAGCTCGGTGATGTTGCCGATGCCCATGAGCTGCGCGGCCGCGGGATACCGGCGGTGGACCTCCGCGTAGCGCTCGAGCGACGCCATGAAGCCGAAGCCGATCGGCTCGATGACCGGATCGACGAGGTAGCCGACGCCCCACCCGTCCAGCGTCTCGATGTTGCGGTCGAGCGTGTCGAACCCGGCGCCGAAGTCGGGGAGCACGACCACCCGCGCACCGCGCTCGGCGACGTCCCGCGCCACCGCGAGGTTCGACCCGTTGACGCTGAGCACGAGCTCCGCGCCGGCGTCCACCGCCGCCAGGATCTCGGCTGGCTCGAACGAATCGATGCTGACCCGGAGTCCCTCGCCGCGGAGCTCCCGGACGACCTCGCCAAGGGCGGGGAAGCGGACGCCCGGCGTGCAGCCCACGTCGATCAGGTCGGCGCCGCTCGCGCGAAACGCCGCCGCCGCGGCGCGGACCGCGGCCGGCGACAGCTTCGGCGCGTTGTTGATCTCCGCCAGGATCTCGATGGTGTAGGCGCCGTAGTCGAGCGCTGCTGCCGCGCGCCCGAAGTATTGCGGGATCTCCCGGAGGTCCTTCGGCCCCCTCTCGACCCGCACCCCGAACCGCTGGGCGAGAATCGCCGTGTCCCCTTCACACAACCCGGGCAGCAGCACGAGGTCAGTGGCCGGAGGCACCTCGAGGAACCGGGCGATCCATTCGGTGGTCATCAGCGCCGCCACCGTGATCTTCATGACCGCCACGCACGGCTCGAACGGCGGCTGCATCTCGCCGAGCGTGCGGCGCAGTGCCGGTTCCGCGAGTCTGCCCGTGACGAACAGCACGCGGGCGGGCTGACCTCCGCCTGCGGAGCTCACTGCCCGCCCGCCCGTCTGACCGTCTGCCCGACTATCGGGGGTCTCCCGCCCGCACCCACTTGTTGGGCGTGCCCTCGAGCGCGCCGCCGCTGGGACGCCACAGCACGACGTCCTCGATCTTCTGCGCGAGCTCGAAGTCCTTGTCGGTGATCCCGCCGGCCGCGTGGTTCTGGAGCTTCACGATGACTCGGCCCCAGGTGACCGTGAGGTCGGGATGGTGGTAGGCCGCCTCGGCGAAATAGCCCACCGTGTTCACCAGCATCAGCGTGGTCGGCCAGCCGTCGGTCTTGTACACCCGGCGGATCCAGCCGTCCTCATAGAACCAGCCGGGAAGTGCCTTCAGCTTCTCGCCGATCTCGGCTTCGTTGTAGGTCCGTTCCTTAGTTGCAGGCATGTATCCTCCAGTTGGTCGTCGGTCATCGGTCATCGGTCATCGGTCGGCGGTCGTCGGTCATCGGACATCGGTCCAAGACCGACGACCGACGACCGACGACCGATGACCGCAGTTCCTACATCACCACTCCACCATTCACCATGATCGTCTGTCCCGTGAGGAACCCGGCCTCGTCCGAGGCCAGGTACACGGCGGCCCCGGCGACATCGTCGGGGGTTCCCCAGCGCCCCAGAGGCGTGCGCGCGGCCACCTCTTCGCGCCAACGCGGGTTCGCGTCCACGCCGAAGGCGGTCTCGATGAATCCCGGCGCGAGCACGTTCACCCGGATGCGGGGCGCCACATCCCGCGCGAGCGACTTGCTGAAGCTCATGATGCCGCCTTTGGCCGCCGCATACAGGCCGGGACTCTCCCCCTCCATGCCGAAGGATACGTGGTCCCACGACATGTTGATGACGACGCCGCCGGCCGGCTGCTCGCGCATCAGGTCCACCGCCGTCCATGAGGCCAGGACGGTACCCCGGAGATCGACGCCGAGCACGAGGTCGAGCTTCTCCAGCCGCGAGCGGCGCCCGAACTCCGCGGTGAGGATGTCGGCGCCCGCGTTGTTGATCCACACGTCGATGCGGCCGAATGCCGCCCGGGCTCCTTCGGCCAGTGCGGCGAGCTGCGACTCGTCACCGAGATCCAGCGGCAGGACCTCGACCCGCCGGCCCAAGGCGCGGATATCGGATTCCGTCTCGTCCGCGCCACTCCGGTTCCGACGATAGGTGATCACCAGGTCTGCGCCGGCCCGCGCGCATGCGAGCGCGATGGCCCGGCCGATCCCGCTCGACGCGCCGGTAACCAGCACCGTGCGCTCCGCGAGTCTCCGGTCGTCCCCCGGCCCGACTGATTCCCGATGCAGCCTCGACCTCCCCCCGCCAGGTTCCGCAAGCTAGCTTCTAACCGCCAACATACGTTGGCCTTAGCAAGTTACAAGGGAGCCACCCCTGAAATTGCTCGTGAGCGTCCGGGAGCCGGGCGAGGTGGGAGCGGCGCTGGACGGCGGCGCGGACATCATCGACGTCAAGGATCCGGCCCGGGGAGCACTCGGGGCGGTGGATGCGGCCACGCTCGTGCAGGTGTTGGAGCGGGTGCCGGCCACGATTCCGTTCAGCGTCGCACTGGGCGACCCGTGCGACGCCGCGTTGGCCGCCGGTCTCGTTGGGGGACTCCCGGTTCCCCCACGCGCGGCGAGCACCTTCGTGAAGCTCGGCGTGGCCGGGGTCGGGAGTGCGCCAGCCGCCGAAGGGATGCTCCGCGCCGCGGTTGCGGCCGCCCGCCGGCATCCCGCGCGCCCGCTGGTGATCGCGGTTGCCTACGCGGACGCCGAGCTGCACGGCCTCGGCCTGGGCGCGATCGCCGCGCTGGCCCGGCACGCGGGCGCGGGCGGCGTGCTGCTGGACACGATGAGAAAGAGCGGCGGGTGCCTGCTGGATTCCCTGCCCCCCGCGCGGCTCCGCGCCTGGGTTGCCGATGCGCGCCAGCTCGGCCTGCTTGTCGCCCTCGCCGGCCGTCTCGACCGCCCGGACCTCGATCTGGTGGCAAGCGTCGGCGCCGATGTCGTGGGGGTCCGGGGCGCCGCGTGCGAGGGCGGCCGGGAGGGGCGGGTCAGCACGGCGAAGGTTCGCCACCTTCGCGCCGCCATCGCCGGCGTGGCAGAAGATCGAGACCGCGCCGCGAAGCACCAGAGCCTCGCGCTGTCAGCCGGGTCTTCGAACGTTCCCAACTAACATCTCATCAATCAGTTAGGCAGCGTCGTCACCGGGGCATATCCTTTGCCCCGCCACGGGTTGCTTCGAGTCCGTTGTTCTCACCTGACTCCTGGGTACGAATGGTCGAGCCGCGGGGCCTGCTGCGCAGCCGATTCGGCCGGCGCCTCCTCATGCTGTTCGTGGGGTGCGCCCTGATTCCCATGGCGCTGCTGGCGTTCCTCTCGTGGCGTCACATGACCCGGCAGCTCGAACGGCAGAGCCAGGAGCGCCTGCACGAGGCGAATCGCGCGCTCGGCCGCGCGGTGTTCGAGCGGCTCCTCTTGCTCGAGGCCACCCTCAAAAACATCCCCCCGACCGCGATCGTCGAGCTGGCCTCCCGGCCGGCCCCCAGCCGCCCGGGCGATGCAACCCGACCGGCTAGGACCGACGGCAAGGCCGCGCTCGGCGGGGTCGGGCTGCCCGCGATCCCGGTGCGCGATCCCGAGGTGACTCGCGCGGTCGCGGCGGGGCTCGATCTGCTCGCCCGAAGCCGGTTCATCGCGCTCCGGTTCGAGCGCGACGCGGGCGGACCGGTCCCCGTCTTCGGGCGTCTCGAGCGCATGCCCAAGCTGTCGGCGGCGGAGAGCGCGTTCGTGCGCCGGGGCCGGACCCTGGTGCTGACCCAGCACGCCGACACGGGAAGCGCCCGCATTTTCCTCATCCGCCGCATGGATCGCCGGGAGTCGCGCGGCGTGTTCGTGGGCGAGGTGAGTCCCGAGTACCTGTGGCGTACGCGGGAGCAGGGCCTGCCGACCGCGGCGACCCGGCTCGCGGTGTTGGACGACTCGGGCCATGTGATCTTCGGATCGGCGCCGCGGTCGAGGGCGGCCGCGCCGCAAGACGACGCGCACGGCCGGGACTCGCTCGACGAATTGGTCTCGTCCACCCGGGTCGAGGCCGACGCCGTCGCGAGCTATTGGCCGCTTGCCGTGGCCGAAGTGTTCGGCTCGACGGACTGGACCCTCGTCCTGAGCGAGGACAAGGTGGCGGTGCTCGAGCCGATGACCGACTTCGCCGCGACGTTCGCGCTCGTGGTGGCCGCATGCACGCTGGCCGTGCTGCTCCTCAGCGCCAGCCAGATCCGCCAGAGCCTGATGCCGCTCGAGGAGCTCCAGGAGGGCACCCGCCGCATCGCCCTCCGCGACTTCGAGAGCCGAGTGGCGGTGTCGAGCGGGGATGAGTTCGCGGAACTGGGCGAGTCGTTCAACGCGATGGCTACCCGCCTGGGCAAGCAGTTCAAGGCGCTCGCCACCGCTGCCGACATCGACCGGGCCGTCCTCGGGGCGACCGATGCAGCGAACATCGTGCGCGCGGTGCTCGCGCGCATTCGCGACGTGTATCCCTGCGCGGGCGCGGGCGTGATCCTGCTCCCCGCCGACCGCGCGGCGTCAGCCACCGCCTGGGTGCAGTCGTACGCGGAAGGCGCGGACGCGGAATCACGGCGGATCGAGCTCGCGGCGGCGGACGGCCGGCAGGTCGGCTCGCTTCCCGAGGTGCTCGAGCTCGGGCCGGAGGACAAGCTGCCGGGGTATCTGCGCCCGCTCAGGGAGCTCGGGCTCGAGTCGTTCGTCGTGCTGCCGCTCGCATCGCAGCAACAGTTGGCCGGCTTGCTCGTGCTCGGCACGATCCCGGACGCCCCGCGCAGCAGCGACGACCTGCTTCAGGCCCGCCGGCTGGCGGACCAGGTGGCCGTGGCGCTCTCCAACGCGCGCATGCTGGACCAGGTCCGTACCCTGGCCTATTACGACGGCCTCACCGGTCTCCGCAACCGCACATCGTTCAAGGAGCTGCTCGCGCACGCGCTCGTCGCCGCTTACCGCGACCACCGTCAGGTTGCGGCGTTCTTCATCGACCTCGACGGCTTCGGCCGGATCAACGACAGCCTGGGCCACGAGCTCGGGGATGAGCTGCTCCGCCAGGTCGCGGGCCGGCTCCGCGCCTCCTGTCAGGACGGGGATCCGGCGGCGCGCGCCGGTGCGCGCGCGGAACTGGCACGGATGGGGGGTGACGAGTTCACCCTCATCCTTCCGGCGATGGTTGAGGGTGACGAGGCCGTGGCGCTGGCGCGACGGATCCTCACGACGTTCGCCCCGCACTTCAGCCTCGGCGTCCACGAAGTCTTCGTCACGCCGAGCATCGGGATTGCCGTCTTTCCGGATGACGGCGACGACGTGGAGACGCTGTTGACGCACGCGGACACGGCGATGTACGAGGCGAAGGATCAAGGCGGCAACGGCTACCAGCTCTACTCGCGGTCCATGAACGAGACCGCCCTCCAGCGCCTCACCCTGGAGAACGATCTGCGCCGGGCGCTCGAGCGTGACGAATTCGTGCTGCATTACCAGCCGATCCTGGACACGGTCAGCGGCGCCATCGTCGGCGCCGAAGCGCTGATCCGCTGGCGCCACCCCACCCTCGGGCTGCTGCTGCCGGGGGAGTTCATCGCCATTGCCGAGGAGAACGGCCTCATCGTGTCGGTCGGCGACTGGGTACTCCGAGCCGCGTGCGCGCAGAACCGCGCCTGGCAGCGCGCGGGCCTCCCGCCGATCCGCGTGGGGGTGAACCTCTCCGGCCGCCAGCTCCGGCAGGGCACCCTGACCGAAACGGTGTGCGCGGCGCTCGAGGCCAGCGAGCTAGAGCCGAGGTGGCTCGGGCTCGAGCTCACCGAGAGCCTGCTCATGGAGCGGCAGCATGAATGCGCGACGGCCCTCCACACCCTGCGTTCGATGGGGCTCCGGCTCTCGATCGACGACTTCGGCACCGGCTACTCGTCGCTCAGCTACCTCAAGCACTTTCCGGTGGACACGCTCAAGATCGATCGCTGTTTCGTGCGCGACCTGAACACCGTGCCGGACGACGCCGCGATCACGTCGGCGATCATCGCGATGGCCCACGCGCTCGACTTGAAGGTCGTCGCCGAAGGCGTCGAGACCGAGGAGCACCTGACATTCCTCCGGTCCCAGCGCTGCGATGAGGTGCAGGGGCATCTGCTCGGCCGGCCGGTATCGGCGGAGCGGTTCGCCGACTGGCTGGCGCGTCCCCATGCGGCGTCCCGATCCTTTCGGAGGGCTGCCGCAACCCGGACGGCGTGACGCCGACCGGGCGTCCCGCCACCGCTTCAGTTCCGCGCCGGCTTCAGCAACTCACCGAGCCGGTCCAGTTCCTCCACACCGAGCACCAGCACCGAGAGCCCCGCCGGCAGCGCCGCGTCGAACCAGGCGTCGGTGAGCTCACCGGCCAAGCCACCGACGGGCTTCACCAGCACCAGTACCTCGGCATCGAGGGCGCCGGCCACGAACGCCGCGACGCTGTCGCTCGTCGCATCCCAGCCGTGGGGCAGCACGTCGGCGGCGAGCATCCACCGCGAGGGCGTGAGCACGGGCACA
Source organism: Gemmatimonadales bacterium (assembly GCA_050733215.1). GTDB lineage: Bacteria > Gemmatimonadota > Gemmatimonadetes > Gemmatimonadales > GWC2-71-9 > DASQPE01. Next base: position 7,554 of record JBOHSN010000068.1, read on the forward strand.
CGGCCGGCCGCGTGCGCCGCGCTGATCGTCGCGGGGTCGGAGACGAGCGTAGCGCCGGGCACACGCTCGGCGAGCGCATGCGCGTACTGGTCCTGGGCGAGAATGGCCATCCAGTGCGCCGCCATGGGGGAGAGTCCGTGCGTCGCGTCGAAGCGGCGCACGGCGTCGGCGAACGGCCCGCCGCCCGGCACTATCACCAGACGACGTCGCTCCGCGGCCGCCGCGAGGGCACCGGCGACCCGCTCGAGGGCGCCGGGGATCGCGAGCAGGCCGCCGCCCACCTTTACCACGACCGTCCCGCCGCTCGGCGCACTCACGCTGACGCCGTCTGAAGCGCCCGCCGGAGCAGGTGCGCCACGGCGGCCGCCGGGGCGGCGCGCGCGGCCTCCCGCCCCAGCACGTCCGCGAGCGGAAGGGTACGGAGGCCGGCGCGCGCCGCCGCGCCCGCGCCGATGAAATCGCCGAGTCCGGTGACCACCGCGGTCGTGGGCCCCGGATGCCGCTCCCGCACGCGCCGAATGCCCTGCGCTACGTCGTCGATCTGCGCCTCCGCCACGGCGCGCGCCAGGCGATCGACGTCCGTCTCGCTGACGGTCTCTAGGTCGCCGCACACCACTCGAGCGAGTCGCTCGCCCGCGAACGCCCGCGTCGCGGGGCGTCCGTCAGGGGTGGGCACGGTGTAGTCTTCGGCAGCCAGGTTTCCCAGCCACAGGTGCAGGTCGGCGGTGAGCGCGAATCCCTCCGCCGACACCGACGCATCACCACCTCCGAGCGGCACGCGCCGGACCACGGCTTCGACCGGCGTTCGAAGCGCGCCGGTGTAGACCAACTCGCCCGAGCCGAGACGTTCCGGATCGGTGCGGCCGAGCGCGACCACCTTCCCGGCGACGATGGGAATGATGTCGGTGGTGGTGGACCCCACGTCCACGAGGATCGCGTCCGGGGAGCCTTGGGCGACGAATGCAGCGGTCGCCATCCAGTTCGAAGCGGCAGCACGCAGGGGTTCTGCGCGGGCGGCGTCGGGGGTGTGGAACCGACCATCGGTGCCCCAGACGTGCAGGACGCCGCCGGGAAGCGCCGCCGCGAGGGCATTCAGCACGAACACCACGCCATCGCGCTTGGTCCGGAAGTGCTGCGACAACTCGGCCGTCATGGTGACGGCGTGCAGGTCGGCCGGGACGGCGTGGAGCCGCCCGGCCACCTCGGCGAGGGCTGCGGCGAGCCGATCCGGGGCACGTTGCAGCTCGAACGGTTGGATGGCGGTCGTGAGCGCCCCGTCGGCCAGGCGGGCGGCCTTCAGGTTGACGCCGCCGACGTCCCAACCGATGATCGGGGGCCCCGCGGGATCACCGATCGCGAAGGAGCGCATGGACATCATTCCAGTGATCGATGTCGTCCGCGGAGTCGCCGTGCACGCGCAGGGCGGCGACCGCTCGGCATACCCGCCGGTGAAGTCGGCGGTCGCGCCGGAGCACCCGGGCGATCCGGTCGCGTTGGTGCGCGCCTATCGGGACGTGCTCGGGGCGGTCGCGTGCTACGTGGCGGACCTCGACGCGCTCCAGGGCGGGCCGGTGCAGTGTGGCCTCATCCGCGAGCTGGCCGGCTTCCAGACCGGATTCTCCGGGGAGCTCCTGGTGGACGCCGCCGCGAGCGGGCCGGACGGCGCGCTCGAGGTCCTGTCGTGCGGCGCCTCCGACGCGATCGTCGGCATGGAGACGCTCCGCTCCTTTGCCGACCTCCGGGCCATCGTCGATGTGGCGGGCGCGAATCGCGTGATCTTCGGGCTCGACCTCCGGCTCGGCGCGCCGGTGATCAGCCCGCTGCTGGACGACGCGGCGGGCGCGCAGCCGGACGCGACCACGCTGGCCGACCAGGCGGTGGACAGCGGCGTGACCGGCATTCTCGTGCTGGATCTCGCCCGGGTCGGCAGCGGGTGCGGCGTGGATCTCGGGCTGGTGGATGTGCTCCGGCGGCGGCATCCGCGGGTGCGACTCCTCGCGGGCGGAGGAGTGCTGACCCGCAAGGATCTGGAGCGGATGGAAGAGTCCGGCTGCGACGGCGCGCTGGTGGCGAGCGCGATCCACGCCGGGCGCATCGGCGCCGATGACGTGGCGGCGCTCCGGCATGGCCGCCCCGCGGCCGGTCAATCGCCCGCCAGCGCCTCCCGGTAGGTCGCCGCCTGCCCGAAGTTCTCCTCCACCTCGAGCTCCAGCAGCGTGAGGTGGGTGTACCGCTCCTCCTCCAGTTGCCGGCGCACGTTCCTCCCGATGTACTGCGCGAGCATCTCGGCGGTGCTGTTCGCGATCGGCAGGAGCGCGCAATCGCTCCGCGGGAAGACGTAGGTGGGCTTGCCGAAGTAGTCCACGTGCAGCATCCCGTCCTGCTCCCGGTATGCGAGCTTCGGGTTCTCGGTGGGCAGCAGGACCTTGTGGTCGATCTCGTCCACCACCCGCCGCACCATCCGCTTCAGCACGCTGAAGTCGAGCACGAAGAGGCACTCGGCGTCCACCGCCCCCTCGACGGCGATGCCGACGCGATAGTTGTGTCCGTGGAGCGACTCGCACTGGTGGCCGCGGAACGTGATGAAGTGCGCCGATGCGAAGACCAGGTAGTCCTTGCTGACCTCGACGCGGAACTTACTGCGCACGGCTATGCTCTCCTGATGGGGTCCAACCGTCTTCCAAGATAACGACTCCGATCGCGGCCGCGGCCAGATCGGCGCTCGTGCCGGGGTTCCGCTGGTTCCGGGCGTCGCGCAGCTCGCGATCGAGCGCGGCGAGGGCCGCGCGCCCGCCCGGCGTCCGCACGCCACCCTTCTCCCAGACCGCCGCGCCGCGGCGGGAAACGTCCGCGGCGGCGTCGGATCCGAGCTTGCGGGCGATCTGGCTGTCGGGCGACGTCGCGAGCAAGGCGAGGAACGTCTCCACCACCGCGTCCGACCAGGTCAGGCCGGCCGCGCGGGCGGCCCGGAGCGTCGGCGCCCCGAGCTCGAAGGTGCACGCGAAGTCGGTGACATACTCCCGCGCGATGCTGTCCCGATCCGCGGCGAGCGCCATCGCCTCGCGGAGCGTGACCGTGGGCGCCGCCGCGATGTCCTGGGCGTCCGCCGAGCCGAGGCCCGATGGCGCGGCGAGCCGGATGGCGGTGTAGACGTCGGCGGCGTCGGCGACCGAGGTGGAGGCGAGGACCGCGCTGACGGCGGGACGAAGCGGGTCTGACGAGATGAGCGCCGCCCGGCAGAGCGGCGCGAGCAACAGCACGATGCCGAGGTTCGTGTTCCGTCCCGCCGCGCGGCGCGTAGCCGCGATGGCGTCGCGGATGGTCGGGCCGAGCGGCCGCGTCCCGGCCTTGGCCATGGCGGGGCCGATGGCGACGGCGCTCGCCAGAAAGTCTTCGTAGCGGGTGTCGTGGAAATGGAGGCCGGGCGAGACGTTGCCTGGCTTGGGCGCACTCACCTCCAACAGGCAGGCGAGCTGGGCGGCGGCCGATACCTCCGCAGGCGTCATCAGCCGGCGGCGAAGAGCTGCCCCACCACCGCGCCCGCGACGTCGATACCGGTGGCCTCCTGCAGGCCGCGCCACCCCGGGATGCCGTTCACCTCGAGCACGTACACGGTGCCGTCCACTCCGGGAAGGAGATCCACGCCCGCGTACTCGGCCTCGACGGCACGCGCCGCCCGCACCGCGAGCTCCGCCCACACCGGGGGCAGGTCGAAGGGCGCCGGACGGCCGCCCCGCGACACGTTGGTGCGCCAGCCCTCCGCGCGCCGCTCGATCGCGCCGATCACCCGGTCGCCCACGACGAACGCGCGCACGTCCCGGCCCCCGTGCTCCACGGTGCGCTGGAGGTAATAGACGCCGCGAATCGCTTCGATGGCGCGGAAGACCCGCCACGCCGTCTCCTCGTCGCTGACCCGCACCATGCCGAGTCCCATCGACCCGAACAGGGGTTTGATCACCACGTCGCCGAGCTCGCGGAAACACGCGAACGCCTCCTCGGGGGTCTCGCAGACCCTGGTGTCGGGGGTGGGGAGGCCCGCCTGCTCGAGGAGCGACGTGGTGTAGAACTTGTCCACCGTGCGCTCGATGGCGCGCGGGGAATTGAGCACCCGCACCCCGCGGTTCTCCAGCCGGTGCAGTGCGTCCACCCGGAAGATGATCTGCTCCAGCGATCCCGCGGGGATGATGCGGGCGAGCACGGCGGGCGCGGTGTCCAATTCGACCGCGCCGGACCGGAGGCCCGCCGCGCATCCCGCCCGCGCGACGAGCCCCTGGTACGACGTCACGATCCCCTGGTGCCCCGCCTCCGCCAGCGCGCGAAGCAGCTCATCGGTATGCCAGCCGGGACGGGACGCCAGGATGGGGATCAACATGAGAGTGTGAGTGTGAGTGTGAGTGGGTGATGTCTCACACTCGCACTACTGCTGGGTTCCGATCAGCGCCGTGAGTCCGCCGGTCGCGAACTTGGGCAGATCGTCCGCCACCTGCTTGAACCCGGGGGTGGCGGTCCCCTTCTTGAGCGTGTCCATCGAGTCGAAGCAGAGCTCGGCCTGGCGGTACCTGGCCGACTGGCTGCCGTCGAGGTTGCCGTCGAACTTGGTGAGGTCGGCGCGGGTGAAGCCGATCTCGCCCGCGTTGGCGACCACCAGCGGCACGTGCACCCCGTTGTAGTACTTCTCGAACGCGTCGTGCTCGTGGCCTTTCGGGTGCTCGTAGATGACGGTCACCAGCGCCGGGCACGCGGCGGTACCCTTCTCGCCCGTCTCTGTGGCGATCATCACCAGCGCGCCACCCGACGCGAAGTTCGGGATGTCGTCCCCCGCCTTCTTGAACGCCGGCGTGGCGACGCCCCTCTTCAGCGCCTCCATCGAGTCGAAGTAGAGCTCCGCCTGGCGGTAGAACGTCGGCTTCTTGCCGTCGAGCGTCGACTCGAACTTCGTCAGTTCGGCCTTCGTGAACCCGATCTCCGGCTGACCCTCGCTCACGATCGCGAGGTGCTTCGGGTAGTACGCCTCGAACGCCGCCGCGTCCTTCGGCGGGTTGTAGATGACGGTGAGGATCGCCTGCGGGACCGCGGAGGCGGCTGCCGCGGCGGGCTCGGCGGGCGTGCTGTCGGCCGTGGCGGCGGGTTTGTCTCCTGCGGGACTGCAGGCGGCGAGGAGGAGGGCGGCAGCCAGTGGGCGGCGCATGGGGTCTCCGGTTTGGGTTACGAGTAGCAGGATGCCTGCAGCACGTCGGCGTTCAGGCCGCCGGCATGGAACGTCTTCCCGCTCGCGCTGCTGGTGAGCCAGACCTCCGCGGGGCTGAACAGCAGCGGATCGATCTTGTAGAAATCGCCTTCGTACCGCTGGAAAATGTCGTAGAACGGCGTGCCGTAGTCGCGCGAGGCGGAGGCCGGCAGCTTCTCCGCCAGCGCGGCCAGTTCGGCGTCGTCGGCCCGGATCGTATAGTGGGCCTGGCCGCCGTAGAGGATACAGTCGTTGGTGCGGCCGATCCCGCGGATGTCGTTCTTCGCCACCGGCGCGATCGGTGCGGTGCCGATGCCGCTCACCACCTTGCGCACATCGAACCCCAGCGTCTCCATCTTGTGGAGCCCGGTCTCGAGGATCCGGGCGGAGATTTGCACCCCGCCGGCGAGGCTCGCCGTCGGCGCGACGACGAAGGTGAGCCGGCCCGGGTCGAGCCCGGCCTTGGCCGCCACCCAGGCGACCACCTCGTCGGTGGGGAGCGCGCGCGCTTCGAGCACCAGCACGCCGTGTTCCGCCTGCTCGGCGTACCCGAGCTTTGCGAACAGCTCCTTCTCCACTCGCGCGTGAGCCCGCAGCGGGCCCGACCCCATCGCGAAGAACTTGCCCACCGAGATCGCCCAGCCCGCGTACTGCGACGCCATGCACGCGATGGGCGGATGGTCGGTCCACACCGTAACGGCGGGCCACGACCGCCCGCCGATGACGACCGGAGCGTAGCCGACGTTGCCGAGCCCCCCCATGCAGATCTCCGCGATCGCGAGCCCGGCGTCGAGGCCGCCGTCGGTCTCGACACCGGCGTCGATCACCCGGGCGCCACCCGCGAGGTGATGCACCCGCACCCGGATCACGGCGGCGTTCTCCTCCATCGCGTCGGCGATCTCGGCGGCGCGCAGGTTGAGGTCGAGCGGTGTCAGTCCGCCGTCCATGCCAGTATCTCCCCTGCGCCCAACTCGGCGAGATCGCCGCTGTAGCGCCGAAACAGTCCGGTGTGTCGTGCGCGGCCGGCGGGCAGCCGGTGGCGCTGTTCCAGATGCCTGAGCAGCAGGCTCGCGTATTCCGGCCGGTAGGTGCACGCGTAGCGATAGGTGGGCGACGGCGTGACCGAGCCGAGCGCCACGACAGTGCCGCGCTTGGACCACTGGCCCGCATCCGGCCCCGCCGCGCCGAACACCACGACCGTCCCGGCGATGGTGGCGCGGCCGGCGCCGGGCCCGGCGTCGCCCGCGATGGCGACAAGTCCGCGGCGCATCGAGGCGCCAGCCTCCGGCCCCGCCGAGCCGCGGACGACCAGCTCGCCGCCGGTCATCCCGCGCTTGGCGCCTGGCGCCGCGCCTCCGGCTCTCGGACCCGCGTTGCCTTCGATGTCCAGCACACCGCCCGCCATCTCGAGTCCCACGCCCCAGCCGGCGTCGCCGCGCACGGTGACGCTGCCGCCTCGCATCCGCACGCCCGCCTCGCGCCCGACCGGGCCCTCCACCACGAGCTCGCCGAGCTCGTGCGCCGCGCCGAGCCGCTCGACCCGGCGCAGGTCGCCCACGACGCGCACGCGGGCCGACCGCTCGCCGCGTACGGAGAAGAACTCGCCGAGCGGGACCGGACCCACGCCGACGACCCGCACCGCGCGCCGCTCGATCTCGGACGTCGCCAGCTCGGCGAACCGCTCGAACCGGAGCTCGCCGGCATCCACCGCGCGGTCCAGCGCGCCCCGGAGCGTGAGCAGAACCTCGTCGCTCATGCCGGGGCCTCGGCCATGATCTTCCGGAGATGGAAATGGTGGGGACCCAGCTTGCCGCCGTAGTTCCCGGCGCTGATCGCCACGACACCCTCACCGCACGCGGCGTCGATGCCGAGCCGCATGGCGCGGGCGATTGCCGGCGCGTCCACGCCGTTGATTACGATCTCGAGCACCGAGTTCACGCCTTCCGGCAGGGCCGTCTCGGTCACGGCGCGCAGCGTGGGGCAGAAGGCGTCGTTGGTCGAGGCGATCATCGTCTTCGACCGGCGCGATCCGACCTTGCTGCCGCTCCGCACCACGCCGCCAGGGAAGGGCATGATGATGCCGGGCAGCGGATCCATGACCTCGACCGCTGCCTCCGAGGCCGCGAGCGCTGCGTCCGCGCTCCGCGCGAGGATGAGGAAGTTCCCGCCCCCCACCGCCTTGAGCATCCCGAACTTCTCCTGCACGAGGAACTCGCCTTCCATGACCGGGATCCGCCAGAACCGCTCCCCGCCGAGCACCTTGCTGGCCTGGAAGCCGTCGCCGAAGTAGCGGAGCGAGGAGCCGACGCCGACCCGATCGGGGGCGTCGGGGAGCCCGTCGAAGCAGGCGCTGGTCGGGCAGGTGAGGACCGTCTGTCCCACCCGCTCGACGAGGCGCTTGGCGAGATCGTCCTTGCTCATCGTCATGAGCAGCACGCTGACGCCCGCCCGGCCGTCGGGCGTCTCGCCGGGCTCCAGCACCCGCTCGATTCCCGCCTCGCACTTGCAGCCGATCACCGACGTGGCGAAGCCCGTGAGCTTGAGCGCCGCGGCATTCGCCCACCGGGGTGACGCGCCGGTGATGATCAGCCGCGCCACGCGCATGGTGAACGCCTCGGCGAAGGTGTCTTCGATGAGGGTGCCCCGGATGATCATCGGGCGGTCGTCGGTCGTCGGCTATCGGTCATCGGTCGGCCCCGGGCGACGGCGGCTTCCCCTGCACCGGAGCAGCCGATGACCGATGACCGATGACCGATAGCGGTTCTCCCGGCACCTCGCGCACGGGATAGTTCTCGAACTGCACGGTGGAGTGCTCGGCGAAGTGGCGCCGCAGGTCCGCGAGCACCGCGTCGTCATAGCCCGGACGGACGTGGAGCCGCCCCCCACTCGGTGCGCGGCGGAGCTGACCCTCCTCCACGACCACGCGGCCGCCCTTGAGCACGTAGCGCGGGCTCGAGAACATCTGCGCCAGGTCGGCGGAGCGGGCGTAGATCGTCACGTCGGCGTCCGCGCCCGGGGCCAGATGGCCCTTGTGGAGCAGGCCGAGCAGCCGCGCGGGGCCGGCCCGGGTCACGATCGCGATCTCGTTGAGCGTGTACTCCCGGGCGAGGCCGTCGAGCAGCGCGCTTCCGGCCAGGAGCTTCTGATTCACATGCTTCAGCGCTTCGTCCCGGACCGAGCGGTCCATCAGCAGCTGGATCAGTCGCGGGTAAGCGAGGAAGCTGCCGCCGTTCGGATGATCGGTGGAGAGCACCACCCGCCAGGGATCGCTCGCGAGGAGAAACAGCTCGAGCCCGACCGCCCACTGCAGGGCCGACACCGCGGCCTTCTCCTTGTAGGTATAGGGCACGATGCCGCAGCCGGTCTCGAGCTCGACGTCGATATTCACCCACTTCCGCCCGCTCGATTGCCAGAGCAGGTACTCCACCGGACCATCGGCGGTGATCGTGGCGGCGGGCCCGAACATCACCTGGCCCACGTCGCTGGTCACCTCCGGATGCGCGTTCACGTACTCCATCACGCGCGCGGCGGCCGAACCCCAGCCGGTCCCGTCGGGCCCGCCGTAAGAGTGGAACTGGAGATGGGTGAAGTGCGCCCGCCGGCCCGCCAGTGCCTGCATGGTCGCGAGCGTGGTCGCGCTGTTTCCCGGCTGTCCCAGATTGTTGCAGTGGATGTGCGTCGCGTGCGGCAGCGCCAGCGCGTTCACGGCGTCGGCGAGGGTCTCGAGAATCGCGCGCGGGGTGACGCGGCGGCCCTCGAGCGGCTGGTCGAGGTCGGTCAGGTTCCGCTGCCCGGCCTTCCAGGCCTCGACGCCGCCGGGGTTCACGACCTTCACCGCATACGCGCCGGTCGCGCCGAGCAGCCAGGCAACGTAGTCCCGCGCGCGGTCACGCTCCCCCGCGTCGATCTGCCGGAGCAGATACTCGTCATTGCCGAGGAGCGCGAAAAAGCCCGCGTCCACGCACGGCGTGTCGTCCATCTCCGCGTGGCTGTGCCGCGCCATGACCGGCGCCACCGCCGCGTCGAACACCGTGGTGTAGCCGAGCCCGGCGTAGCGATACCCGGTGGTGAACGTGCTCGGCACCGTGCCGCCGGTGCCCGAACGCGGGATCCCTTCACCCTGGAGCAACGCCGGCGCGAACGCCGGGTCGGCGGCGTGCTCCTCGGGCAGGAGGCGCCGCGCGTGATTGCAGCTCGAGCTGGCGAAGTGCGAGTGGATGTCCACGCCGCCGGGCATGATTACCATCCCGCGCGCGTCGAGCGTGGGCGCGCCCGCCGGCAGTCTTGCGACGACGCACCCGTTCTCGATGCAGATATCGCGGACCTCGCCGTCGATGCCGTTGGCGGGATCGTGCACGTGCCCGCCCGTGATCCGGAGCCGCTCCGCGGTCATCGGGCCGCCGCCTGCCGCGCGAGCGCCCGGGCGAGCCCGTCGAGCACGGCGGCCGCCGATCGCGGGTGGGCGAGCGCCGGGGTGAGCGGCAGCGGCACGTCGTCGAGGCGATAGGCGATCCCGCCCTCGTGTATTCCCGCGATACCGGTATCGATGGCGACCTCGACGGGAAACGGCGACTCGCTCGCGCGCGGACCGATGGCCACGACGTGCCGGCCGCCGAGCCCCCGAACGACGGTCGGTGGCAACGCCGCCGCCTCGCCGGCCACCACCACGGCCCGCACCGCACCGACCACGTCGGACGCCGGCTCGTCGGGGCGATATCTCGGCACGCCGAGCGTGAAGTCCACTGCGAACGGGAAACCGGTCTGCCAGGTGATGGCCGAGTCCGCCCCCGGCCGGTTGCCGCCGCCGCGCAGGCTGCTCAGCGCGCAGCGCGTCGGGATATTGAGCGCTTGCGCCAGCCCGGTGAGCCCCTCGGCGCGCTGGGGATCGGACGTCCCTGCCGGCTCGGCGTCGTGCACGATGGCGACGTAGCGCGCCTGGGCCATGCGCTCCGCGAGCGCGGCCGCGCCGGCGAGGGGGGCGACGAGATCGGGGATGGGACGCTTCATGATGGTGGCGCGCATGACGCCGAGGGCGGCCGCTTCGGTGTCGGCGGGGAGCACGATCCGCTCCGTGGCATCGGCGGGCCCGCGCTCGCCGCCCACGTCCACCGCGACGATGATCGCGCCGCGGCGGGTATAGCGCTCGCGGTAGCGGGGATAGCGCTCGGCGGGATCCACGCCCCAGAAGACCAGCAGGTCGGCGCGGCGGCGGATCTCGCCGAGGGTAGCGGTGGCGCGACCCCGCCGCTGTGCGGCGAGCATCGAGGGAGCGCCGGTATCCGACGTGACGCTGTCGAGCCGGGCGCCCGCGGCATCCGCCAGCGCGATCGCCGCGCGTTGCGCCTCGGTGGACAGCCCGGGCGCGAGGTACACCAGTGCGGGCCCGGCGCGCAGCAGCTCGGCGGTGCGGGCCATTGCGGCGTCGAGGTCCGCGTCGGCGCCGCCGACCCGCACCCGGGCGGGCACCTGGCCGTCACCGAACCAGGCGCGACCCAACGCGCAGGCACGCTCGGCGGCGGTGATCCGGTCGCGCTCGGTCGTCACCGCGATGTCGTCGCAGGTGCACCCGCAGCCGAGGCACACCACCGGGCCCACCGTCTTGCGTACCATCACGCCACGCTCCGGTCGGCGATGGTCGCCGCCGAGTAGATCTCGGCCGCGTGCGCCGCGAGCGCCTGGCGGCACTCCGCGGGACTCCCCGCCGACGCCAGCAGGGTGCAGATCGGACGCCCGCGTCCGATCCGCTCGCCCGGATGGGGCACGTCCCGCACCCGATCGTCGCGCCACCAGCGCCGGATCTCCCGCATCGTCACGTTGGCCGTCGCGTACACGATGGCCTTGCCCCAGACCGCGCCGAGCCGGCGGCCCAGCAGCGACCCGAACCCCGGCAGCTCGCCCGCGCAGGCGCGCGCGTGCAGCGCGAAGACCGAGACGCCGTGCGCGCGCTCCACCAGCTCCATGGACGCGGTGTACCGCGGATTCACCTCGATCGGCCACGGCACGCCGTCGCGCGCGATGAAGTCGATGCCGTTGAGTCCCACCAGTCCGAAGGCCTCGGTCACGACCGTGGCGAGCCGTGCCGCGGCACTCGCAATCTCGGCCTCGCGCTCGAACACCGGCGCCGCACCCGACAACAGGCTGCCCGAGTACCGGAAGCCGGTGCCGCCGAACGCGGGGTCGCCCGCAAGCTGGCGCGACATGCCGAGCGGCACGGCGCGGCGGCCGTCGGCGACGAAGACGATCGAGCCCGGCTCACCCTGAATCCGTTCCTGCAGGTACATCCCCCGGGGGAGTCGCCCGCCGGGGCGCCACCCACCGATTCCGTGGCCTCCGCCCGATCGCACGGGCTTCACCAGCCACTCGCGTCCGCCGGAAGGCGCCGCCGCGACCCGCGTCGTGCGGACATCCGGCACGGCGAAGCCTCGCGCCCCGAGCGCCTCCGCGAGCGCGGTGGGACGCCGCACGTGCCGCACTACCGCGGCCGTATTGCCCCAGAGGGTCCGGCCGCGCGCGAGCGCCGCGAGCGCCGTCGGGTGGTTCTCGAATCCGGAAGCATAGGCTACGGTGGGCGCCGCGATGTCGGCGGCGGCGCGGGCCGCACGCGCCGCCGAGTAGGCGGCGCCCAGGTCGCGGCGGAGCGAGAGCGCCCGCACGCGGACGCAGAGATCGAGATCGGCATAGCCGTCGAGCGCGACCACCCGGTAGCCCGCGACCGCCGCGGACTCGGCGAGTGCCCGGACCGAGGCCCCGGCGATGAGCACGTCTGCGGGCGGCTCAGTCACCAGCGGCGAGGCCGAGCTGGTGCCGCGCCGCGGCGGTCGGCACGGCGATGAGATGGTCGAGCACGGTCCCGGACGCGTGACGGATGCGCATGGTCTCCACCAGCTCGCTGTGGCGTCCGCCGGCCAGGCCGTCGGCGAGAAGTGCCGCGCCCTGCGCGGCGTGCTTCGTCGCGCCGAAGCCGCGGAGCGGGGCGATGTCGATTTCGCGGGCGAGTCGCCCGCCGAGCGCCCCGGCGAGCCCGGGATCCGCGGCGTGCCGTCCGGTCAGTACGACGCGACTCGCATCGGGCGCCGCGACGCGGAGCGCCTGCACCGCCTTCGCCGCTCCCTCCACTACCCACTCCAGGGCCACGGGTGCGAGCCGGGGATCCGTCGCGACGAGTGTCTCGAGCCCGCCCTGAAAGAGCATCGCCTTGGTCACCCGGCCCGCGAGGAATGCCACCTCACCATCCCAGGCCCCGCCGGAGCGCCAGCCCGGAGGGCCGCACGTGCCGCCGAGGCCGTCCACGATCCGGCCGCTCTGCACCGCAACCGCGGCAGTGAACGCGCCGCCAAGCTCGAGCAGCACCAGCGAGACCCGGTCCGTTCCGCCGCCCGCCGCCGCCGCCTGCTCGGCGACGGCGAGCGCCGCCGTGCAGACCTTGTCCGCGGTACCGAGGTCCACGCGGTTCAACTTGCGATGCCGCGGGACCGTGTCGAGGTGCACGACTCCGGGCAGGAACACCACCGACAGGGAGGCCTCGGCGAGCGCGCGGGCGAGGCGGCGAAGCCCGCTGATGCCGCCTTCCTCACCGGGCGGTGCGAGGAACGCGAGCCGCCAGTCGTCGTCGGTGGCGCGGTCGGCGGGCACGAGCGGCAAGCCGTAACCCGACGGCCCGGCTACCAGCGCGGGGCGCTGCTCCGCGAGCCAGGCCGCCACCTCGGCCGGCTCGGCCACCGCGTGCTCCGTGGGCCAGGAGCGCTCGGCAACGAGCCGGCCGTCGTCCAGCACGCAGACGTCGATCGTGACCGTGCCGGGGTCCACGCCCGCGACCCGCGGCATCCGGCGTCAGCCTTCCCGGGCCGCGACCATCTCGCGGGCGACATCGGCGATCGCCTCCGCATCCAGCACCAGGTCGTTGCGCTCAAAGAGTCGGGTGACGCATGCCTTGTGCAGCCTGGTCTTGAGGCTGCCGACGCCGAACGCGCCAAAGACCGCGACGCCTTCGCGCTCTTTGCCCGCGTCCGTGAGCCCCACACCTTCAATCCCGAGCGGCGCGACCGCGTTGAGGTCCACCGCGACCAGCAGCCCCTTGCGCCCCGCCCACGCCGCCTTCGGCACCATCAGCACGCCGGCCGGGCCGGAGCTGAGCAGGATCTCCGCGCCCTCGAGCACCTCGGCCGCGTGCGACGGGTCCGCCATGCCGACGATCTCGACCGGCACATCGAAGCGCTCCTGAATCGAGCGGCGCGCCTTCTCACCCTGCTCCGGCTTGCGCGACGTGATCGTGACGTGCGCCCCGTCCTTCGCCAGCAGCCCGGCCGCGCGCTGGCCGACGGGTCCGGTACCGGCCAGGATGACCACGCGCTTGCCGCGAAGGTCGCCGATGAGCTCCTCGATTTTCACCACCGCCGCGACCGCCGTCGTGTTCGAGCCGTTGGAGTCCAGCATCACCGACACCGTGAACGGCTTGAACATCGAGTCGAGCGCCATGGCGAGGAGCTGCTCCCCGGCGGACATGTTGTTGCCGCCGATCCACACCGCCGTGTTCTTCAGGTCCTTCGGCGCCCGCGTGAACATGCAGCCGTGGATCAGGTCCCGCACGTCACCCTCGGTGATGCCGCCGTAGCTCAGGATGGCGTCGGCGCCGGAATCGTAGGCCACGACCTGGTCGAACACGCTGGCAACGCGGGAGCTGTCGAGCTGGAGCAGGAGCTTCTTCATCGCGGGCGGTCGACTCCGTGGTGGGGACTGGACATCGGGCAAACGACGAGGGGCCACACCAGGGCGGCCCCTCGTCGGAGGATCGGCGGCGGCGGCCGGTGCGGCGATCAGCCCTCGGCGCCGCTCGCGAACGGATGGCGCGCGGCCTTGTACTTCGCGAGCACCTCGTCCACCGTCGGCTTGCCGGCGAGCGCCCGCTGGATCGACTCCTTCACTGCCTGGTAGTTGTAGTCGTAGATCTTCTTGTCGCTCTCGGCCTGCCAATGGATGAACACGCCGACGAGGATACAGTAGTCGTTCGCCTTGTCCTTCGGGATCACGCCGGTCGCGACGCTGTCCATCACCGCGCGGGCGACCGCGGCCTGCGCCGGGCCGAACATCTGGACCGCCTGTTTGGCGCCCTTGATCGTGACCTTGTTGAACAGCAGCGTGTCAGGCCTTGCCTGGAGGTTGGGCGTCACGACGGCCAGCAGGGTGGAGAACCCGTCCTTGTTGTTGGAAAGCGCGTGGACGAAGGCCTGCCCGGCGGGCCCGGACTTGCTGCCGATGATCAGGTCGACGTGCGCGACCTCGTTGCCCTCACCGACGAGCGACTCGCCAATGAAGAAGTCTGCGGCCATACCTGCCTCCGTGTGCGGTTGGAAAAGACGCGCGAGGAAGTCGCGAATCATGAGTTCACCCGGTCGCGTTGAAGAAAGGTGCAGGAGGAGCGGCGAGTCATCGGGCGATGGGCCCCGGCGTCACGCGGTCCCGCATTGGCGGGTAGCTCTTCGCGGAACGTTCACGCGACGAAAGCGGGCCTTAGTATGGGATTGACGCGGGTACCTGTCAAGAAGACGGACGGCGGTTGAGCCGGCGCGATGTTCGGGGTATATTCGGTTAGTTCCATGGTAGAGCTTTGCCCATGAAATCCCGTCCCGCCGATTCCCGGGATCGCTATTTCCGGTTCCTCACCCGGCTGAACGCGGGGGGTCGCAGCAACATGTAGGGGCCATCCCGTACCTCGCGTCCGCCTTCAACCTCGACCGCGACATGGCGTTCCGCCTGGTCTGCGACTGGCTCGATGCCAGAGCGCAACCTCCTGCACGGCATCGGCCTACGGCCGCGGCTTAACGCCCGCGACCACCTGGCGTCCTCCGATCGGAACCGCACCGGTTCCGCTCACTTCAAGCGAGGAGACCATGAAGACCGCGATCGTGACGGGCGGCATCGCCCTGGCGCTCACCCTGCAGTCGCCGGCGGCCGCGCAGATGGTGGAGGCTGGAGTGGTGGTCCGGAGCGGGCCGGTGACAGGCCACGTGGTCATTGCCGACCCGGCGCCGATCTATCACCGCCCGGAGCGCCGGGTCGTGGTAGAGCGGTACGCGCCGCGGATAATCGTGGTGGAGCATATGCGGAGCGGCCGCGGGCATGGCTGGTGGAAAAAGCACGGTTACCGGCCGGTGGTCCTCTACTATGACGTGCGCGGCGGCCGGTTCTACGACCGCTGGCATCGCGACCGGCGCGGATTCCGCGAGGTGATCGTGTACGAGCACCGGGGTCGATTCTACAGCGAGTACGACTATCGCCGGGACGATTGGCGCGATCGATAGGCGGGAGAGGGCGGGAGAGGG
>JBOHSN010000069.1:0-23082 GCA_050733215.1 Gemmatimonadales bacterium
CTACCTCACCGCGGTCGCGCGGGTGCGCGAGTACATCCTCGCCGGCGACATCTTCCAGGCGAATCTGTCGCAGCGCTTCGAGGCGCCGCTCAGGGAAGCGCCCTGGACCCTGTATCGCCGCCTCCGGACGATGAATCCGGCGGCGTTCGGCGCGTACATGGAGTGCGGCGACTTCCAGGTGCTGAGCGTCTCCCCGGAGCGGTTTCTCCGGCTCTCGGGCACGCAGGTGGAGACCCGGCCGATCAAGGGCACTCGCCCCCGCGGGCTCGGGCCCATGCACGACGCCATGCTCGGCCAGGTGCTGACCGAGAGCGACAAGGACCGCGCGGAGAACGTGATGATCGTGGATCTGCTGCGGAACGATCTCTCCCGCGTCTGCCGCCCCGGCAGCGTCCGCGTCCCGGAGCTGTTCTCGCTCGAGCATCACCCTACCGTGCACCATCTCGTCTCCACGGTGGTGGGCGAGCTCGAGCCCCCCGCCGACGCGGTGGCCCTCGTGCACGCCACCTTCCCCGGGGGCTCCATTACGGGCGCCCCCAAGGTGCGGGCGATGGAGATCATCGCGGAGCTCGAGCCCACCCGGCGCGGGGTCTACTGCGGCTCGCTCGGCTACCTCGGCGCCGACGGCGAGATGGACACCAGCATCGCCATCCGCACCTGCGTCACGACCGGCGGTCGGGTCTACTTCCAGGCGGGCGGCGGCATCGTCGCGGACTCGGACCCGGAGCAGGAGTATCACGAGACGCTGGACAAGGCGAGGGGCATCATTCGGACGCTGGCGCATGCATAGAGGGCTATCGGTCGTCGGTCATCGGTCGCGGATAGCGGATAGCGGATAGCGGATAGCCATGATCCTACTCATCGACAACTACGACTCCTTCGTCTACAACCTCGCGCGCTACGTGCGCGAGCTCGGCGACGAACCGGTGGTCCGGCGGCATGATGCGTTGACCGTCGACGAGATCGCCGCCATGGCGCCCTCGCACGTCATCATCTCGCCCGGCCCGTGCTCGCCCAAGGAAGCCGGGATCTCCACCGAGGTGGTCCGCCGCCTCGGTCCCACCACGCCGATACTCGGCGTCTGCCTGGGGCACCAGTGCATCGGCGAGGCGTACGGTGGCGAGATCGTGCGCGCGGGCCGGCCGATGCACGGCAAGATCTCGCGGATCCGCCACACCGGCTCAGGGCTGTTCGAGGGGCTGCCGAATCCGTTCGTGGCGACCCGCTACCATTCGCTGGTGATCGCGCCCGGATCGGTGCCGCCGGTGCTGCGGGTGACGGCGACATCGGAGGACGGCGAGATCATGGCAGTCGAGCACGTCGAGCATCCGGTGTTCGGCGTGCAGTTCCATCCCGAGTCCGTGCTCACCGAACACGGTTACCGCATTCTGGAGCGGTTTCTGCGCGGAGCTGAGGCGCGGCTCCAGGAGCTGCCGTCAGGTGCCGACGGACGAGCGCTATCCGCTATCCGCTATCCGCTCCGCGCTCCTCCTGAGCCCGATGGTGGGGACCGACGCCAGCGCCCCCGGGCCCACGAGGCGCCGTGGTACGTGTCGGGGAGCGACGGGCCGACGACCGACGACCGACGACCGACGACCGACAGCCGATGACCCTCATCATCGAAAGCATCGTCACCACGATGGACCCCGCCGGCACGATCAACTTTGCGCCCATGGGCGTCGAATGGGGCGAGGAGACGATCGTGCTCAAGCCGTTCCTGGAGACGACCACGTTCCGCAACGTGCGCGCGACCGGCGCGGCGGTGGTCAACCTGACCGACGACGTCCTGCTGTTCGCCCGAAGCGCCATCTCGAGCCCGCAGTTTCCGTGGAGACCTGCCATCGCCCTGCAGGGCGCGGTGCTCGAGGGTGCGTGCTCGTGGCGCGAGCTCGAGACGGCAGCCATCGACGACACGCCACCGCGCTCCCGCATCGAGATGCGGGTGGTACACTGCGGCACCCGTCGGGACTTCATCGGCTTCAATCGCGCCCGCCACGCGGTGCTCGAGGCGGCCATCCTCGCCACCCGCACCCACCTGCTGCCGCCGCAGCAGATCCGCGACGAGCTGGCGCGGCTCGCGGTGCCGGTTGACAAGACCGCCGGGCCCTGCGAGCGCGAGGCCTGGGACCTGCTCCGGGCCTACGTGGACGAGCGTCTGGCCGGAGCCGGAGCGCGGGCGTGAGTGCGGACGGCGTGTTCGTTGAGGCGCCGGCGCGGCTGCACTTCGGGGTGCTCGACCTGCATGGCGGCCTCGGCCGGCGCTTTGGCGGGCTCGGCGCGGCCATTCCCACCCCTTCCCTGCTCCTGGAAGCCACGCCCGCCGGCCGGATCGAGGCTCGGGGCGCGGACGCCGAGCGGGCGGCCACGCTCGCCGAGCTGGCGCGTGAGCGGCTCGGCACCGGCGGGGCGCTGATCCGGGTGCACCGCTCCATTCCCCCGCATGCGGGCCTCGGGTCCGGCACCCAGCTGGGATTGGCGGTCGCGCGGGCGCTGGCCGAGCTCTACGGCATCGACGCCGATGGGCCGGCCCTGGCCCTCGCCGCCGGGCGCGGGCGGCGCTCGGCGATCGGCACCTATGCGTTCGAGGGTGGCGGCTTCATCGTCGAGGGCGGACGGACCCCGGGCCGCGAAGGTGTGGCGCCGCTCCTGGCCCGCTACACGGTGCCGGCCTCGTGGCGGTATGTGGTCGCCATCCCGGAGGGCCCGCCCGGTCTGAGCGGGGACGCCGAGGCGGAGGCGTTCCGGCGGCTACCTCCGCCGGACGTTCGCGAAGTGGAGCGCGTGTCGCACCTGGTCCTGATGCAACTCCTCCCTTCGCTGGTGGAGTCGGATCTCGATGGTTTCGGGTCGGCGCTCTCGGGGATTCAGCGCATCACCGGCGGCTGGTTCGCCTCCGGCCAGGGAGGCGTGTTCGCGCCGGGCCTGACCGGGATGCTGGTGGAGCGATTCCGCCGCGCCGGGGCGTCGGGTGTCGGGCAAAGCTCTTGGGGCCCAACAGCTTATGCGATCGTCGGCGGCCCCGAGCGAGCCCAGGCACTCGCGGCGCAGGCGGGGGAATGGCTTGGGGGTGCGGGACACATCTACCATGGGGCGTTTGACGACCGCGGCGCGCGTACCTGGCGCGGGGTGACGAACGCGTTGCGTGATTGACAGTTGAGAATGCGAGCGGTATAGTTTCCGCCCACCTTTTGATTGCCCGGGCTCGCAGGGACCACGACGGTGGACCCCGTGTGAGGGCACGCTGCGAGGTGGGGATTCGAAGCGCACCGGCCGCCCCTCCGGCGGCAATCGGCGATGCAGCACACGAGCGCAGAAGCTTCTGGCGGCACCGGCCGGCGGACCCCCGCCGCGGTGTCCTATTCCTCTCCGACAATCACCGAGGGCCGGCGCGTCTGCCGAAGTCCGTGATGGGATGTGTCCCGTTCATTGCGACCGCGTGGGCCTCGCAGATCTCCAGCGGGCGGATGCTCGCGTGGCTGTCGGGCCGGGCGTGGGTAGAGTGGCGGCGCCCCGTACAGCACTCCGCGTTCGCGCACGCCCAGTTCGCCCCCGCTCCGGTTTCCCTCACACAGCGCCGCTCCTCGCCGGGTCCCCAGACAGCCGCACGTCTGGCGCTCCGGCGTTTTTTGTCGTACATCCAATGCTTCGCTGGCACGCGTACCCCAGTTCGGAGCCCCTATGCCGGGGGCTTCTGGATGGCGCCCGCGGTCGAGCGCGGCCCACCAGCCGCGTTCGCGTAGGCGCTTCACCCGGCGGGCCTGGGCAACCCGAGCGACGGAGAGCCGGGATCCCGGCCGGGGCATGACGAGGCAATATCGCGAAGGTGCAGGTGCAGTAGTATCACCCTTCATCCTGAGGTCAGTTATGAACCGCATTACCCGGATGGTGGTGGGTGGCGTCGCCGCGAGTTGTGCGATCGCGACCGTCGCCAGCGCCCAGGCGAGGTCAGGGGCTTGGACCCTGAATGCGCCGGCGGGCGAGGTGCACATGACAGGTATTGATTACGGCTTGCAGCGCTTCAGCCCGCTCAAGCAGATCACGACCTCGAATGTGGCCAACCTGAAGGCGGCCTGGTCGTTCTCGACCGGCACGCTTCGGGGCCATGAGGGCAACCCCCTCATCGTCGGCAACACGATGTACGTGCACACCTCGTTCCCGAACATCGTGTATGCGCTCGACCTCTCCAAGCCGGGCGCGCCGCAGATCTGGAAGCACGTGCCGAACCAGTCGCCCGACGCGATTCCCATCGCGTGCTGCGACCTGGTGAACCGCGGCACGGCGTACCATCCCAGCGGCAAGATCTTCATTCAGCTCCTCCAGGGTGAGCTGCTCGCACTCGATGCGAAGACGGGCAAGGAGCTCTGGAAGGCCAAGCACCCCGACAAGTCGAACGCGGGTCCCGAGGCGAACGGGTACAAGACCGGCGCCACGATGACCAACGCCCCGATCGTGATCAAGGACATCGTCATCGCCGGTATCTCGGGTGGTGAGTTCGGCGTCCGTGGCCGCGTGACGGCGTTCGACGTGAACAGCGGCAAGCATCTCTGGACCAAGTACTCGACCGGTCCGGACGATGAGGTCGGCATCCAGAACGGCGTCGCCAACGCGAACTATGCCTCGCACAAGGGCAAGGACCTCGGCGTCAGCACCTGGCAGGGCGACGAGTGGAAGCGTGGCGGCGGCACCACCTGGGGCTGGTACTCGTACGATCCCGAGCTCGACATCTTCTATTACAGCGTCGGGAACCCCGGCACCTGGAACCCCGATCAGCGGCCTGGCGACAACAAGTGGTCGATGACCATCTTCGCCCGCAAGCCGGCCGACGGCTCGGTGATCTGGGCCTACCAGATGACGCCGCACGACGAGTGGGACTACGACGGCGTCAACGAGAACGTGCTGTTCGAGAAGGGCGGCCAGAAGCTGCTCGCCCACTTCGATCGTAACGGCTTCGGCTACACGATCGATCGCACCAACGGCAAGCTCATCGTCGCGAAGCCCTACGGTCCGGTCAACTGGGCCAAGAGCGTCGATCTGACGACCGGCGTGCCGCTGAAGGATCCGAAGTTCGGCACTACGTCCAAGAAGAACACCGAGGGCATCTGCCCGGCGGCGATCGGCTTCAAGGATCAGCAGCCCGCGGCGTACTCCCCCACCACCGGCCTCTTCTACGTCCCCGCGAACCACATCTGCATGGACTATGAAGGCGTCGAGGTGAAGTACTCGGCCGGTCAGCCGTACGTCGGCGCGATCGTCCGGATGTTCCCCGGCCCGGGCGGCCACCGCGGCCGGTTCATCGGATGGGATCCGATGACGGGCTCGGTCAAGTTCGAGATCAAGGAGAACCTCGCCGCGTACGGCGGCGCGCTCGCCACGGCGGGCGGCGTGGTCTTCTATGGGACCATGGAGGGGTGGTTGAAGGCGGTCGACGCCACGAACGGTAAGGAACTGTGGCGCTTCAAGACGCCTTCGGGCATCATCGGCAACCCGATGACCTACACGGCCGGTGGCAAGCAGTACGTCGCCGTGCTGTCGGGCATTGGTGGCTGGGCCGGCATCGGTGTGGCCGCCGGCATCGGTGCCGAGGATCCCACCGCCGGTCTGGGCGCGCTCGGCGCGTTCGGCGACGCGGGTCAGTTCTCCACCCAGGGTGGTGTGCTGACGGTCTTCTCGCTCTGATCGGTTAGATTTAGATCACAGCAGTGACCGCGACGGCGCCGGAGCGTTCACCGCTCCGGCGCCGTTCGCTACCCCATGGGTACACACACAAGGTTGGACCAATGCAGCACTTGACCCTCTCGAGATCGATCACCGCGGGCACCCTCGCGGCTTCCCTGGCGTTTCTGGCGCCCTCGGCGGCCGCGCAGGACCAGCCGGCGCTCCGATCACACCCGCCCACGGCGGGCGTGCTCCGGATCTGTGCCGATCCCGACAACATGCCCGCCTCGAACCAGAAGGGCGAGGGATACGAGAACAAGATCGCGGAGCTCATCGCGAAGGAGTGGAACGCGAAGCTCGAGTACGCGTGGTGGCCGGTGCGCCGGGGCTTCTTCTCCCGCGCGCTCAACGGCCGCTACTGCGATGTGGCCCTGACGGCTCCTTCGGGGCTGGACATGGCCGGCACCACCGAGCCGTACTACCGCTCCGGGTACGTGGTCGTCTACCGGAAGGACAGCGGGCTGAACCTGAAGTCGCTCGACGACCCGGCGTGGAAGAAGCTGCGAATCGGTGTGAATCTGCTCAACGCGGACGCGGAGAACACCCCGCCGGCGATGGCGCTGAGCCGGCACGGCGTCGTGGGCAATCTGGTCGGGTTCACGACCTTTTACAGCACGTTGGATCGCCCCGAAGACATCGTGAATGCCGTCGTGGACAAGAAGGTGGATGCCTCGATCGTGTGGGGACCGCTGGCGGGCTATTTCGCCCAGCGCTCGCCGGTGCCGCTCGTCGTGCAGCCCCTCGCGGAGTACGACAGCGTGACCGGCTTACCCTTCGCGTTCAACATGTCCATGGGCGTGCGGCGGCGCGATCACGAGCTCCGGGACAGCCTCCAGCACGTGATCGACCAGAAACGTCCGGAGATCGAGGCCATTCTGCGCCAGTACGGCGTGCCGCTGCTCCCCGTCGTCGTCGAGGAGAAGAAGGGCGAGCCGGAGCCGGCGGCTGGGCGATAGGCGCCGCGACCTCCTCGCGGCAACGGTGTACACTGAGATGAGTTAGCCGGTTGGCCGGCGAGCCTGGTCGGGCCGCGTTCGCTCGCGGCACGCCGGTTGTGCTCGCTCGCGCTCCAGTTCCGGCTATATCCGTGGCCCTCTGAAGCTGAAAGGACCGCCTCGAAGATGAGCATCGCCCCGTTCCAGCCGCGCGCGCGCGTTGCGGCCCCCCTTGTCGCCGCCGTCTTTCTCCTGGCCGCGGGGGCGTGCGATGCGGGCGCCCAGGCGCGTGATCAGTACCATGCCGTGCCGAAGGACACCGTCACGCAGGACGTCTACAACGGCTGGAAGCAGTACGAGCTCAATTGCGCCCGCTGTCACGGGGAGTATGCGGTGGGCACGTCGTTCGCGCCGGCGCTCATCGTCTCCCTCAAGGAGGGCGGCACGGTGCCGACGAAGGAGATGTTCGTGGCGACGGTGTGCGCCGGCCGTCCCGAAAAGGGCATGCCCGCCTGGTGCGCCCTCGGCCTCGAGATGGACAAGATCGAGAACATCTACAAGTACGTGAAGGGCCGCGCCGACAAGAAGATTTCCGCCGGACGGCCGGCGGTGAAGGCCGAACCGGAGGCAGCGAGCTCGCAGAGCTGAGCTCGCCGGCACCTCGATGAGCTTAAGCTACGGGACCGCGCGGTTAGGGCGGTCCCGTCGCGCTTGCTACCAGTGACGGAGGGAGGCTACATGCGTACTACACTCATGATTGCGGTGTTGGCCGCCGCCGCCGCCGCGGTCGAGCTCGCCGCCCGTCCGGCCGCGGCCCAGCAGCAGACCGCGCTGGCCAAGCTCTCGCTTGCCGACGCCAAGGCCAAGCTCGCCGCGGGCACGGTGCAGAACCCGGCCGACCTCAGGGGGGTGGACCTGAGCGGGCTCGACCTGTCGGGCGTGGACTTCAAGGGCGCCGATCTGACCGGGGCCCGGCTCGCCGGCACGAACCTCTCCAAGGCGAACCTGCTGGCCTGCGATCTGACCGACGCGGTGCTCACCGAGGCCGATCTCAGGGGCGCCAACCTCGACACGTCCACGCTCCGCCGCGCCAACTTCCAGAAGGCCAATCTCGAAGGCGCGAGCCTGTTCGCCACCATCATGGAGAAGGCCGACCTGCGCGGAGCGAACCTCTCCCGCACGCGCATCATCGGATACCTCAAGAACGCGCAGCTCGCCGGCGCTATCCTGCGCGACGCCAACATCGGCGCCGACCCGGGCAACCAGTCGATGGGCGTGATGCGGGCGCAGTTCGGCGGGGCGGATCTCACCGGCGCGGATTTGACCGGTGCCAACCTGTTCAAGGCGGACTTCTCCTACGCCGTCCTCCACGACGCGAAGCTGGCTGGAGCGGACCTCAGCAACAGCGACCTGGTGCAGGCCGACTTCACCGGCGCGGACCTCACCGGCGCCAATCTGGCCAAGGCCGACCTGAGCGGTGCGGTGTTCCGGCGCGTAGTCGGCCGATCCGAGATCAAGGGCCTCGACGAGGCCAGAAACCGAGACAAGGCGATCTTCGATGCGAACTAGATGCTACCTCGCGGCCGCGGCGCTTCTGGCCGCCTGCACGTCCGACCGTCCGGCCGACCAGGCTGCCGGTACCGACACGACCCCGGCCCCGGGCGCTGCCGCAACGGGCGGAGGCGAGCTGGCCTACGTCACCAACGAGGACTCGCGCAACCTCAGCGTGATCGACACCGGGACCGACAGCGTCGTCTCGACGATCGAGGTGGGGACGCGCCCGCGAGGCGTGCGGGTGAGCGACGATGGCCGCACCGTGTTCGTGGCGCTCAGCGGCTCGCCGAAATGTCCGCCGACCATGCCGGACGAAGAGTGCGAGAAGCTGGTGGCGGACAAGAGCAAGGACGGCATTGCCGTCGTGGATGTCGC
Source organism: Gemmatimonadales bacterium (assembly GCA_050733215.1). GTDB lineage: Bacteria > Gemmatimonadota > Gemmatimonadetes > Gemmatimonadales > GWC2-71-9 > DASQPE01. Next base: position 8,580 of record JBOHSN010000069.1, read on the forward strand.
CACGCGCAAGGTGACGCGGGTGCTGCCCGGCGGGTCCGATCCGGAAACGTTCGACATCTCGCAGGACGGAAGCCGGCTCTTCGTGTCGAATGAGGACGCCAACACCGCATCCATCGTGGATATCGCGAGCGGCAAGATCGTGGCGACGGTGCCGGTGGGGAAGGAGCCCGAGGGCGTGCGGCTGCACCCGGACGGCAAGACGGTGTGGGTGACCGGCGAGACCGATCACGACCTCACGCTGCTGGACACCGAAACCGGGAAGGCGGTCGGCAGGATCAAGGTCGGGAAGCGGCCGCGGGATCTCGCGTTCTCGCCCGACGGCAGCCGTGCCTACGTCACCTCGGAGGTGGACGGCACCCTGTGGATTCTCGACGTGGCGAGCCGGAAGCCGATCGCGACGGTGAAGCTGGCCGAGGGGGCCAAGCCGATGGGCGTGGTGGTGAGCGACGACGGGAAGCGGGTCTACATCGCGAACGGCCGCGGCAAGACTGTGTCTGTTCTCGACGCGACGACCAACAAGCTCACGGGGCGGGTGGAGGTCGGGCAGCGCCCCTGGGGCATCGCCCTCACGGGCGACGGCAAGAAGCTCTATACCGCCAACGGACCGTCGGACGACGTCACTGTCGTGGACGCGGCCACGCTCCAGGTCCTCGGCCGCATACCCGTGGGCGAGACGCCCTGGGGCGTGGCGATCGCGCCGGCACCGTAGGCTATCCGCTATCCGCCGCTCTGCCGTCGCTGGTCGCTTCGCGCGAGGCACCGAGCCAGCGCACAGCGAGCGGATAGCGGATAGCGGTTAGCGGTTAGCGGTTAGCGGATAGCTCCTACGTCCACGGCCGCTTTGCCAACCCGGAGTTCGGTTTCCGCCGCGCGATCACCGCGTCCAGCCCCCACCGCCGCCCGGCTCGCGCCCCGAGAAAGGCCAGCATACAGGCCACCAGAACGATGTGAAACCCCCGCTGGCCGGGTGACATCCACTGCGTGGCGAGCCCATACGCCAGCGCCATCGACAAGCCCACCGCCGACGAGAGTCCGTTCAGGAGTCCGAACGTCAGCCCGATCCCGACCGCCGCTTCGCCGACCGCGGTCAGGTGGGCGAACAGCGCCGGGTTCTGGAGCACGGTCCCGTCGAGAAACTGCTTGTACCAGAGGATCGGGTTCTCCGCCGCCTGGCGGGCCACGATCTTGGGCATCGTCTCGATCCAGCGTGCCGACGCCGCGGGAATCGGAATCACGCCGGCGACCAGTTCCAGCTTCTGCCAGAGCGCCTTGATGAAATACAGGCCGACGACGATCCGCAGAAACGCGAGCCATTCCGCTGGGTGGGACATGCCGGGGGTCGGGCGCTGGTGCATGCGTGAGCTCCTGTGAGGACTGCCGCTATCGGCTATCCGCTATCCGCTATCCGCTCGTCGCGCGACCCCACGGTGCCCCGCGCGACGCGACCAGCGACGGCAGAGCGGCAGATAGCGGATAGCCGATAGCGGTATCGCTACAACCCCAATTCCCGAAACACGAACGTCCACGTATCCGTCAGCTCGTCCAGCACTTTCGACAGCGGCTTCCCCGCCCCGTGGCCGGCGCGCGCCTCGAGCCGGAGCAGCACCGGTCGATCGGCGGCGGTGGCCGCCTGGAGCCGCGCCGCCATCTTGCGCGCGTGCATAGGATCGACCCGGGTGTCGCTTTCCGCCGTGGCGAGCAGCACCGCCGGATATGGTACCCCATCCCGCACGTGATGGTACGGTGAGTACGCCCGGAGCCAACGGAACTGCTCCGGGTCGTCCGGCGACCCGTACTCCGGGATCCAGAGCCGCGCGATCAGGAAGCGATGGTACCGCAGCATGTCCAGCAGCGGCACCTGTACGACCACCGCCCTGAAGAGATCCGGGCGCTGGGTGAGCACCGCGCCCATCAGCAGACCGCCGTTGGAGCCGCCCGCCACCGCCAGCCGCTCGGGACGAGTGTAGCCGGCGCCGATCAGCCACTCGGCCGCGGCGATGAAGTCGTCGAACGTGTTCTGCTTGTTGGCGAGCATTCCCGCCTGGTGCCAGCTCTCGCCGTACTCGCCGCCGCCCCGCAGGTTGGGAATCGCCACGACGCCTCCCTGCTCGAGCCAGAGAATCAGCGACCGCGAGAAGCCGGGCGCCATGCTGATGTTGAATCCCCCGTAGCCGGTGAGGTACGTCGGGTTCCGCCCATCGAGTGCCACGCCGCGCGGCTGGACCACGAACATCGTGATCGGCGTGCCGTCCTTCGAGGAATAGGTCACCTGGCGCACCTCGAACCGCTCCGGTTGCACATCGGCCTCGACGCGCCGCCAAAGCGCTTCCTCACCGGTGCGAAGGTCAATCCGATAGATGCTCGGCGGCACGGTGTACGAGGAGAACCCGTAGAACAGCTCGTCGCCGTCCCACTCGGTGCCGAGCCCGAAGATGCTGCCGAGCCCTGGTAACGGATGCTCGCGCACCCCGGTACCGTCGCGGCGGGCAATCCGGAGCCGGGACGTGGCCTTCTCCAGGTACGTGAGCAGCAGATGGTCGCCCGCGATCGAGGCGCCGTCCAACACCGCATCGGGGCGCGGCGGCACCAGCTCGCGCAGTTGGTCCAGGTTCGGACGCTCGGCGTCGAGCCGGTACAGGCCGTAGGTGGGCGCACGCAGGTTGGTGCGAACGTAGAGCACGCCGTCGAGCACGCCGCCGTCGAACAGGGCAGGAAGGTCGCGAGCCACGGCCACTGGCGGGGAGCCGGCAGGGAGATCCTGCAGCCACAGGTCGGTCTGGTCGAACGTGCGGGAGACGCTGATGAGCAGCCACCGCCCGTCCGGCGAGAGGCTTACCCCGGGCCAGAATTCCTTGGCCGCGGGCTGGAAGATCAGCTCGTCGCCCGCCGGATCGGCCTCGAGCCGGTGGAAACGGACCGCGCGGTGGTAGTGCTCCTCACCCTCGGGCACGGTGCCCGGAGCGGGGAATCGGGTGTAGTAGAACCCCGTCGCATCCGGCAGCCAGGCGACGTCCGCGGCGCGGGTGTGGGGAATGCGGTCGGGAAGGTTCGAACCGCTCGCCACGTCCATGACGTGGAGGACGCTCTCCTCGCTCCCGTCCTCCGACAGCCCGTAGGCCAGCAGCGCGCCGTCGTCGCTGGGGTACCACCAGTCGAGCGCCGTGGTCCCGTCGGCGTTGAGCGCGTTGGGGTCGAGCAGCACCCGATCCGTGCCGTGCACGCCCTCGCGCACGTTGAGTACGGGCTGATTCTGCCGCCCGTCCCGGCTCTGGTAGAAGTACCGGCCGTGCGCGGGCGTGGGCGCGCCCAGCGCGCCGATAGCGAGCAGCTCGTCGAGCCGGGTCCGGATCGCACCACGCGAAGGCGACGCGGCGAGGTACGCCTCGGTGAGGGCGTTCTGAGCGTCGGTCCACGCGCGAGTGACCTCGCTCTCTCCGTCCTCGAGCCAGCGGTACGGATCGGGAATCCGCTCGCCGTGGAGCTCTTCCACCACGTCATCGCGGCGCGTGGCGGGTGGATGGGCGATGTCAGTCACCGAGACTGATGCCAAGATCCCGCACCGTGGCGACGATATCGGAGTCAACCGGCACGTTCTTCGGCCGGCCGACGACGTCGGCGAGCGGCACCCGCGTGATCGTGGGCCCGTTGAGTCCGACCATCACCCCGAACGCGCGGTCGGCGATCGCGCGAACTGCCGCCGAGCCGAAGCGGAGGCCCAGCAACCGATCGTAGGTGGTGGGCGAGCCGCCGCGCTGAAGGTGGCCGAGTACCAGCGTCCGCACTTCCTTGCCGGTCCGCTCGTGGATCGCCCGCGCCACCTGCCCGCCGATCCCGCCGAGCCGGTCCGCGCCGGCTCCGGGAGCGCGGCGTTCCATGAGCACGATCTCTCCGCCCGCGGGACGCGCGCCTTCGGCCACGACCACGATGCTGAAATGCCGCCCCGCTGCTTCGCGGGCCCGGATCTTCTCGCACACCTTGTCGATGTCGAACGGGATCTCGGGCAGGAGGATCACGTCCGCGCTGCCGGAAAGGCCGCTCGACAGTGCGATCCACCCGGCGTACCGGCCCATCAGCTCCACGACCATCACGCGGTCGTGGCTTTCCGCGGTGGAGTGGAGCTTGTCGATCGCCTCGGTCGCCGTGCTGACGGCGGTGTCGTAACCGAAGCTGCGCTGGGTTCCGCTCACGTCGTTGTCGATCGTCTTCGGCACGCAGACGACCGGCACGCCCTTCTTCCAGAGCTCGTAGGCGATCATGAGGCTGCCGTCGCCGCCGATGGCGACCAGTGCGTCGAAACCGCTGGCATGGAACGCCGCCACCAGCTCATCCGAGCGATCGATCTCCTGCTCGGTCCCATCCGCCGCCTGTACCAGCTGGCGGAACGGATTCCCCCGATTGGTGGTGCCGAGGATCGTACCGCCCAGGTGGGTGATCCCCCGGACCTCCTGGGGTCCGAGCGGAACGACGCCGCTGAAGTTGAGGAGTCCGTCATAGCCGCGGAGGATGCCGTACGACCGCCACCCGCGGTGGTGCGCGGAGAGGACCACGGCGCGGATGACGGCGTTGAGCCCCGGCGCGTCCCCGCCGCCGGTGGAGAGGGCGATCCTCATGTCACCGGGCCGAGTCCTTGACCAGCTCGAGCACCTCTCCCGGCATGGCGTGGCGTCCCAGCTTGGCCTTCGAGAACAGGAGCTCCCCGTCCACCGCGACCTCGAACCGCCCGCCCGACGACGGCACGAGCTGGATCTCGGCGTCCGGATACTCGCGCTTCAGCTCGGCTGCCAGACCGGCAGCCCGGGGCTGGTAGTTTCAAACGATGCAATATTCGATGACGACGCGCACGCGTTGCTCCTGTTCGCGATTACCCCGGGAACCGGGCGGATGCACCACGACCGCGCATCTTATGCGGCGCCTGCCGCGCTGCCAAGGCCGCGCTTGTCACTTACCCAGGGCGCGGGTATCTATCAATTCATGGACCTCCGGCGCGCCGTCCTCGTCCCGCTCGCCCTGCTGCTCCTCGCCCCCGTCCCGTCGTCCGCCCAGCAACGCCGCTACCTGGTGGAGCTCGGCGTCGCGGGTGCGCTTACGTCGTTCGACGATACCACCAACTATCGCACCGGCTACGGGGGCACCGGGCGACTTGGGGTCTGGCTGCCGCTGCGGTTCTCTTTGGAGATCGAAGGGACCCACTCGCGGGCGAAGATCGAGGCGCGGGACACCACCGTCGGTATCACATCCTTCAACGGTTCCCTGCTATACAACATTCCGCTTGCTAGCCGCAATTTCGTCCACCTGCGGGCCGGCCTGGGGTCCATCGATTACGGAGAGTGTCCCACCTCTGCCGGGCCCGATGATGGCGCCTGCGGCAGTGCAGCTACCTGGACTGCCGGAATCGGCTTCCGAGTAGGCATCACGCCGGCCGTTCTGATCCGCGCCGACGGCCTCGTGCAGCGGAATATCAGCGGGGAAACAGAATTCTCGAATTTCGGAGCCAACCTAGGCGTGAGCTTCATGCTCGGCAGCAAGTCGCTGGTGGACGCCGACGCCGACGGTGTGATCGACGCCAACGACGACTGCGAGGGCACCCGCCGTGGAGCGCTCGTGGACCGGAAGGGCTGCCCGACCGACCGCGACGGCGACAAGGTAGCCGATGGACTCGATCGCTGCCCGTCGACGCCCGCGGGGGTACACACGGACGAGAACGGCTGCCCGACCGACGAGGACAACGACGGCGTCCCCGATGGGGTGGACCGCTGCCGCGGCACGCCGCTCGGCGCCGCGGTCAATGCCACCGGATGCTCGAGCGATGCCGACAACGACGAGGTACCCAACGGCCTCGACCGGTGCCCGGAGACCCCTGCCGGCGCGACAGTGGACGCGCTCGGCTGCCCCAGCGATACCGACGGCGACAAGGTGCTCGACGGGCTGGACCGGTGCCCCGACACGCCGTTCGGTGAGCGGGTAAATCGTGAGGGCTGCCCGGCCGGCGCCGCGCCGCAGCCGCGTCGGCCCCCGGGCGAGAAAGCACCCGTCCCCGCCCCGGCCCCCGCCCCGGCAGCGGCAGCGGCACCGGCACCGGCAGCGGGCAGTGCCGTCGTACTCCGCGATGCGGCGTTCGCGCTCGGGAGCGCGCGGCTCCGCGGGGAAGCGTTCCCCATCCTCGACTCCGTCGCGGCGTCGCTCGCCGCCGCGCCCACGCAGCGCATCGAGATCGGCGCGCACACCGCCGCTTCGCGCTCCGCGACAGACAGCCGCCAGCTCGCCAATCTCCGAATCGAAGCCGTCCGGTCGTACCTGATCGGCAAGGGCGTGCGTCCGCAACGGCTCGTGCCGAAGTTCTATGGATCAACCGCTCCCGTTACCCGCGACACGACGGTCGCGGGCCGTGCCACCAACCGACGCATCGAGATCAAGCCGCTTCCCTCCGGCCCCTGATTTGCTGCCCTAACGGACATCCTGATCCAGCACGCGGTTGTCGGCTCGGTGCCAACGGATAGTGGCGCCTTGCTTTAGCACATGCCGACAGCCCGGTCCTCCGCCCGGGGGCATGGATGTTCCGATCGGCCTTCTGCACGAGCATCGCGGCGTTTCTCACGGTGCCGGCTTTCGCGCAATCTTTGGCGCCGACCAGCCGATGGGGTGACGAGCTGGGCGAAGCTCCGCTTCCCGCCGTGCACTCGCTGCCCGCTTCCGTCGCGCAGCCGATCCGCTGGCCCGCCCCTCCGCTCATCGAACCGCCGAAGGAGATCCGCGCCGTCTACGTGAATGCGTGGGCGTTCGGGGGCAAGCGCCTGTACGATCTGGCCCGCCTGGCCGACAGCACCGAGATCAACGCGTTCGTCATCGACGTGAAAGATGACACGGGTTACCTGACCTATCGCTCCGCCGTGCCCACGGCGATCGCCATCGGCGGCAACGACCAGCGCCGGGCGCGCGACACCGAGGAGCGTCTCCGCATGCTCCAGGCGCGCGGCATCTACACCATCGCCCGCATCGTCGTCGCCAAGGATCCGCTGCTGGCGCAGCGGAAACCGGAGTGGGCCGTTCAGCACGCCCAGGGCGGGCTGTGGCGCGACCGGCTGAACTTCGCCTGGGTGGATGCGTTCAACGACTCGGTCTGGGTATACGCCGCGCAGCTCGCCGAAGAGGCGGTCCGGATGGGCTTCGCCGAGGTGCAGTACGACTACGTGCGGTTCCCCGACGAGCCGCCCTCCCGCATGGCGTCCGCGGTGTTCGCGGCGCGCGACTCCGGCGAGACCAAGCGGCAAGGCGTCGCCCGCGGCCTTGCGATCCTGCGCAAACGCACCAAGCCGCTGGGCGTGCCGTTCACCATCGACGTTTTCGGCCTCACCACGACGGCTACCGGCGACCTCGGCATCGGGCAGCTCTGGGAGGATCTGGTGACCTCGGCCGACGTGGTGCTGCCGATGGTCTACCCGAGCCACTACTACCGCGGCATGTACGCCAGCCGGCATCCCAACGGCGAGCCCTACCGGATCGTGCGCCGCGCGCTCGAGGACGCGCTCAGGCGGTCGGGCACACTCGGCAAGACCGCCGAGATTCGGCCGTATCTCCAGGCGTTCACGCTCGGGTCGCCCCGGTATACGCCCGCGGAGGTGCGGGCACAGATCCGGGCCGCGAACGATCTGGGGCTGGCGTCCTGGGTGCTCTGGAACCCCCGGAGCGCTTACCACCCGGGGATCTTTCTGAAGAAGCCCACTGCCACGGCCCTGTCCCCAGTGTCCGCTCCGGAGGCGGGTGGGGTGCCGTAGCGGCAGCCCGGTGGACACCCCCGCCGCCCGGCGGGGTCGACATGACGCAGGTGGCTGTTTCCCAACAACTTAGCCTTCCACACCTACCCCGCAAATCGGGTCCGATAGTTGCGATACCCGGAGGCCGGTTGACCGGGTGCGATGCCGGCGTATTCTAAAGAGCCTTTCCCGACAACCAGAATGCCTTGGCCTTGGTGGCCGAGGTTGGCCCGGCGTCCAGCAACCGCAGAGGAGCTATGATTGACATCCGCATTCGCCTGGGCTTGCCGGTCCTGCTCGGGATCGCCGTGCCGAGTGCTTCGGCGCACGCGCAGGGCAAGCTGCCGGCCGGCGTGACGCAGGAGATGGTGGACAAGGGCAAGACGATCTTCACCGGCGCCGGCAACTGCTACGCCTGCCACGGTCAGAATGCGCAGGGGATGCTCGGGCCGACGACGAACCTGACCGATGCCCAGTGGGTGCACAGCGACGGCTCCTACCCGAAGATCGCCGAGTACGTCAAGGTCGGCGTGACGAAGGAGCAGTCGAAGAGCGGCATCCCGATGCCGGCCCGCGGCGGCTCGAAGATCAGCGACGAGGAAGTGAATCTGGTTGCCGCGTACGTGTATTCGTTGAGTCATAAGTAGATCGGTCATCGGTCGTCGGTCGTCGGCTATCGGTCGGTTCCGATGCAGAACGAGCCTCCGGTGTCCTGGACACCGGAGGCTCGTCTTCGTTGGAGCTGACCGACGACCGATGACCGACGACCGAGGACCGATAGCTATCTTGACTATATGTCGATGATCGGAATGCCCCGGGCCTGGAGCCGCGTCGCGCGGGAGTACCATCGGCAGATCGCGCCGGATTTCGCGCCTGCGGCGCGCCGGCTCTGTCAGGAGCTCGGCGTCAGCCCGCCGGATCGCGTGCTCGACATCGCGTGCGGGCCGGGCACCGCGGCGGTGGCCGCCCGAAGTCTCGGGGCGCGGGAGGTGGTCGGCATCGACTACGCGGAAGAGATGCTCGTCGTCGCCCATGCCGACGCTCGCGACGATGCCACGCTTCGCTACGCCGCGGCCAACGCCCTCGCGCTTCCCTTCCCGGCCGACCGGTTCGACGTCGCGATCTCCAGCTTCGGGCTCATCTTCGCGCCCGATCCCGTGCTCGCCGTGCATGAGGCCGCCCGCGTGTTGCGCCCCAGGGGCCGGCTCGGCCTGCTCGCGTGGCCGCCGGACGGATCCATCGGCGAGTACCAGCGGGTGGCGTTCCGGCATCTCGACATCCCACCCACCGCGCACGACCCGTTTCAGTGGGGCGTAGCGTCACAGGCGCGCGCATGGCTCTCGCCGGCGTTCGTGGACGTCGAGGTGGTCCCGCTGGAGGTGCCGTTCGAGGCCGAGTCACCCCAGGCCGCGTGGCGCGCGCTCAGCACCGCGACGGGCCGGGTGGCGGCGGCATACGCCGAGCTGAACGATGAAGGCCGCGCGCGGCTCGACGCGGAGATGATCCGCTTCTTCGAGCCGTTCCGCCGGAGCGACGACCGGGTATTCTGGCCCCGCCAGGCGATGATGGTGACGGCGAGGCGCGCATGAGCGCGAACCAACTCGGCTCGTCGGGCTCGGCTTACCTGCAATCCGCGGCGCACCAGCCGATCCACTGGCACGCGTGGGGCCCGGAGCCGTTCGCCGCGGCCCACGCCGCCGACCGTCCCGTGCTGCTCGACATCGGCGCCGTGTGGTGCCACTGGTGCCACGTGATGGACGGCGAGTCGTACGAGGACCCCGCGCTCGCGGGGTTCCTGAACGAGCACTTCGTCTGCGTGAAGGTGGACCGCGACGAGCGGCCCGACGTGGACGCACGCTACCAGCGCGCCGTGCAGCTCCTCACCCAGCAGGGCGGCTGGCCGCTCACGGCGTTCCTCACGCCGGAGGGCGAGGTGTTCTACGGCGGCACCTACTTCCCGCCCGACGGCAAGTACGGCCGACCGGGCTTCCGTACGGTGCTCGAGAGCGTGCTGGAGGCGTGGCGCGCCCGGCGGGGCCAGGTGAACGCGCAGGCGCTCGCCATTCGCCGCGTGCTGGAGGAGAACCTGGACGAGGGTGGCGGCGGCGAGCTCTCGGCGGCGATCCTCGACCGCGCGGTCGACGGGATGCTCCGGGTGTTCGACCCGGTGCACGGCGGGTTCGGCCGACAGCCAAAGTTCCCGCATCCGGCGGCGCTCGCGCTGCTGCTGGCCCGCTGGCACGACGGTGGTCGGGCAGAGGTGCGCACCGTGGTCGAGCAGACGCTCGACGGCATGGCAGGCGGCGGCGTGCACGACCATCTCGGCGGCGGCTTCCACCGGTACAGCGTGGACGCCGAGTGGATCGTGCCGCACTTCGAGAAGATGTCGTACGACAACTCGGAGCTGCTTCGGATCTACCTCGACGGGTACGCGGTGTTCGGCACCGAGCGCTACGCCGAGGTGGCGCACGGCATCGTGCGCTGGGTGCGAGAGGTGCTCGCAGACCCGGAGGGCGGCTACGGCGCGAGCCAGGACGCCGACGTGGGCCTCGACGACGACGGTGACTACTTCACCTGGACCCGCGACGAAGCCGCCCTCGCGCTCACGCCGGAGGAGCTGGACGTCGCGGGCGCCTACTACGACATCGGCACGGCGGGCGAAATGCATCACGATCCCGCCCGCAACGTGTTGTATGCGGCCGCTCCGCTCGCGGCAGTGGCCACGCGGCTCGGCTACGAGCCGCCGGTGGCTGAAGCGCTGCTCCGTACTGCGGAGGACAAGCTTCGGGCCCGGCGCGCTGAGCGCACCGCCCCGTTCGTGGACCGGACGCGCTACACCGGCTGGAACGCGATGATGGCGGCGGCGATGCTCCGCGCGGGCGCGGTGCTGGACGACGCATGGGCGCGGGGTCACGCGCTCCGGACACTCGAGCGGATCCGCGCCGAGAACACGGAGCCCGACGCCGTGGCGCATACGCCGGGCGGCGTGAGCGGGCTCCTGGAGGATCAGGTGCAGACCGCGGCGGCGGCGCTCGACGCGCACGAGGCGACGGGCGACGTGACATGGCTCGACTGGGCCGTCGCGCTCATGGAGCGCGTCTGGCGCGACTACCGGGATGCCGATGCCGGCGGGCTGTTCGACCGCGCGCGCGCGAGCGGCGGCGAGGGGCTGCTCGGTTCGCGCGTGAAGCCGGTGGAGGACGCGCCGACGCCGTCGGCCAATGGCGTGGCGGCGGCGGTCTGCGGCCGGCTGGCCGAGCTCACGGGCGAACCGGTGTGGCGCGAGCGGACGGCGGAACTGCTCCGCGCATTCGCGGCGCGCGCGGCCGAGCTCGGTCTTCACGCGGCCACGTACCTGTTGGCGCTGGACCGGCATCTCCACGCGCCGACGCATTACGTCGTTGTTGCTGCGATAGACGACGCGGCGGCAGACCGGATGCACCGGTTGGCGCTCGCGGCGTATGCCCCTCGACGGACAGTGCAGCGTCTGAGCGCGGAGGGGATCGGCACGCGGGCGCTTCCTCCGGCGCTTGCCGCCATGGTGAACCAAAACGCCGGGGCCACTGGGTATGCGTGCGTGGGCACGTCGTGCAGCGCTCCGGCCGACACTGAGGAGGCGTGGCAGGCAACGCTGTCTACGACCGCTGCAGGGGTTAGATTAGTCACCCCACACACCTGACCTTCCCCGTGACCAAGACCGCGACCATCGAGACCAGCAAGGGCACCCTTAAGGCCGAGCTGTTCGACGCCGAGACCCCCAACACCGTCGCCAACTTCGAGAAGCTCGCCAACAGCGAGTTCTACGACGGCACCCGCTTCCACCGCGTCATCGCCAACTTCATGGCGCAGGGCGGCGATCCGCTCTCCCGCGATCCGAACAATCCCCGTGTGGGCACCGGCGGCCCGGGCTACAAGATCAAGTGCGAGACCCACCGGAACACCCACAAGCACATGGCGGGCACGCTCTCCATGGCGCACGCGGGCAAGGACACCGGCGGCAGCCAGTTCTTCCTCTGTCACGGCCCCCAGCCGCACCTCGACGGCGTACACACCGTCTTCGGCCAGGTCACCGAAGGGCTCGACCTGGTCAAGCAGATCCAGCGCAACGACGTGATCACGTCGATTCGGGTGGCCTGAGCTGCACGTCGACTTCGCCGTTCTCGCCGACTACGCCCTCATCGACCAGCAGGGCAAGCTCTCGGTCCTCGGCATCTTCCAGCACGTATGGGTGAGCGAGTTTCCCGCCGTGCACCCGCGTACCCACCTGGTGCTCCGGGTGCGCGGGAGGCGGACCGAGATCGGCGGGCACACCATCCGGATCCGCTTCGTGAACGAGGAGGGCGCCGAGCTGCTCGGCGGCGACGGCACGGTGCAGTTCGGCGAGCCACCCGCGGGCGTGACGGACGTGGAGGCCGGCGCGGTGCTCGTCTTCGACGTGCCGCTGCCGGCCGCCGGGCAGTACGCGTTCGAGATCGTGCTGGACGGCGACGCGGCGCTGCGCGTGCCGCTCACTGCCAGCCTCGCGAGCACGTTCGAAGAGGAGTGACCCGCTGATGTCGCTCGATCTCTGCGCCTGGCCGCGTGACCGGGCGCTGGCCATCATGCACGAGTATACCCGGTCCGAAGCCCTCCGCCGCCACATGTACGCGGTGGAGGCCGCCCTGCGCGCGATGGCCGAGCGGGCGGGCGAGGACGCCGATGCGTGGGGACTGGTGGGCCTGCTGCACGACTTCGACTACGAGCGCTACCCCAACGACGCGCACGCGCCCGATCAGGAGCACCCTGCCGAGGGTGTCCGGATTCTCACCGCGCAGGGATTCCCCGAGCCGCTGGGCCGCGCCATCATGGGACACGCCACCTACAGCGGCGTACCGCGGGACACGCCGGTGGCCGTGGCGCTCTTTGCGGTGGACGAGCTGTGCGGCTTCCTCCACGCGTGCGCGCTCGTGCGCCCGTCGCGGAGCCTCGCCGACCTCGAGGTCTCGAGCGTCAGGAAGAAGCTCAAGGACAAGGGGTTCGCGCGGGGCGTGAGCCGGGACGACATTCAGCTGGGCACCCAGGAACTGGGCGTCCCGCTGGACGAGCACATCGCCTTCCTGCTCGGAGCGCTCCGCCCCCACGAACGCGCGTTCGGCCTCGGAGGCGCATGACCGCGCTCCAGCCGGGGCGCACCCCCCGGCCGATCGAGGTCGCGATCAACCGCGCGGCCGCCGCGCGGCCGGTGCCGGGCAACCGCGTGACGCTGCTGGTGGACGGCGCGGGCGCGTATGACGCGATGCTGGCCCAGATCGCCGGCGCCAAGCGCTGGATCCATCTCGAGAACTACATCATCCGCGACGATTCCGTCGGCCGCCGCTTCGCCGACGCGCTGGCTGCCCGGGCGCGCGAGGGCATCGCCGTACGGGTGCTCTACGACTGGCTCGGCTCGGTCAACACGTCGCGCCGGTACTGGCGCGACCTCCGCCGCGCCGGTGTCGAGGTGCGCTGCTTCAATCCGCCCCACCTGGTGCAGGTGTTCGCCAATCTCTCTCGCAATCATCGCAAGCTGCTGGTGGCGGACGGTGCGTGCGCCGTGACCGGCGGGCAGTGCATCGGCGACGAGTGGATCGGCGACCCGGCGCGCGGACTCGCGCCATGGCGGGACACCGGTGTCGAGATCGCCGGGCCGGCCGCGGCGGCGCTCGACGCGGCGTTCGAGGCGACGTGGCAGGCGAGCGGCGGCGTGATCCCGCCGGTCGAGCATCGCGCGGAGGTGCCCGCGGCGGGCGAGGCGGAGGTGAGGGTGGTCGTCGGCGAGCCGGGCCGTGAGCGGGCGTATCGAACGCTGGAATATCTCACCGCGGGCAGCGTGGAGCGGCTCTGGATCACCGACGCCTACCTCGTCCCTCCGCCGCGTCTGTTCCAGGCCCTCGTAGACGCGGCGCGGGACGGCGCGGACATCCGTCTGCTGGTGCCAAGCACGAGCGACGTCGCCGTGGTCCGGAACCTCACCCGCATCGGGTACCGCAAGCTGCTCCGCGCCGGGATCCGGATCTACGAATGGGACGGACCGATGCTCCACGCCAAAACGATGGTAGCGGACGGACGCTGGGCCCGCATCGGCACGAGCAACCTCAATGCCTCGAGCCTGCTCGGGAACTACGAGGTGGACGTCCTGATCGAAGACAGGGCGTTCGCGCGGGAGATGGAGGCGCTCTTTCGCCGCGATCTCGACCAGAGCCTGGAAGTGGAGCGCCGGCTCAGGGGCCCACGGCGCCTCCAGCGGGTCCTGCCGACGGGCCTTCAGCGCCGGCGCTCGGGCCCCGTGCCCATGAGTCGTTCGCGGAGCCCCCGCCAGCTCCGGGGCCGGGCGGCGGTGGCCGCGCGGACGCTCATCAGCGCCGCCCGCCGGTCGGTGTATGGGCCGTTGAGCCTGATCCTGGTGGTGCTCGGTACCCTGTTTCTGGTCCTGCCACGGACCACGGCGTACGCGTTCGGGTTGGTCTGCGTGTGGTTCGCGCTGGCCGCGGGCGTGGAGGCGTTTCGGCGGCGCGAAGGCGGAAAAGTGGACCGCCGGGACGGTTAGATTCCGCTCCATGCGACTGGTTTCGTTCCTTCTGCTCGCTGCCGGCTCGACGGCCCCGGCAGCCGCGCAGACCCCCGCCGACAAGCTGCTCGCCGACGTCCGCCATCTCGCCGACGACCGGCTCGAGGGCCGGCTCACCGGCACGCCCGGCGCCGACTCCGCGGCCGCGTACATCGCCCGCCGCTTC
>JBOHSN010000070.1:0-22722 GCA_050733215.1 Gemmatimonadales bacterium
CGGTCACGCCCGTCCGCACGGAATCGCCCACCTGTACGGTCACCTGTCCCACACGCACGCCGGATACGTCGGTGATCGCGTTGTACGGACCGGGCGCGAGCACGCCGGGCCAAATGCCGAGCGCCCGAGCTCGCGCCCGCTGCTGCGCACCGCTCGAGCTCGCCGCCAGCATGCAGGTGAGCAGAAAGAGCGCACCGCGGTACAGCCCGGTCATAGGGCTCGAGGGTTGGGGAGGCGCATCATGGGTGCAGGCGTAATCCCTTGAGGAGCCGGTCCATCAGCTTCTTCCTTCCACGCAAGGCCATGCCCACCAGATCGAGCTCGTCGCTCCGGCGCGCCTTCACCGCGGCGCGATTCGCCTCGTCGTGCGGCGTGGAGAACAGCTCTGCCGTGTAGATGCTGAAGGTCGCGTCACTGCCGGCGGCCTGTTGGTACAGGGCGCGGATCTGCTCGGCGGTGGCGGCGAAGATCATAATTGGCTGCCGGATCATCGGCAGGTAGCTGCGTCCGCACCCGTCCTCGTAATTCTCGCCGAGGACGTCGGGGAGGCTGGCGATGCCGCTCACGGTAAAGGCGGTGACATTCAGCTTCTGCCAGCCGAGGAGATCTTCCCGTACGACGACGGCGATCCTGGTGTCGAAATGCATTCCGGCGACTCACTCGTGATGTCAGCCGGAAGCTTCGATGCAGGCGCTCGCGGCCGGCAAGAGCGGACGACACCGGCACGTGCCCGGTGGTCTGGGTCTTCCATGCGCAGGTCCTCCGGCGCGGCAAGTACGGCCTTGCGTGTTTCTGGCGAAGTGCGTGGCACGACTTTGACGCGGCGTTCCAGGTCAGCAGCGACGCGAAACGCCTATCGGATCGCCTTGGCTTCTCGGCGCCCTACTCGGCAAGCCGCCGCATAGCGGGCCACGTAACGCTTGCGCAGATTGGCCCGGCTCACCTGACGCCCCGGGTGATGAGTCGAGCGGCCTTGGTGTTGAGATAGTTCCGCTCCGGGATGCTCGTGGTTCGTTCCGCCGCGGCCCGGTAGTACACGATGGCGCACTCGGGGTCGCCGGCCATCTCGAGCAGGTGGGCGCGGACCGCATCGAGGCGGTAGTGCCCGCTCATTCGCGCATCGGCGTCGAGTGCCTTCAGCAGCTCCAACCCCGCCGCCGGACCATCCACCATCGCGGCGGCGATCGCATGGTTGAGCGCGACCATCGGGTTGTCGTCCATCCGCTTGAGCAAACCATACAACACGAGGATCTGCGGCCAGTCGGTGTCCTTCGTGCTCGCCGCCTCATCGTGCAGGGCCGCGATCGCGGCCTGGAGCTGATACAGGCCGATGGACCCCCTGGACAGGGCACCCGAGACCAGCGTGATCCCCTCGGCGATGAGTCGCCGGTCCCAGAGCGCTCGATCCTGCTCGTCGAGCGGGATCAGCTCGCCGCTCGCTCCGGTCCGGGCGGCGCGGCGCGCATCGGTGAGCAGCATGAGCGCGAGCAACGCCGCGACCTCGCCGTCGTTCGGACGAAGACCGTGCACGGCCCGGGTCAGCCGGATCGCTTCGTTGGAGAGATCGGTGCGATGCAGACTCGGGCCGCTGCTGCTGGTGTACCCCTCGCTGAAGATCAGATACAGCACGTGCAGCACGGCGCGCAGTCGCTCGGTGCGCTCCGCCTCGGTGGGCATGCTGAACGGAACCTCGGAGGCTTTGATGCTCTGCTTGGCCCGGCTGATCCGCTGCGCCATCGTCGCCTCCGGGACCAGGAACGCCTTGGCGATCTCCCCGGTGGTCAGGCCGCCCACGGCGCGGAGCGTGAGCGCGATCGCGGACGGCGGCGTCAGGGCGGGATGACAACACATGAAGAGCAGAACGAGCGTGTCGTCCCGATCGAGCCCGATCTCCCTATCGTGAGGCGGCACGAACGGCTCGTCGACCGACCATTCGATCGCGACGGCGTCCTCGCGGCGACGTCTCGCCAGCTCGCTCCTGAGATGATCGTTCAGGCGCCGCATGGCGACCAGAAAGAGCCAGCCCCGCGGGTTGCTGGGGATGCCCGCCACGGGCCATTGGGTTGCCGCCGCGATCAGCGCTTCCTGCACCACGTCCTCCGCGGCGGCGAAGTCTCCATGACGACGCGCAACGGCGCCGAGCACCTGCGGCGCAAGCTCGCGCAGCAGGTGCGAGGCGGTGGAGTCCAGGGACTCAGGCGTCACGCGTCCTTGGGGGGACCGCTCATGACCTGGCGCACCTCGATCGGCATGTTGAGCGGGGCGCCACCGCGTCCCGGCGCCGCCGAGGCTTTGGCCGCGAGCTCGTACGCGCGTTCCGGGCGGTCCACCTCGACGATCCAGTAGCCGGCGAGGAACTCCTTCGCCTCCGGGAACGGCCCGTCGGTCACCGCCGGCGCTCCGCCTTTCCCCGCGCGCACCAGCCTCGCCTCGCCCGGCGGGGACAATCCT
This sequence comes from Gemmatimonadales bacterium, assembly GCA_050733215.1. Lineage (GTDB taxonomy): Bacteria > Gemmatimonadota > Gemmatimonadetes > Gemmatimonadales > GWC2-71-9 > DASQPE01. The sequence continues at coordinate 2,452 of JBOHSN010000070.1, forward strand.
TCGGCGCCCACCAGCTCGCCGGCATCGGTCAGCTCCTGGTTGAAGCGATGCATGAAGGCGATGTGGGCCTTGAAGTCATCCGGGGACCAGTCGTTGATCCCCCAGTCACCGGTTCCGCGCGGCGCGTTCATCATCAGCATGTACCTCATGGTTCCTTCTCCTCTCGGGTTTGGCCGTTGTTGGCGCTTGCATAGTGAAGTCGGAGCCGGCGGGGCGTTCTCGACATCGCTGGAGAAGGTGCCGGAACCGGGAGGCCTTGTCACGGGCTGGGCGGCAGCCCGCGCGATGCCAAGGTGCAGCTCGCGCGTGGTCGTCCGACCTCCCACGGGGAGTGGCGGGGGTTGACAGGTGACCAAATGGTCACATAATATGACGCGCATGGACGCGGACGCGGTGTTCAAGGCGCTGGCCGATCCGACGCGCCGTGGCCTGCTGGACGAGCTGTTCAAGCGGGACGGGCAGACGCTTGGCGCGCTCGGGCGGCGACTGACCATGACGCGATTCGGCGTCATGAAGCACCTCCGGGTGCTGGAGGAGGCGGGACTGGTGGTCACCAAACGGCGCGGCCGGGAAAAGCTGCACTTCCTCAACCCCGTGCCGATCCGGCTGATCCACGACCGATGGATCGACAAGTACACGGAGCGCTGGGCCGCAATGCTCAGCGGCCTCAAGCAAGGACTCGAGGAGGGACTCATGGAGAAGGTGTTCGAGATCTACATCAAAACGACCCCGGAGCGGCTGTGGCAGGCGATCATCGACCCCGAGCTCAGGGCGAAGTACACCTTCGGGGTCGGCGTCTACTCGGACTGGAAGCCCGGATCCTCCTACCTGAGCCGCACCACCGGCGTGACCATCGCTCCGAACCTGCCGATCGCCGAAGGCGAGAACCTGGAGGTGGACCCGCCGCGCCGGCTGGTCCAGAGCTTTCGGGCCCTGTGGAGCGACGACGTGAAGCGGGAGGGGACGTCGAGGGTCACCTGGGAGATCGAGCCGATCGGCGATTCGTGTCGCCTTACCGTCACTCACGACCAGCTGCGCGACGGCGCCAACGACGAGCTCTACGGTGGCTGGCCGATGGTCCTTTCCGGCCTGAAGACCTGGCTGGAGACCGGCGAGCTGCTCACGACACCCGGCTCGCTGCGCTACCTGGGGCCGCAACCGGCTGCCTGATAAGCGGTGCGCCCCCAGCCCGGATCATGGAGCACGAGCGACATGCGGAGGCTGGTCGTCTTCAACAACATCACGCTGGATGGGTACTTCGCGGCCACGAACGGCGACATCGGCTGGGCGCATGGGACCGCGGATCCGGAATTCGATGCCTTTGTCGCCGACAATGCCGGTGCCGGAGGACAGTTGTTGCTCGGCAGGACGACCTACGAGCTCATGGCCGGCTACTGGCCGACGCCGTTGGCGAGCCAGAACGCGCCGGTCGTGGCCGAGCGGATGAACCAGATGCCGAAGGTCGTGTTCTCGCGAACGATGGACACGGCGTGGAGCAACACGACGGTAGTGAAGGGCGACCTCGCCGCGGCGGTACGCCGGATGAAGAACGAGTCCGGCCCGGGCATGGCGATCCTGGGAAGCGGGAGCATCGTGTCACAATTGGCGCAGGAGGGTCTTATAGATGAATACCAGCTCGTGGTGAATCCCGTCGTTCTTGGCAGGGGGAGGACCCTGTTCGACGGCATCGCCACGCGGCTGGCCCTCAAGCTGACCAAGTCGCGGGTGTTCCGACATGGGAAGGTCTTTCTATGCTGCGAGCCGATGGCTTGAGCCGGGATCGCAGGGCAGACCAGGCGCGAACACCACCTGCCACTGTCGAGTCTACTCCAGGTTCTCCTGTAGGAATTGTGAACCGAGGTGAATGTCGAGCTGTTTGAGCGGGACATCGCCGAGCTGAGAAAACTGTGGATTTCGCCGGCCTTGACGACGAGAATGTATCCCGGGCCAGCCTCGTGGTCTTGTCCGTTGACAGTCCATCGAGCACGGCCCTCCCGCACAAACACGACCTTATCGTAGGGATGCCGATGGCGGCGCGTTCCGCGCCCGGGTGCGGCATCGACGAAGTACGCTGAGATACCGACCTCGCCGTTGTCCGCGCCAACGAACTGATGCGACATGCCCTGAAAGGGGAGCTGTTCCTGACGGACCCGGTACATGCTGTTCTTTCTCCGTAACAAGAGTCCCTGGCTACTCCCTATTTCACTTCGGCCAGGTACGTAGTAAGCCGCTGGATTTTCGCATTTCTCATGGCAAAGACATCGCAGAATACTGCGTTGAGCAAACCACCATCCTTTCTCCTGACTCGTACCGCGCCTTCGGCGACTACAACATCGTTCTCCTCGACCATCCTGGAAATGGTGATGGTTGGGCTACCGACGAATGCATCGTTCTCTATTTCTCTATCAAACGCGTCTTTTCCAACCAGATGAAATGCGCCTGGCATGTCCCACTCGACATCGTCGGTCAGGCAAGACAGGATCTGCTCGTGGTTGGATTTCCTGAAGCCGTCCAAGTATCTCTCGACGACGAATTTGTTCTCAGTCACACTCTATCTCCAATTTCTGTCATGAATCACATCAACGATCAGCGTGTCGAAGTCTAGCGGCTGCGCATCATCCTCCCGCCGCCCGCGGGCGCGCCGCTAGTATTCCTCGGCGATGGACGCCCTCTCAGACCTGCTGCGTGTCGTCCGCCTCGATGGCGCGTTCTTTTTCGCGGTCGAGGCGGCGGCGCCTTGGAGCGTCGAGACAGTGGCCGCCAAGGAGCTCTCGCCTCGGATCATGCCGGCTGCAGAGCACCTGATCTCGTACCACATCCTGACCGAAGGCCGTTGTTACGGGGGTCTGGCCGGCGAGGAACAAGTCGAGCTGGTCGCGGGCGACGTGATCGTCTTCCCCCACGGAGACGCTCACGTGATGTCGAGCGGGCGGGGCGTTCGGGTCGGTCCGGACGTTAACAGCGCCGCGCCCGCCCGCTATCCCCATGTCGTCGTCCTCGGCGACCAGGGACCACGGGCCGTGTCGTTTGTCTGCGGGTTCCTCGGCTGCGACCGCCGTCCGTTCAACCCCCTGCTTGCGGCGCTCCCACGCCGGATGCACATGCGGGGCATGTCGAACGCCTGGCTTGGCAGCCTCACCCGCGAGGTGACCGAAGAGTCCCGCCTCGGCCGGGCCGGGGCCGATTGCGTCCTCACCAGGCTGGCCGAGCTGATGTTCATCGAGGTGCTTCGTCGCTACCTCGACGACCTGCCGCCGGGACAAACCGGCTGGCTCGCCGGCCTCCGCGATGAAGTGGTCGGCCGGGCGTTGACGCTGCTCCATGGCCGACCGGGTCATCCCTGGACCCTCGCCGAGCTGGCGCGGGAAGCGGCCGCTTCCCGGTCCAACCTGGCCAAGCGGTTCACTGAGCTCGTGGGCCAGCCGCCCATGCAGTATCTGACCCAATGGCGGATGCAGGTCGCGGCCAACCTCCTGGCGCAAAGCGGCGCCAAGGTCGCCACGATCGGCGCTGAGGTGGGTTACGACTCCGAGGCCGCGTTCAGCCGGGCGTTCAAGAAGGCGACCGGGCTCGCCCCCGGCGCCTGGCGCGAGGTCCGTCGCACCGCACGATCGTAGCCCCTTCCAGGAAAAACTGGCCGCCGTACGCCGGAGCAGGAAGTCGGGACGACCAGTCATTGGTGGAATCGCCCCTCCTTTGCACATTGGGCCTCGCGTGCCGCAACGGCGCGCCCCTGACCCATTGACGGAGGAGTTGGCATGTCGTCCGAGAGCGTTCCCTTGGCCGCCGGTCCCGGCACCAGTGGCGAGGTCCCCGCCTGGTCCGAAGACCCGCTCACCGCACGGGCCAGGTCGGTCTGGACCGGGGGCGATTTTCTCCCCATCGCGCGCAGCTTCGCGCCCGGCGCCGAGGAGTTCATCGCGCGGTTGGCGCTTCGTCCGGGGGAGTCGGTGCTCGACGTCGCGTGTGGCACCGGCAACCTCGCCATCCCGGCGGCGCGGGCCGGAGCTCGCGTCACCGGGATCGACATTGCCCCCAACCTGATCGCGGAGGCCCGGTTCGAAGCCCGCACCGCCGGCCACGTCATCGCCTTCGAGGTGGGCGATGCCGAGGCGCTTCCCTATGCCGATGGCCAGTTCGACACCACCGTGACGATGTTCGGCGCGATGTTCGCCTATCGGCCGGTGCGGGCCGCGGCGGAGCTGCTTCGGGTGACCCGGCCGGGCGGCCGCGTGGCGATGGCGAACTGGACTCCCGAGGGATTCATCGGCCAGATGTTGCGGGCCCACACCTCCCTGGTGCCGCCGCCCTCAGGAGTGCCGAGCCCGCTGGTTTGGGGCGAGGAGAACGTGGTTCGCTCGCGCTTCGGCGAAGGGGTCACTTCATTGACCTGCACCAGGCGAACCCTGGAGCTTCGCTTCCCGTTTCCGCCCGCGGCCGTGACCGAACTGTTCGCCACGTGTTACGGGCCTACGGTCGCAACGCTCCGAGCGACCGATCCCGGCGGTTCTAGCCGGCTCCGCGACGAGCTTACCCGACTGTTCCAGCGACACAACCTGGCCACCGACGGCACGACCGCGGTGGCGGGCGAATATCTCGACGTCCAGGCACGAGTCGCGTGACGGCCACTTCGTCGACTCACTACACATCTACGAGAGGTGAACCAATGAGCCAACGTGCCAACGCTCTCGCCGATCGCCTGGAACAGGGGGCCGGCGCACTCGCCACCTTCGCGAGCGCCCTCACGACCGCGGAGTGGCAGGCCCGGGTACCCAGGGACGGGCGCAAGGTCGGCGTCATCGTCCATCACGTGGCAAGCGTCTATCCGCTGGAGATCCAGTTGGCCCAGACGCTTGCCGGCGGTAAACCGGTGGCGGGCGTGACGCCGGATGCCGTCAACGAGATGAACGCCGGGCATGCGAAGGAGCACGACGCCGTCACGAAAGAGACGACGCTGGATCTGCTCCGGCGCAACAGCGCCGCGGCCGCAGCCGCAATCCGGGCTCTGAGCGACGGGCAGCTCGATCAGGCTGCGCCGGTATCGCTCAACTCCGATGCCCCACTCACGTGCCAGTTCATGCTCGAGGATCACGCCGTCCGGCACAGCTATCACCACCTCGCCCGTATACGAGGGGCTCTTGGGCGGTAGGCCGGTGGTCAGGGTTTCAGCCGGGCCCGAACGTCGCTGAACCAGTGGTCCACCCACACCAGCCGCGTCGAGGCGGCACTGCCGGCTTGCTGCCGACCCATGGCGAACACGAAGGAGCGCCCGTCGGGCGTCACGGCGTACGATTGGTGAAAGTCGTCCCGGATGAACCTCGAGGCGTCGAACAAGGGGGTGGGACTGCCCACCGCGAAGGTCGGTCCGCTCTGAACCTGCACCGCGATAAGACGGGCCTGGCCGTCCAGAAAGAACAGCTCTCGACCGTTGGGGGCCCAGACCGGCTGCGACCCTCCGCCGTTCGACACCTGCCACCGCCCTCCGCTCGCCTCGCCAAATGGCCGGACGTAGACCTCGTTGGTGAACCCCGATTGGTTCGACGCATAGGCGAGCCAGCGGCCGTCGGGGGACACCGCCGGATGCAGCTCGGTGAGCGGGGTGGCGACGAGGGGCACCGGCGTGGAGTCGCCGCCGACGCGGACGGCCACCAGATCGCCGACACCGGCGGTGGCGTTGTCGGTTCGCACCACGATCCAGCGGCCGTCCCGCGACCACGCCGCCTCCTGGATCTGGCGGTCGATCCGTACCAGCAGCCGGTCCTGTCCGCTCCCGTCGGCCGGACGGACGTACACCACGCTGGTGTTGGCCGAGTCGTGGATGAACGCCACTGACTGCCCGTCGGGGGCCCAGAGCGGCCGGCGGTCCGCTCCCCCGAACGTGAGGCGGGTGAATGGCCCGCGCTCCAGTTGCTTGATCCAGATGTTGAGCCCGTTGGCACCACGTGCGCTGACGGCCAGCCGGCGCCCATCGGGGGACAGCGCGAACGAGTTGAAGTCCCCGTGCCACGTGGTGTCGAACGGCGTGGCATCGCCGGCGCGGCTCACCCGGACGACCGTGTTCTCGGAAGCCGCGCCCGTTCCGCGGGCATAGACGAGCGATCCGGACGCGGACACTGCGAGCGGTGAAAAGCCATAAACGGTGTTGACATGTACATCCTCGAATGCTGGCACTGCCGGACCACTGATCTGCAGATCATCGAGATCGAACGGCGCGACCATGGCCACGCCGTCGCGGCGCACGTACAGCAGATGACCGGTGGCGAGGTGCCAAGCCTCGATCACGTCGTCGAGCAGAAGTCTTTCCTTGCCTGATCTCAGCTCCAGCAGGTGTACGCGGGCGCTGAGACAGGTTGCGGTGCAGTAGCTGAACAACACGCCGCGGCTGCCCGGAAGCGCATGCGGCGCGGTGATTGCGCCACCCCCGGGGATGGCGGCCTCCGGCAGCACCACCGTTACCCCGCCGCCGCCCTCCCTGACCCGGCGCAACCCCTGCCCGGTGCGCGATATGAAGACCAGGGTTCCGTCGTCGAGCCAAGTCACACCGCCGGCGGCCGCGTCAACAGAGTCCGCCAGCGTAATGGTCGCCCCACCGGCCGCCCGAACCTTCTTGACACGGCCATCCGCGACGAAAGCGATCCACTCGCCGTCGGGTGAGAAGGCCGGGTTGAGGCCGCGCTCGGTCCCGGCGATGGGCGTGGGGTCCAGGGCGCCACGCCGCTTGATCCAGAGCCGCCCGTTCTGGCGCTCGTCCTTGAACACAAGGCTCGAGCCGTCCGGGGACAAGGCGATAGCGGGGACGCTGAGCGAGAGCGCGACGCTGTCGCCCAGCGAGACATACTGCCAGGACGCGAACTGGCGCGACCCGGCCGCGGCGCGGACCCAGCCCCAGGCGCCGACCGCTAGAAGTACCAGCGCGACGCCGGTCGCCGCCCAGAAGCTGCGACGCCAACGGTCCTGCGCCGGTGCCGGCACCACAGTCATCTGGGTCCTGGCCAGCGTGCGCCTGGAATCGCCGAGCGCCTCGGCGAACTGCGCGGCGGTGGCGAACCGGTCGGCCGGCAACTTCTCCAGCGCTGCCAGCACCGCCACCTCCACGTGCGACGGGATCGTGTGCCGCTGCGGCAGCAGCGGCCGGGGGCTCTCGGTCACCACCCGCGCCACCACCGCCTGCGCGGTGCTGCCGGTGAACGGCGGGTCGCCGGTCAGCATCTCGTAGAGCATCGCTCCGAGGGAGTACACATCGGAACGCGCCGTGATCTCCCGCTCCCCCATCGCCTGCTCGGGACTCATGTAGTGCGGGGTTCCCAGGCTCATGCCGGTCTCGGTCATCCGGGACCCGCCCGCCTTGCTCGCCGCGAGGGCAATCCCGAAGTCCGCCACCAGCGCGCTGCCGTCGTGCAGCAGGATGTTCTCCGGCTTGATGTCGCGGTGGACGACCCCGTGACGGTGGGCATAGTCCAGTGCCGAGGCCACCTCGGTCGCGATGCGCAGGGCCTCTTCCACCGGGAGCTGCTTCTCCCGCCGGAGCCGGTCGCGGAGCGACTCGCCCTCGACGAACGGCATGACGTAAAACAGGAACGAGTCTGCCGCGCCCGAGTCGAACAGCGGCAGGACGTGGGGATGCTGCAGGTTGGCGGTCAGCTTGATCTCGGCGAGGAAGCGCTCGGCGCCGATGACGGCGGCCAGCTCCGGCCGCAGGACCTTGACCGCGACCATGCGGTCGTGGCGGAGGTCCTGAGCGAGGTACACGGTGGCCATGCCGCCGGCCCCGATCTCTCGCTCGAGCCGGTAGCGCTCGGCGAGGACGCTGCTCAATCGGGAGAGGATGCTGGACATGACGACCCCGGGGCGGGAGGCCTGGCTACTGCTTCGCGGGTGGGGTGTCCGCGTTCCAGATGTCGTAGACGATCTTCCACGACCCATCGCCCTGCTTCTTGAGTACTTCGACGTACTTCCCTTGCTCGACGGGGAGGGGCTTGGCGCCAGCCTTCTTGGGGGTGACGCTCATGCGATACGTCCCGACCGCGTACGCCAGGTCGCCCCGGCCCTCGACGGCCGTGGTGGTGAGCTCGATCGGTCCGGAGAAGCTGTTGGTGAAGTCAACCCAGTACGTCTTCGCTGCCTGGCCCTGACGGATCGGCTCCATCGGGGGAAGGAGTGTCGCGTCCGCGGCGTACAAGGCTGCGACGGCCTTCCCGTCGCCGGCCGAGCCCGCCCGAGCCCATTCGGCGTCAACGGCACGGACGGCGGCCTCGTCCTCGGCCGACAAGCCGGCCGGTGCAGCCGCGGCGGTCGCGGCCTCGCCGGCCATGGTTGTGGTATCGGTTTTGGGAGCAGGCTGGCAGGCGGCGCCCCAAACCAGCAGCGCCGCGAGTCCGAATCGGGTGGACTTGAACATGAGCTGCTCCTTTGGCGGGGAAAGAGGATCACCTGGGAGAAAGGGAGGATCGCGCGCCGGCAGGGGCGAATGTGCCGACGATAGGCCGATCCTGCAAGGCGGAGTCGGAGGCGGGAGCCGCGGGGTTCACGGCCGGGCGAAGACCGAGCCATGCGGCACCGCCGCCCTGCTGGCGCCGTGCGGCCAGTGGGCGCGCGCGAAGCTCACGCCGGGCACCGTCGCGGCCGCGTCCCGGAACGATGGATCGATCGCGAGGCCGCCTGTGCTCCGGTCCAGCGTCACCAGAAGGATCCGTTCCTTCCCGTCGTTCACGACGAGGCGGGCACCGCTCTCGTCGAGCGCCAGCCAGTGCGGACTGAACGTGGAATCGAACACCACTCGGCTGATCTCGCGCGGACGGGCCGCGTCGGTGACATCGAGCGTCACCAGGGCGTGCTCATCAGGGATCGTCTGGATCCACAGTGACCCGATGAGGACCGGCACCGCGCAATTCTCGCCGCCGAATGCCCGCAGGAAATCCACTTGCGGGTTCGGGCCGTTGAGCTCCGTCACCCGGTAGAAGCCGCAGGTGAAGGTCGCGAGGAGCACGGTGCGACCGTCCGACAGGACGCGCGGCTCACCGGGAAGGAGGTGGTGGTCCTCTCGTTTGGCCTTGATGGGTGCATCGTGGGAATGACCGTCGCCCTCGTGGGTGGCGGGGAGCTCGATGGTCTGCAGGAGCGCGAGGTCGGAAAGACGCCAGATCTGCAGGTGCGCGCCGAAGTCCGCTAGCATGTCTGTGCTGGTGGACACGACGCGGTCGATCGCCGGCAGCACGGCCAGGCTGTAGGGGCGCATGTGCGAGCTGTCGATCGCCGGTGCCCGCGCGCTCGTTGCCCGCACCAGGCGGCCCTGCCGGTCGAGCTCCACCAGGCCGCCGGGCGGAATGTTGCTCGCGCCTCGCCCCTGAAAGGTGGCGAGCAGGTGGCCGCCGGGGAGTCGCACGAAGGAGTGGGGGAAACCGAATCCTCCGAGCTCCGTGAAGGAGCCGAGGAGGCGAGGTCGATCGGGGCGCGTGAGATCGAAGCGAAACGTCCGGCCGGCCCCGAAACCATTGGCAAACAGCAGGCAATCGCTCTCGAGCTGATGCTCGGTGTGGTGGGGCCCAGTCGCGCGCGCGCCGACAGGGAGGGTTGAGAGGACGCGGGCATAGGTCGGCGAGCCCGGGCGCACGTCGATCACCGCGAGAAAATCGCTATCGAGCGAGTCAGCGTCGCCAGCCCACACGTACAGGTGGGAGGCGGGGCGCGGTGACTGGGCGACGCTGAGCATCGGCCAGACCGCAAGAACCGCGAGGGTGAGCCAGCGGGTGGTGCGAATCACTCTAGCCTCCAAGGAGCCCGAATCGCCGCCGAACGACATCCGCATCAGCTGCGGGCGATCACGCCCGCGCCCGCACGAACATTTGCTCCGCGAGGCTACAACGCCCCGGGTCGACCAACGCCGCTCGCGCTGCTAGAGCCCGCGGCCGTCAGCTTCAGGGTAGCGGCTGCCCCCACTCGCCGTTGATACGGAACATCTATCGATAGCCGGTAGCGTCGGCCGGTTTTCCCGCATCCTGTACTTCCCGGACATACCGCCAAGCGTCGGGGCGAGAGCCGTCAACATCGGTAAAGCCGTAGACTTTCGCCAATTCACCGCTGGAAAGCGATTGCCCATTCCAACGCGAACGACCCGGATCGGCCGCAAGTGCGGCAACTGCACGCCCGATGAAGCGGGGAGTCTCGGAGATCACGAAATGCGGCACTTTCGCTGTTGCGTCACGCCAGTTTTCCTCGGTCACGCCAAACGCATCCAGCATCATTTCCGAGCGTAACCACCCAGGCGTTATCGAGACCGAGGTTGCACCATGCGGTGCGAGGTCCTTGGCATGTGCCCAAGCCATGCGCGTGACTGCCACCTTTGCGAGATCATAGAAAGGGTTGATCCGGTAGTGCTCAGCGTTGTAGTCGGCAGTGCCGTCGGTCACCTCGACGAGGAGGCCGCCCGGACGCTCGATCAACAGCGCCAGTGCAAAGTGCGCCGTAATCAGATGGGTATGAACACCGAGACTGAGCAAGCGCAAACCGTTCTGGAGATCATGCTTCCAGACGGGCTGGTTCCATTCTTTGAGATTTTCTCCGCCCCACATGTCATTGACGAGGACGTCAAGACGACCCTGCTCGGCGCGGATGCGATCGATCAGCTTTCCAACCTCGTCAGCGACGAGATGATCCACCCTAACGGCGATACCATTGCCGCCGGATGCCGAGACGAGCTCGGCCGCTTCTTCTATGGTTTCCGGCCGAGCGTATTCGGATTGCTGGTCGCGCGTTGTCCGCCCGGTCACATAGACGGTTGCGCCTACCGCACCCAGTTCGACCGCGATGCCTCGACCCGCACCGCGCGTCCCGCCGGCAACCAAGGCGACTTTGCCCTCAAGCGACATGGTCCCGTTGATCACCGCCGTGCGGCCACCCACCGGATCCAGAACCACAAGGCGATGGCCACCACCAGGAAGAGCACATTCAACACCAGCGCTGCCACCGCCAGGCGCGGCGTTCTGGTGCCCTGGCGCCGCGCTCGCCACAGCCCGGCCAAGGCCGCTCCCGCCCCGATAGGCGCTGCCACGAACGAGACCAGTACGACGCCGGCTCCGACGAAGTATGCCAACGGCGGGTGCCCGCCCGGGAACGCGAGCGCAATTACAGTCGCGAGCCACCCGAAAGCGAGAGCACCCGCGATCCAGGCTGCCCCCTTCATGGGAGCGAGTTCATCGAGGGAGGCGGCACGTTCATGGAACGTCGGTCACGGCCGCCTTCCAGGGAAGCCATCGGCGCCTCACCACGGCGCCCCGCGCCTGGTACGTCGCACTGGCCTTCCCTTGGCAGGAGTTGTCGAATCCGACCACAATGTCGATGGTGCCGGGGCTCGGTGTGAGCTCCAGGCCCACGACCACCGTGGAAACTGAACGATCTGATCCTGGGTAGCCTTTTCGGCCTGAGCGCCCATAGCGTCAGCTCCGCCTTCGTGCGGTCATGGGGTGCCATCGACCCCGCCTGAGCTGCGAACGACCTGTGGCAACCAATGGTACTTACCGCCACAAGGAGCGTCGAGCTTCAGCGGCGCCCGCAGTCGCGGGAACCGTCACGCCAGGCTGGGCATGCCGATGCGCGAGCGGGAGTTGACATATTCCCATATGGGTATATAATACACCCATGGCACGAGCAGCCACGACGACGGATGCGTTCAACGCGGTGGCCGAACCCCGGCGGCGGCAGATTCTAGACGTCCTCGTCGGCGGGGAGCGGCCCGTGAACGACCTCGTCACGCTGCTCGGCCTGGCTCAACCACAGGTGTCCAAGCACCTGAAGGTCCTTCGGGAGGTGGGCCTGGTGAACGTACGAGAGGAAGGGCGGCAACGCATGTACCGACTGAATGGCCGGTCGCTGAAGCCGATCCACGACTGGGTCAAGAACTACGAACGGTCGTGGAACGAGCGGTTCGAGGCACTGGACGAGCTGTTGGAGGAACTCAAGGGGAAGGAGCAAGGAGATCATGGCGATGGCGACTAGCGGCACGGCAGTGGTGACGCTGCCGACGGACACGCAGATCCTGATCACGCGGGAGTTCGCAGCACCCAGGCACCTGGTCTACAAGGCGTGGACCACGCCCGAGCTCATCAAGCGCTGGTGGTCGGCCAACCGGGGTGACGTCACGGTGGCCGATGTCGATCTGCGGGTCGGCGGCACGTGGCGGTTCGTGATGGTGACGGACGGCGGGTTCGAAGTCGCGTTCCACGGTGAGTACCGGGAACTCATCGAGAACGAGCGCATCGTGTGCACCGAGGTGTACGAGGGCATGCCCGAGGGGGAAGCGGTGAACACGATGACGTTCACCGAAGTAGACGGGCGCACGACCTTCGCCGTCCTCGTGCAGCACACATGCCAGGAGCACCGTGACGCACACATCAACTCCGGCATGGAAGGCGGCATGCAGGAGGCGATGGACCTCTTGGAGCAGGTGGCGATCTCGCTCATCTAGCCCCCACTGCGCTATCGCGGGACCACCGGACTTCGTGCCCGGTGGTCCCGAACCGCTGTCGACTCCAACCGTTTGTCAGGCGGCATTCCCCAGATGCGTGGCGATTTGCCAAGTATTCCCCCACTTGTCCTCCAGCATTCCGCGACGGTCACCATACGGCAGGTCCGATGGCTCTTCCAGTGAGCGGGCGCCGGCTTCGAGGGCGCGCCGATACGTCTCATCGGTGTCGTCGACATAGACGTACAGGAAGGCGGGGGTCGGGTCGCGGATTCCGGCGTCCCTAATCATGACGATGGAGTCGCCGATGTTCAGGACGGCCGGCATGTCTGGCCGATAGTCTCCTGTCGCCCCGAACACATGCTTGACGAACGCAACCAGCTGCTGTGCCTCGTGAACCACGATTCGTGGCGTCACGGTGCGCCAGCCCTCAGGAACGAAGTGGGAACGGTCACTTGCTTCGCTCACCGCGTATCTCCTGGGAGCGTGGAGCCCACTCGTACTTTCGACGACACGGCGGCTTCAAGATCATCAGCCGCGTGCTACCGTCGCTCTACGGTGTGCCCCCACTTGATGTTCGACAAGGCCGAGTCCGGCGGAATCGTCTGCACCCGCCACGGCTTCCACTGACCATGGCTGAGCCGCAACTCCAGCGTTATCGGCCGGCGGAAGCACTGCGTCACCTCGGGCGCGCGGATCTCATGCTCGACGACGAACGCTCTCGTGCGGGAGGATTGGTTGCGACGGAGTACGTCATCGATGAATACCGCCGCCCGGGGTTTGCTGGTCTCCAGCGCAAAGGTCCAGGGATGGCCAATCCGCTGTGATGGAAGGGTATTGGCGATGCATGCGCGCCATACGTCGCGGTCCCGCTGGTCCAGCGTCAGCGCCGGGTCACCGGCGTCGAACGCGGAGGAGCAGGCCGAGATGGCACGCTCAAGGCGGCTTTCCAGAGCGCACCAGTGGCGGCCCACGGCTGGACAGCTCACGGACGATTCCCTACCTTGGCAGCCCGCCAGCCGCGAAACAAGGAGTCCTTCATGCCCAAATACGCCTATCGTTGCGCTGCCTGCGGCGAGGCCTTCGACCGCGCCGAGCCGATCGGGGAGCACGGCCGGGTACCCCCGACCTGCCCGAGCTGCAAGAGCCGCAAGGTCGCGCAGGTCCTCACGCCGTTTTTCGCCAAGACCGCGCGCAAGAGCTGACCGACAGCTCGCTGCTCTTCGGCGTCCCCGGCGTCACGCTCCGGCCAGGAACTCGAGCAACGTGCATTGGGCGTGCGGCGGCCTTGTGGCCGGCACGCCAAGCGCCTAAGGTGTGGGTGACTCGGCTGGTGGCCAACTTCGGCGCCCTTCATCGATCGGGCTCATGAGTCCGACATCATTGCCATCCGGGTCGGCCACGATCGCGTAGCGCGCACCCCAGAACGCGTCGTAAGACGGCTGTTTGCCCTGGTATCCGCCAGCGGTGAGCTCCGCGTACGTGCGATCGAGCCCCTGCAGGGCCATACGGTACACCTCCGCGTGTGTGCTGCCTAACGATTCTGCGGTTCGGTGCACCCGAAGCGATTTCGTTGATAGAGCAGCGGCAAAGTGCGCCTCGATGTCCCCTCGAAGCGCACCCCGCCGGTCCGCGCCTGACGAACCGCCTGAGCTCATCGGTGTCGCCATATTGTACCGCTCGGGCCGGTCAATCCACGGCTCACTGGAGAGCCTGAGGCTCGCCGTACAGGAAATCGTCGGTCACGACAAGGTCGCGATTGCCGCCGTCGGTGAGGTCCTCGAGGCCGGCGTCGATTGCCGCTTGCCCGGAGGTGATCACCACCTTCGCGACGATCGCCGCGTCGAACACGACGCCAACGAAGGACAGGCCGGTCGCGTCGCTGCGCACGGGCGCGTGGTACTGGCCCAGACTCCGGCCTGCTGGGTCGAACAGCTTGATGGAGGCTGATCCCTGGCGGTCCACGTCGGAGAAGACGATCCCGAACCCGGTCACGGCGGCCGGGGTGGTCGATCCCGCCACCGTGAAGAGCACTTCCATCTCGGAACTTCCGATGGGCATGAACGTCTTCGGCTTGCTGAACGGCTCGAACTGGGCGGCGTAGGCCGGGTTCAGATCCGAGAAATCGTTGTCGCTGTTACGGAACCCCGTGCCGGGGCCGCTGAAGTTCGCTCCCCTGTTGTTGAAGAACAGCGGGGGAAACGTGTTGACATTGGTGAAGGCCGCGGGCACGCCGTCCCAGGTGATCTCCCGTCGGCCGGAGGGTTGCTGTCCGGCCTGGGCCCCGTTGGAGGGCTCGCCCAACAAACCCCGGAACTCTACGACCGTCGGTGTGATGTCTCCCGACCCGCGCACGACCCTGAACGACGAGCGGACATCACCCGTGGGCGCGCGGCCCAGGACGGTGCCCACCGTGTCCTCCAGCGGGGGGCCTGCCAGATTGTTACCATAGTCACCGCAGCCAACCGATGCCGCGCCGAACGCCACGAGTCCAATTACACCTCCGAACCGCATCTGACCTCCCTGATGAATGAGCCCACCGCCGGCCCACATGACCGGCCCAGCATCCGTCTGCTTGCGTTCCGTCCCTCGTGCAGCGATCCAAGGGTACGAAACGCAACCGCCCGCCATCATCGGCGGGCGGTGCTGCGAACGTTCGGATGTTTGCCCCGGTGCTGATAAGCCGGCGACCTACAGGACGTTCCTAATTGTGGAACGTGTCCAGGCGCCGGGCGTCAGGCAACGGCGTTCCAGGTGCGGGTGACGAGCGTTTTGACGGGAGCACCAAGAATATCGCACGATCGGGGGTTCCGCGACTCGGCCCTGCCCGTGACCGGCTCGCCCTACAGGCTTTCGGCAAACCCCCGCAGTTGCCGGTTGAAGGTTGCCGCATCATCCCAGAACGGTGCGTGCCCTGCATTGGGCATGATCTGGATCTGCGCGTGCGCGATCCCCGCCTTGTGCTGATCCACCACCGCCGGTTTCACGACCGCATCCTCGGCGCCATGCGTTATCAACACCGGCCGGCGAATCCTCGGCAGGAGGTCGTCATTGTCGAACGAGCGGGAGAACATTGCCTGGCGGACGCAAGGGAAAACGGAGACGCTCCAGCCGAGCATCCGGTACAGGTCTTCGGCTGGAGGCTGTTGAACAAAGCACAGGCGTACGAGCGACTCGAGACTGCGGACGCTCTCTTCCACGTCCGTGGCGAAAAGACCTGGTACAAGGCTGAGAAACTCGGGAGTGAGAACCGACACCGCCTCGTCGGTGCCAAGCCTCGTAACCCCTCCGACAAAGTTCAACCCGCCGATGCCATCATCACCGTAATGCCGGAGATAATCGAGGATGACGAGCGGTCCGTATGAAGAACCACACAGGATCGGACGATCGAGGCTCAGCGCGTGAATGGCCGCGTCGACATCCTCAGCCCAGAGTCTCGAGTCGGCGTAGCCCTCGCGCGGCCTGTCGGAGAGACCGTGCCCCCTGAGATCCATCGCGACTAGGCGGTAGTCGTCGGCCAGGTCCGAGCCCATCTGGCGATTCCAGGAGAGCCAGCACTGCGAGATGCCATGGAGGAACAGAATCGGGCGACCCTTCGGGTTACCGGTCTCGACCGCGTGGAGCTGTACGCCCCCGCCGCCTGTGATCCGATGGCTCGTACCCATTCTCCTGCTCTCCTGACGCAGCTCAGTGATGCATCGCGCAACAGCCGAGGATACCGGTCATGGAGCCGGTGCGCTCGCCTTCTTCCGCGCCTCGGTCACGAGCGCATTGGCCCGTACATCCGCCTCTTTGACGATGCTCGCCGACCTGTTGTCCGCCTCCTTGCGGAGTCGGTCCGCGGCGGCGTTAGCCGCGACCTTCGCGAGCGGGTTGCCAGCCCGGGCCACCAGCGAGTCGGCCTGCTGGTAGCCCTCCGCCTTCACCTTGTCCGCCAGCGTCTGGGCCTCCGCTCGGATCGACGCGGCCCGCTTCTCCGCCTCGCCCACCAGTCGCTGCGCCTCGGCGGCCGCCCGCTGCTTCGCTGAGTCCACGCGCTCTGCCGCTGCCTCCTTCAGCGCCTGGCCCGCCGCCTGCGTCACCGACCCGGCGGCGCTGCCGAGCTCGATCTTGAGCGAGGGATTCGTGACCATTCCGGTGACCTGGATACCGAGCGGGACCTCGGGTGCGGCCTGGAGATCGATCCCCGCGCCGGCCGCCTTCGACACCAGCCCGGCGATCGCCTGGTTCGCCTCCGCGCCGAGCATGGAACGCGGGACCCGCAGGCCCAGGTTGTACTGGAGCGACTGGTCGAGACCATTGGAGCCTGACACGGTCATCGTCGTCCCGCCCACCGCCACCGCGAACGGCTGGATGTGGAGCCGGCCGTCGCGGATGTCGAACTGCGAGCGCAGGGCTACGAGCGTGGGGTCGTTCAGGAAGTTGAGCTTGGTCGCCGCGGCCAGCTTCTCCAGCGCGGGGAAGTCCTGGATCAGGATCTTCGAGGTCTGGAGGTTGCCCTTCCCGGTGAGCTGCTGGTACAGCGGCATCATGTCCTTGCCCAGCCCGCCGTTCAGCCGGAGGTCGGCTGAGAAGTTGCCCCGCGCGTACCTGGCCACCGGCGCCAGCAGGCGCACCGTGGTGAGCTGCTCGAACGCCGAGGGGATGTCGAGCTTCTGGAGCTTGAGGCCGACGTCGAAGGTGGGCTTGGTGGGGGCCGTCGTCTCGTAAAAGCCGTTGACGTCGATCTCACCGCCCATCGTGTTGACGGCGAAGTTCTCCAGCGTGAGGCGCTGGTCCTTCACCCGGAGGCGGCCGCGCGCATTGGTCAAGGTGAGCTTGTCGTACAGGAGCTGGCCCACCTTCGCCTCGAGCGCGAAGTCGATGTGAGGCGGCACCGGGATGACGCTGAGCTCGCCCTCGTCGCTCCGCCACTCGTTGAGGTTGAACTTGTTGCTGGTGAGGGTCGCGCTCCCGCGCAGGTCGTCGTCGCGCAGGACATAGCCCAGCAGGTTGTCGAGGTAGCCTGAGGCCTTGAGGTCGCTGCTCCCGACCGTGCCGGTGAACGACTTGAGCTCCGCCCGGCGGGGCGCGAGCTGGAGCGACGCTTCCTGGATCGCGAGCGGGCGGGGCAGGGCCTCTGATTTGACCGCGAGATCCCGCACGTTCACCGTGCCGCGCGCCGCGACGCGGTCGTACTGTCCCTTGTCCACCCAGGACATCCGGGTCCGCACCGCCGCATCGGCCGCAATGCTGCCGGTCAGCTCCTGCAGGCGATCGAGCTTGATGGTGCGGCGCAGGTCGGCGAGGTCGAGCGTGCCGGTCATGCGGGCATCCACGTCGGGGTCGGAGATCGGCGTCCGCAGCACGAGCCCGGCGTCGATCGGGTTCTTTCCCAGGACGAGGTGCAGCCGGCTCAGGTTCACCACCGTGCTGTCGCCGCCGCCGCCGGGGTTCGCTATGCGCAACTCGAAGGCGATGTCGCGCGCGGGGAGGGGGAGGTCGGGATAGCGGAACGTCCCGTTGTCCACCTTGGCGTTGAGCGAGAAAGCGGGGAATGCATCGTCGCCGTAGTCGCCTTTGATCCGGCCGGACACCGCCAGCGATCCCGAGGTCTGCACCGACTGAAAGTCACGGGCGTAGACCGCAGGCACCAGCGAGAGGATGTGCTTGAACTCAGTCTTGCGCGCGCCGAAGGCGAGGTCGAGGCCGAGGCGCTCGCCGGCCGAAGCGACGGTGCCGGATACGGCGAGCAGCAGCTCGTTGAGGCGGAGCCCGCTACCCTCCCGGAGGGCGAAGGTCTTCTTGGCCAGGTCCGCTGCAGCGTCCAGGGTCAGGTCCAGCCGCACCTGGTTGAGGTACGGTATGCCGGCGAACTCCAGCGTCACCGAGTCGGCGTGGGCGCGGGTCTCGACGGCTACCTGGTCGTTCCCGAAATCACCGGTGAGCGTCTGGTTCAGGCCGAGCACCGAGGCCCGCAGCTTCGCCGCACGGTTGTCGAGGGCAACGGACCCGCTATCGATGGCGAAGCGGCGGAGGCTCACCGCAAGCGGGCGTCCGGCCTCGGGCTGGCGGGCCGCCGTCGTGTCCTTCCTGATGATGTCCCAATTGGCGGTGCCGTCCTCGAGTGCCACCAGCGAGAGCCGGGGCCGGTCGAGCTCGACGGCACGCACGACGATCGGGGACGAGCCGCCCAACGTGCTCCGGAGCGCGGTGGCCAGATCGAGAACCACCCGGAGCTGCCGGACCGAGGCCAGGGTATCGCCCTCGAACTTGCCGACCCCGACCGCCGTCAGATCGTCGAGCCGCAGGGTGAGGTTGGGGAAGTTCTGGAAGAGACCGAGACCGGCGTCTCGCCAGTCCACGCGGGCGTGGAGGGTCCGGTTCACCTCCGTCTTCACTCGGCCTTCGATCCGATCGGCGAAGAGCACCGGCAGGAGGACGAGGAGCACCACGACGAGAGCGAGCAGGGCTCCGACGACGACAAGGATCCTTCGCGTCGGTGGTTTCATGGAGCGGAAGGTAGCGCGGGCGGCCCTGGGGAGGGTACCGGCTTACCGAAGCTCGACCCTTCCACGTGGCGTATCGAGGACTGCGATCAATGCCGGCGCTGCACCAGTGACCACGTCGAGGTCGAGCCCGAGCTGCCGAAGCGGAGCGCGGATCGTCGCCGGATCAGGGTGCTCCGCCCAGAGCTCGAGAAGCTGGACATCTCCGGGCGCAGTCTGAGCCGGGTGCGGGCTCTGGCCCCAATCAATGAGGAACGGCACCAGCCCGGTCCCGAGACGCATGTCGGGGTAGGTCAACCGCCAGGAGAGCACCTGACCATTGCTCAGTTCACGTTGGCTGCGTCTCACCTCGCCGAGCTCGACCCCGTCGGCCCGAGCCCTGGCGGCGCGTTGCTCCAGGTCGGCGGCCTTGGCCGCCCAGGTGATGAGGCGCGGTTCGGTCAGGGTGTCCAGGTCGAACCAGCGCGGATGCGGCGGCGGTGCCTGCGTGGGATCGGGGCTGATGAGCTCCAGGTAGATGGTGGGTCCAATCCGGATGAGGGCATTTCGAGTGCCCTCGTCCGGATGGCGTCCGCCGATCGCCGCCCGAACCCCGGTCAGGGTTTCAAGGCGTTCGATCTCCTGCTCGAGGCTCGGTCCTCCCCAGACGAGATGGTCAACGGGAGGCAGAGGAGCCCGCGCGGTGCTCGACACTAACGGGTCGCCTCAGGGCCCGGATCGGGCGGCACCACCGCTCATCGTTACTCACCCGACGGCGACGAGCCGTACACGGTGACGACTATTCGACCACCCACTTTGCCGACCATAGCAACGGTGGGGGGCTCGATCGGGAACTCGCTGCAGTGTGGTCGGGGCGCCGCCTGGATGCCGACGTTGAAGTCGCGTCGTATTGTCCGGTTCCAGCGCGTGCGTTGCCGGGCCGGCAGGCGCTGGATGGCTGTCACGAGGCGACGAATGGCCGTATCGGGCGTTCTTGGCTGTGCGCGGAGCTCGAAGCGAGCCCAGTAGCGCCGCCCGACGCGTCCGACGTGAAGCGCATGAACTTGCGGGCGCAGTCCGTCGGCCAACGGCGCCAAGTCGTCGCGTGATGAGACGTCGAGGTCAACGTTCAGGAAGGTGGTCGTGTCGTACATCTCCGCTCTCGCGATCACGCTTTCAGGTGTCCGCGCAACGAAACACGGATAAGCGGCGGCGCCCCAAACGTACCCAACACAACGTCCGAGCTCGCGCCGTCAATGCATGCGCTGGTTAGACGGCACGGACTTGAGTCACTCGAGCGGGACAGTAATGGTGGCCGTGCGGCATCCACCGTAATCTGGCCCGTTG
>JBOHSN010000071.1:0-22451 GCA_050733215.1 Gemmatimonadales bacterium
GCCCACGCCGTGGCCGCCCGCCTCGGCGGCGGCGCCGGCAGCGCCGGCGTCGCCGCAGCGCCCGGGCTCTCGGATCTGAGTGAAGCCTTCGCCTCGGTCGCCGAACGGGTGAAGCCGAGCGTGGTGTACATCCGGGCGGAGGGCCGGAGCGACGCGCGCCTGCGCCCGCAGCTTCAAGTGCCTCCGGGGTTCGAGCGGTTCTTCCCCAATCAGCCCG
Source organism: Gemmatimonadales bacterium (assembly GCA_050733215.1). GTDB lineage: Bacteria > Gemmatimonadota > Gemmatimonadetes > Gemmatimonadales > GWC2-71-9 > DASQPE01. The sequence continues at coordinate 218 of JBOHSN010000071.1, forward strand.
AGGGGGAGCCATACCAGCGGTCATCGGGGTCCGGGTTCGTGGTGAGCCGGGACGGCTACATCCTCACCAACGCCCACGTAGTGGATGGCGCCAAGGAGCTGACCGTACGGCTGCTGGACCGCCGCGAATACAAGGCGCGGCTGGTCGGCACCGACGCCGCCACCGACGTCGCCGTACTGAAGATCGATGCACCGAACCTCATGCCCGCGCCGCTGGGCGACAGCGACGCCGCGCGGGTCGGTGAGTGGGTGCTGGCAGTGGGCAATCCGCTGGGCGAGAACCTCACCTTCACCGTCACGTCGGGCATCATCAGCGCCAAAGGTCGTTCCCTCAACCTCCCGGGCCGGAGCGACCGCAGCATCCAGGACTTCATCCAAACCGACGCCGCCATCAACCCCGGGAATTCCGGCGGTCCGCTGGTCAGCGTGCGCGGGGACGTGGTGGGGATGAACAGCGCGATCGCGAGCCAGACCGGCTTCTATTCCGGCTACGGCTTCGCCGTCCCGATCAACCTGGCGCGCCGAGTCATGGATCAGCTCGTGGCGAACGGCCGCGTGGACCGCGCCGCGCTGGGCGTGCTGGTGCGCGACGCCACGCAGAACGATGCCGAGTACGTCGGGCTGCCGGAGATCCGGGGCGTGCTGGTGCAGGACTTCAGTGAAGCGGGCGAAGCCGCCCGCAAAGCCGGCCTGGAGGCGGGCGACATCATCATTTCGATCGACGGCAAGCCGGTCGAGTACACCAGCCAGCTACAGCAGCGGATCGCGTTCCGGAAACCCGGAGAGTCGGTGAAGGTCGAGGTGGCGCGGAAGGGCGGGGTGCGGAAGACGCTCTCGATTCCGCTCCAGCGGGTGGACAACCCGCGCGCTCTGGCCCACGACGATGCGACGCCGTCCGATCGCGGCTCGACCGACGACGCGGCTCCGGTCGCAACGCTCGGCATCGAGGTGGCCCCGCTGGACCGCGCCACCGCACGGCAGCTCGACTTGCCCACGGGGCTCAGGGGCGTGCTGGTGGCGGATGTGCGTGCGGGCGGACCCGCCTTCGAGCAGGTGGCCGGGCCCCAGAACGGCGGGCCGGACATCATCCTCGCGGTCGAAGGCAAGCCGGTCGCGTCGCCGGCCGAGCTGCGGCAGGCGCTCCGGGCGGCAAAACCGGGCCAGATCGTGAGCCTTCAGATCTTCAACGCGCAGTCCAAGACGAGGCGGGTGGAGCGGGTCAGGCTCGAGTAGAGTGGAGCGGGTCAGGCTCGAGTAGACGAGTAGAAGGGAATAGGCGCTCAGTCCCGCGCCAGCCTCCGCGCGAATACCCGAAGGTCGCGGCGCTGGTCCCGGCGAAGATCCCGGGCCAGCTCGCGCACCTCCGGGTGCTCCAGTGAGGGCAGGATGCTGTCGATCAGCGCGACGTCCTCCTCGTGGTGGTGGGTGACGAACGCCAGGAGGGCGCTCGCCTGCTGCTCCGGCGGCAGCGCGTGGATCGCGATCGCGGCGGTCCGGAATTCGTCGGGCACCCGAGGCAGGTACCGCTCGCCGTGGCGCTTGCGAAGGAGCGCGTCCACCTGGCTCCGCTCCGCATTCTCCTGCCGGTCGAAGCGCCAGGCGTCCCGCCGGACCGCCGAAACGTTGGACGTCCGCCGTACCCGCTCCGCGAGATATTCGAGACCCTGATAGTGGTCGAGCTGCCGCTCCAGGAAGAGCCGGTCCGACGACCCGGCGTGGTCGGCGGAACGCGCGCGATCCTCACCCCAGACGACCGAATCGGCGGCCGCGGCGGAGAACCCCGTCTCGGGAGCCGCATCCTCGCCGCGGCAAGCGGCGATCAGGAAAAGCAGCAGGCAGCGGCGCATGCTGATGGGTGCACCATCCGGCTGAAAAGCGCCGTGACCCGGGCCACGCTGTTCCGGGATACATTCCGGGCTTCCGTATCCGCGATGCCCGCATGGTGGCCGTCCTCGCCCTTACCGCACTGCTCGCCGTCCAGGACACCGTCCCGCCCGCCCGCGATTCGGCCACCTTCACGCTGCCCGACATCTCGGTGCTCGGCGACCGGCAGCCGAAGAGCTTGTTTGATGCGCCGGTGGCCGCCACCGAAGTGCAGCCGGAGGACATCTTCGGCCGGAACGGGACCGGGCTCGACGCCGCCCTGCGTCTCGTGCCCGGGGTGGTGGCGCAGTCGCGCTCGGGCAACCACGACGTCCGCATCGTGATTCGCGGATTCGGGGCCAGAGGCGCGGGTGACCGGTCCAACTCGGGTACCTCGCGCGGCGTGCGGGTGCTGGTGGACGGCTTTCCCGAGACCGAGCCGGATGGCCGGACCGCGTTCGATGGAATCGACCTCAGCGCGGCGGAACGCATCGAGGTGGTGCGCTCGAACGTGTCGTCCACCTGGGGCAATGCCGCCGGTGGAGTGGTGAGCGTGTCCACCACGCCGGCGGTCACCGGCCGCCGCGCCGAGGGCGGGACGCTATTCGGCGCGTTCGGTCTCCAGCGGTACGTCGCGCGGGGAAGCGTTGGCCTCGGCGGGAGCAGCGCCGTTCACGCGACGCTGGTCCGGAGCGTCTTCGACGGCTGGCGCGAGCATTCCGGGAGCGACCGGGTGCTGCTGAACGCGGGGGCGAGCACCATCGCCGGCACGCACACGCAGCTCACCGCGCATCTGCTCGGCACGATCAACGATTTCCGCATCCCCGGGCCGCTCACTGCGGCGGAGCTCGCCGCCGATCCGCGCCAGGGCAACGCCACGTATCGGCAGCGGGACGAGCGACGACTCAATCGCGTGTCCCGGCTCGGGCTGGCGGTTCGCCACGGGGAGGGAGGACCGTGGGGCTTCAGCGCCACGGTGTTCGCCGCGCCGAAGGACCTCACCCGCTCGGAGCGCGGCACGTTCCGCGAGTTCGACCGCTGGCACCTCGGCGGGAGCCTGGTCGGACGCGGCGCCTTGGGATACGGGGGATCGGCGCGGGGCACGGTGAGCGCGGGGGTGGACGAGGCATACCAGAACGGCCCGGCGCGGTTCTGGTCGCTCACGCCGGACGGGGGGCGCGGCGCTACGCTCATGGCCGACAAGCGGGAGGGCGCGAACAACGTCGGGGTCTTCGCCCAGCACCAGCTCGAGCTCGGCGAGCGGTTCTCGGTGATCACCGGCGCGCGCTACGACGTGATCCGGTATACCTACGAGGACGAGCTCAATCCGCAGCTCGACGCGGCCCGTTCGTTTGCGCGTATGACCCCCAAGCTGGCGGTGAATCTCCGGCTGGGGCCGTCGCACAGCGTCTACGCGAGTCTGGGCGGGGGAATCGAGGCGCCAGCCGGAAACGAGACCGACCCGCCCGGCACGTTCGGCCAGGACACGGTGACCGGTCTCAATCCACTGCTCGAGCCGATCGTCTCGACGACGTGGGAGGTCGGGACCCGGCAGGCGCTCGGCAGCGGCACCGGTCCGGTGCGGTTCCTCACGTACGATGCCGCGGTCTACTACACCCGGGTGCGCAACGAGATCGTGCCGTACCGCGGGGGCCGATTCTATTTCAGCGCCGGCCGGGTGCGGCGGGTGGGGGCGGAGGTCGGCCTTCGCGCGGAGCTCGCGGGCGGCGTGTCGCTCGGCTCGGCGCTCACGTGGTCCCACAACAAGTACCTGGAGTACGTCGTGGACTCGGTGCACTACGGGGTTCCGGGCGCGAGTGCGGACTACTCCGGGAACCGGATCGTCGGAGTGCCGAACCTCACCACGGGCGCGCAGGCGGCATGGGAGCCGGGCTTCGCACGGCTCCGGGCCCAGGTGGCCCTCGACGCCAGCGCGGGCTACTGGGTGGACGACGCCAACAGCGTATGGGTGCCGGGTTACGCGGTGTGGTCTCTGTCGGTCGGCACGCCGCAGCCCCTGCCGGTCGGGGGCGGACTCGCGGTCGGCGGATTCGTGACGCTGGCCAACCTCTTCGACCGCGCCCACGTCGCCTCGGCGTTTCTCAATCCGGACGTCGTGAACGGAGTACCGGTTGCGTTCGAGCCCGGGCTCCCGCGGCACCTGCTGGTGTCGCTGACGCTCTCCTACCTCACGCGGCCTTGATCTCCGTCCAGATCTGATCCCAGAGCGCCGTCGCCTGGCCGAGGTCCGCCGCATACTCGAGTCGGCTGAGCTCGTCAGGCGTCGGGTAGGGGATCGGGTTCTCGAGCAACTCCAGCGCCGCGCGGTTCGGGGTGCCGTAGCCGGTGGCCGCCGAGAGGTCGGCACCGACCCGGGGCCGCAGGATGTAGTTCATGAACTCGTGCGCTGCCCGCGGATGCAGCGCCTCGCGTGTGAGCACGAGCGAATCCAGCCAGATCGCCGTGCCCTCCGCCGGCACGGTGAATTCGATCGCCGGCTGTTCCGCGCGGGCCTGCGCGGCGTCACCGTTCCAGAGCTGCGCCGCCCACACGTCCCCCGCCACGAGCTGCGCTTTCACCGGAGCCGAGATATAGGCCTTGAGATTCGCCTTGGCCCGGACCGCGTCGGCACGCGCCGCGGCGAGGTGCCGGGGGTCGGTCGAGTTGAGCGAGCGGCCGCGGTACCGGAGCCACGCACCGATCGCGTCCCGCATATCGTCGAGCTGGGTGAGCTTGCCCCCGAGCCGCGCGTCGTGGAGCAGCGCCCAGCCGGCGGGCCGTTCCGGCAACCGGTCCCGCCGCCATGCGATGCCGGTAATGCCCCATTGGTAGGGGATGGTGTACGCATCGGCGGGATCGAACGGCAGGCCGCGGAAGAGCGGCGACAGGTTGGCGGCGTTCGGCAGGTAGCGGCGGCTGGGCCGTGCGGCGAGGCCGAGCGCCACGAGTGGGGTGACGAAGTTCCCGGCGGGCACCACGAGGTCGTACCCCCGCGCGCCGGCCTGGAGCTTGGCCAGCATCTCCTCGTTGCTCTCGAACACGTCGTATGTGACCCGCACGCCGAATTCGCGCTCGAAGTTGGCGATGGTGTCCGGCGCCACGTAGTCGGACCAATTGTAGATGGCGAGCTCGCGCTCGAGCGGCGGCAGCGCGCGATCCGGATCGTCATCCGGCGGAGGCCTCCGGCGGGTGCAGCCGGCGAGCGCGGCAGCCCCCAGCCACCGGAGCATCTCGCGGCGGGACCACCCCGGACGACAGTCGCATGCACTCGGGTTCATTCGCGGCTTCTCGCCTCGGAGGGTCGGCCGAGGCGCTCCGCGGCAAGAATCAGCGCCGTGGTGACCGCCACGATGATCGCGCTGATCGCGTTCACCGTGGGATCCACGTTCCGCCGCACCATCGAGTAGACCACCATCGGCAGCGTGGACGACCCCGGGCCGGCCACGAACGACGTGATCACGAAGTCGTCGAACGACAGCGTGAAGGCGAGCAGCGCGGCCGCCAGTATCCCCGGCGCGAGCTGCGGCAGCGTGACGCGGCGGAACGTGGCGAGCTCGTCGGCTCCCAGGATCATCGCCGCCTCCTCCAGCGAGCGGTCCATCCCGGCGAGGCGCGCGAGCACCACGATCACCACGAACGGCAGGCTGAACGTGGCGTGCGCGAGCACGATGGTGCCGAGTCCGAGCGGGATTCCGAGGAACGCGAAGAGCATGAGCAGCGACACCCCGGTGACGACCTCCGGGGTGACGACCGGCGCGTAGAGCAGCGCCTCGATCGCGCGCTTCCCCCGAATACGGTGGCGGGCGAGCGCGAGCGCGAGCAGAGTGCCCACGACCGTGGCGATGGCGGTGGCTGCGATGCCCACCAGCAGGCTCCGCCCCGCGGCCCGCAGGAGGTCCTCCCGTTCGAACAGGCGGCGATACCAGTCGAGGGTGAAGCCGGTCCACGCGGCGGAGAACCGGGACGCGTTGAACGAGAAGGCGATCAGGATCGCGACGGGCAGGTGCAGGAGCAGGTACACGGCGGCGACGAACGCCGCGAGCCCCGGCCGAACGCGCCCGTTCATGCGGCCGCCTCGGCCCGATCGCGGAGGCGGAGCCAGGCCATCACGGCCGCGAGCACCAGGGCAAGCATCACCAGTGACGCGGCGGACCCGAAGGGCCAGTTGCGCGCGGCGGCGAACTGGTTCTGGATCAGGTTGCCGATCATGAGCTGCTTGGCGCCGCCGAGCAGGTCGGGCGTCAGAAAGGCACCGAGCGCGGGCACGAACACCAGCAGCGATCCCGCGACGATGCCCGGCATGGCGAGCGGCAGCACCACCCGGCGGAACCGCGCCGCCGGCCGGGCGCCCAGCGCCTCGGCTGCCTCGAGCAGCGCCAGGTCGAGCTTCTCGAGCGAGGCGTAGATCGGCAGGATCATGAACGGGAGGAAGCCGTAGACCAGTCCGGCGAGCACCGCGCCCGGTGTGTACAGCAGGGTAAGCGGCTTCCGGACCAGGCCGGCGGCGAGCAGCCACTGGTTGATGAGCCCGGTGTCGCGAAGCAGGAAGATCATCGCGAAGGTGCGGACCAGAAAACTGGTCCAGAGCGGCAGCACCACGAGCACGAGGAGGAGCGTCCTCCACCGGCCGCTCCGGGTGATGGCATACGCCACGGGAAAGCCAAGCGCGAGGCACAGCGCCGTACAGCCGAGCGCGAGCAGTACGGTGCGGCCCAGGGCGGAGAGGTAGATCGGAACCAGGAAGCGGCGGTATGCCTCGAGCGTAAAGCCGGGCTCGACGCCGCCGTACGGCCCGCGCGGCATCACGCTGAAGGCCGCCACCAGGGCGAGGGGCACCGCAAAGAACACCAGCAGCCAGCCGACACCCGGACCGGCGAGTCCCCAGCTTCGGCGGCTCACGCGCCGGTCTCCAGTTCGTGGCAGTCGGCGGGCCGCCACGCGACGACGACGCTGTCCCCCGCGCGCCACGGGGACCGCTCGGCCGTGGCGCCGTCCACGCTCGCGCGAATGGTGTCACCGTCGGACAGGGCGACGATCACCTGGATCGCGTCACCGCGGTACAGCGCGTCCTGCACGACCCCGGCCCGGGTCACGAGGCCGTCGGCGGGTGTGCCCGGCGCCAGCAGGCGGATGCGTTCCGGCCGGAGCGCGACGCGCCCACCCTCCATCAGGTTCGCGTCGCCGATGAACGTGGCCACGAACGCGGTGCGCGGGCGCTCGTAGACGGCGGCGGGCGTTCCCAACTGCATGATCCGCGCATGATCCATGACCGCAATGCGGTCGGACATGGTCAGCGCCTCCTCCTGATCGTGCGTGACGTAGACGAACGTGGTGCCCAGCGTGCGGTTCAGCACGCGCAGCTCGACCTGCATCTCCTTCCGGAGCTTGAGGTCGAGCGCGCCGAGCGGCTCGTCGAGGAGGAGGACGCGGGGCTCGAGGACGAGCGCGCGCGCGAGCGCGACGCGCTGGCGCTGCCCACCGCTCAGCTGGGCCGGCATTCGGGCGGCGAACCTCGCCGGGTCCAGCCGGACGAGCTCCAGCGCCGCGCCCACCCGGTGCGCGATCTCCGCCCGCGGCCGGCGCCGCTCCTCCAATCCGAACGCGATGTTGCGCTGGACCGAGAGATGTGGGAACAGCGCGTAGCTCTGGAATACCATGCCGACCTGCCGCTCGTACGGGCGGCGCTGATCCACCACTTCCCCGAACAGCCGCACGCGTCCCGCGCCCGCGTCGGGCGTCTCGAATCCGGCGATGAGTCGGAGGAGCGTGGTCTTGCCGCAACCGGAGGGGCCGAGGATGGAGAAAAACTCCCCCTCGCCGATCTGGAGGGACACGCGGTCCACGGCCTGCACCGGGCCGTAGCTCTTCGATACCTCCTCCAGTTGAACCGCCGCGGTCGGGTTGTGAGCCACGGTGGGATAACCTACTAGTGTTCAGGTCGCCACAGCCACAGGAAAGCCATGCCGACCACCCGCGAACGCCTGCGAACCGTGATCGTCGAGGAGTACGGGGCCATCGCGCGGCTGGTCGCGGAGCGCATCGCGACGCTGGTGCGCGACCGGCAGGCGCTGGGCCGGCGGCTCGTGCTTGGCCTCGCCACGGGCTCCACGCCGATCGGGGTGTACCGTGAGCTCGTCCGGCTGCATCGGAACCAGGGATTGAGCTTCGCCAATGTGGTGACGTTCAACCTTGACGAGTACTGGCCGATGCGGCCGGACGACCTCCAGTCATACCATCGGTTCATGCACGAGCACCTCTTCGCCCACGTGGACATCCCCGCGGAGCAGATCCACATCCCCGATGGGACGGTGCCGCGGGAGGGGGTCGAGCGTGCGGCGCGCGAGTACGAAGCCGCCATCGCGCGATATGGTGGAATCGATTTCCAGCTTCTGGGGATCGGCCGAACCGGTCACGTAGGGTTCAACGAGCCGGGCTCGGGCCGGGCAAGCCGCACCCGGCTCGTCACGCTCGACCTGATCACGCGCCGGGAGGCTGCCGCGGACTTCTTCGGCGAGGAGAACGTGCCGATGGAGGCGGTGACCATGGGTGTCGCCACCATCCTGGAGGCCCGCGAGATCGCGATCCTCGCCACCGGCGAGCACAAGGCGCCGATCGTGCGCCGCGCCGTCGAGGGCGAGGTGGACGTGGAGGTGGCGGCGACGTTCCTCCAGGAGCATCCCGACACCACGTTCTATCTGGACCGCGCGGCCGCGGCTGAGCTCACCCGCGTGGCGACGCCCTGGCTGGTGGACGAGGTCGAATGGACGCCCGCGCTCGCGGTGCGCGCGGTGATCTGGCTGTCCGAGCGGACACAGAAGGCGATCCTCAAGCTCACCCACCGCGACTATGCCGAGGGTCAGCTCTCGTCGCTGGTGGCCCGCTACAGCTCGGCCGGCGCGGTCAACGGGCTGGTGTTCAACACGCTCGGCGCCAAGATCCGTGGCCGCTCGAAGCTGCCGCACGGCGAGCGGGTCGTCTGCTTTTCCCCCCACCCGGACGACGACGTCATCTCGATGGGCGGGATGCTCCGGAAACTGGTCGAGAACGGGAACGAGATCACCGTCGCCTACATGACCAGCGGCAACATCGCCGTGTTCGACCATGATGTGCGCCGCTACGTCGACTTCCTCGAGCGGCTGGCACGCGAGCGGGGCGGGGAAGCACAGGCCGGCGCCGGCCTCTCGAGCCGCATTCGGGTCTTTCTGGCCGCGAAGCGTCCCGGGGAGGTCGACAGCCCGGAGGTGCAGGACGTGAAGCGGATCATCCGTGAGTCGGAGGCGATAAGCGGGATCGAGACGCTGGGGCTGGGTCCCGCCAACGCGCGGTTCCTGAATCTGCCGTTCTATCGGACCGGAACGGTTCGCAAAGAGGAGATCGGGCCGGCCGACGTGGCCATTGTCCGGGACCTGCTGCGGGAGATCCGGCCCTCGATGGTGTTCGTGGCGGGCGACCTGAGCGACCCGCACGGCACCCACCGGCAGTGCAAGGAGGCCATCGACCAGGCGCTCGAGGCGCCGCGGCCCGAGGTGTGGCTGTATCGCGGCGCGTGGCAGGAGTGGAGCGTGGCGGAGGCGAACTGGCTCGTGCCGCTCTCGCAGGATGAGCTCCGGCTCAAGATCCAGGCGATCTTCAAGCACCAGTCCCAGAAGGACTCGGCGCCGTTCCCCGGCGCGGACGAGCGGGAGTTCTGGCAGCGGGTCGAGGCGCGGAACAAGGAGACGGCGGCGTTGCTCGACCGTCTGGGCCTGGCGGAGTACTTTGCCATGGAAGCATACGTGGTCGCCTGAGCCACCCTTCGGATTTCTTGATGTCGGACTTGCGGGAACGGCTCCAGACCGCGCTCGGAGCGGGGTACCGCGTGGAGCGCGAGCTCGGCGCGGGCGGCATGAGTGTCGTGTTCCTGGCCGAGGAGCTCGCGCTTGGCCGCAAGGTGGTTGTGAAGGTGCTCCGCCCCGAGCTCGCGGCCGGGCTGAGTGCCGAGCGGTTCCGCCGGGAGATCCATCTGGCCGCCGGGCTGCAGCACCCCCATATCGTTCCGCTGTTCGCTGCCGGCGAGGCGGCGGGACTCCTCTACTACACGATGCCCTTCGTCGGGGGCGAATCGCTGCGCGCCCGTCTACGGCGCGAGGGCGAGCTCCCGGTCCCCGAGGCACTGCGCGTGCTCGGCGAAGTGCTCGACGCGCTCGAGTACGCGCACGCACAGGGCATCGTCCACCGCGACATCAAGCCGGAGAACGTGCTGTTTTCGGGCGTGCACGCGGTGGTGGCCGACTTCGGCGTCGCCAAGGCGCTCAGTGTCGCCGTCGCCGATACGACCCTCACCGGCGCAGGTCTCGCGCTCGGTACCCCGGCGTACATGGCGCCCGAGCAGGCCGCGGGCGATGAGCACACCGACCACCGCGCGGATCTGTACGCTGCCGGCGTGATGGCCTACGAGATGCTCGCCGGTCGCCCCCCGTTCTTCGCGCCGACGCCGCAGGCCCTCATCGCCGCTCACCTGACGCGCGCGCCCGAGCCCCTCTCGCATCAGCGTCCCGGCCTCGCGCCGGGCCTCGACGCGGCGGTCATGCGGTGCCTCGCGAAGCGGCCAGCGGACCGGTGGCAGAGCGCGCATGATCTGCGGCGCGCGCTCGGCGCGATGCTCACGCCGACGGGTGGAACCACTGCCGTAGAGGCCGTCGCGGCGGCTGGCGCCAAGCGACGCGGCGTCCCCCGAGTGCGCCGGTGGATGGTCGCCGCCGGCCTCGTGGTGGCCGCGGCGATCGCGGGTTCCGTCGCCTGGTCACGCGGCTGGTTGGGCGGCAGGTCGCTGGTGGCGCAGGGCGTGCTCGCCACCCGCGAGCCGATCCTGGTCGCGGACTTCGCGAATCGCACAGCGGACTCCGCCCTCGGCGGAACGATCGCGGGCGCGCTGCGCGTGGATCTGTCACAGTCGCGCGTCGTCGGCCTCGTGCCGCCCGAGAGGGTGCGGGAGGGGTTGGCGCGCATGAGCCGGCCGTCCGACGCTCCTCTCACCGACCAACTGGCGGGTGAGCTCGCCACGCGCGAAGGGATCAAGGCGGTACTCGCGGGCGACGTGGCCCGGCTGGGAAACGGCTACACGCTCTCGGCACGCCTGATCGCGCCGGCGACCAGCCAGGAACTCGCATCGTTTCGTGAGACTGCTGATGACTCGACGGAGCTGATCGCCGCGCTCGGCCGCCTCTCGCGGCAGGTCCGCGGCCGGATCGGGGAGTCGCTGCGGGCCATCGAGGCGACGCCACCCCTCGAGCGGGTGACGACCGCGTCACTGCCGGCGCTCCGCAAGTACACCCGCGCGTTCGATCTGATCGACTACGGGGGCGAAAGCGACCGGAAGCGCGGCCTGGCACTCCTCGAGGAGTCCGTGGCGCTCGATACTGCGTTCGCGATGGCGTACCGCAAGCTCGCGGTGACGCTCAGCAACCGCGGCGAGCAGCAGGGCCGCGTGGTGGACGCGATGCAGCGCGCGATGCAGCATCGCGACCGGTTGACCGAGCTCGAGCGCTATGTCACGACGGCGACCTACTACTCGACGGTGGATGACGACCCCGCGCAGGCGGCGGCTGCGCTCCGGGCGGCGGTCGAGGCCGATCCGGGTAACTGGCTGGCGTGGAACAACCTGTCCGTGGTCTACCTGGATCAGCGGAAGTATCCCGAGGCGGTCGAAGCGGCCCGCCGCGCGACGCTCGCGGCTCCAGACCGTCCGGCGACCTACGCCACCCTGGTCGAGACGCTGGTCGAGGCCGGACGCCTGGGCGAGGCGGCTCGTTTCGTGGACACGTTGCGGACCCGCTTCAACGCGCACCCCGCGAGGTACGACAGGGAGGTTTCGTTGCTCGCCGTCACCGGACGGTTCGAGGCGGCGGACTCCATCGCCAGACAGGTCCTGGCTGCCTTCGCGGGAAGCGAGGATCGCGAGCTGCGAATGAAGGGCTGGCTCGTCGGGCTTGCCGCCGTCCGCGGGCAGATGGCGGAGGCCGAACGGCTCGCGGAGGAGATCGCCGAGCGGTCGGCCCGGAGCGGTGATTCGGCGTTAGCGCTGTTCTACACCGGTTACCTGGCGCAGATGGACGTTCGATTACGGAGCGATCCCCAGCGAGCGATTCGCCGGCTGGACGCGGGGGCGCGGCGGTACCAGCTCGAGCGACGGCCGCCATCCGATTTCGCGTACCGGTGGCTGGCATGGGCCTATTCTGTAGCAGGGGGCACGCGGAAGGCCGCCGACATGCTGGCCGCTATGGAGGCGGCGAGGGATCCGCGGTTGCGGTACAATCGGTTTTGGGACCGGATCATCGCTGCGTATCTGGCTCAGCGCGAGCGGCGGTACGACTCGGCCCTCGCTGCTCTCAGAGTGGCGCATTCGAGGGGCTGCACGCCCTGCGGGAAGCCTCACCTCGCTCGAGTATTCGACCTCGCGGGGATGAGCGACTCTGCGATCGCGTACTACCGCAGGTACGTTGACGATCCCAGCCGCCCGGTCTTCTGGGACTTCCTCGAGCCCGCTCACCGAGCCGAGGCGTACGAGGCGCTCGGCCGGCTCTACGAGGCGAAGAACGACCGACAGCAGGCGCTGGACTTCTACGGCCGCTTCGTGGACCTGTGGAAGGACGCCGACCCCGACCTCCAGCCGCGCGTCCGCGCGGCCCGCGAGCGGATCGCCGCGCTCACCGCGGAGCCGCGGATCAACTAGGCGGCCGCTCTCCGCGCGACCGGCTCGTTCCGCAGGATCCGCCCCGGCGTCTCGCTCATCAACCGCCGCGCCAGCTCCGCCCCGCGGCGCGCCACGACCGCGTCCCATGCCTCCCGCGGCGACACCGGCCGGTTCGAGGCGTGATGATCGGTGGCGATCAGGTCGGCCAGACCATTCTCTACGAAGCGCCACGCCAGGTCACGAGCGCCCGGATTCGATCGCTCGTAGTGCCCGCCGAGGCTCCCTGCATTGATCTGGAGCAGCGCTCCGGCCGCGCGCCACGCCGTAGCGGTCTCGACCGGATCGAAACCGGGCAGGTAGCGGTAGCGCTCCGGATGCGCCACGACTATCCTGCGGCCCGCGTCCAGCACCGCTTGGATCACATCGTGGTGGCCGCCCGTGAGGTCGAACCCGAACTCAACCAGCAGGTAGCTCGATCCGCCGAGCCCGAGACCGGGACACGCGAGCCCGCGGCGGAGGGCAGTCGCGTCGGGCGCCCAGATCTCCTGCCCTAATCCGATCGTCGGCAGACGATCCTCCGCCAGCGCGGCTGCGGCAGCCAGACTATCGAACGCGCGCCGATGCCGATCCAGCTCCCGGGCCACCGCGGCCGCTGAGTCGAGGTGTGGCAACAGCAGGTGAGGAGTGGTAACCAGCGCGCCGACCTCCTCGGCCGCGAGCGCGCGGAGCGCGAGCACGGCGTCGTCAACGGAGCTCGCCCCGTCGTCCACGGCGGGCGCGAGGTGACTGTGGAGGTCTACGATCATGCAGATCAACACCTTTCGGGCAAACTCAGAGGCGTCGGGAGCTTAGGGAACCCTCAGTTCCCCGCCGCCGCCCATGGCTCGCATGTTGCGGCGCAAAGCACGTTCCGGCACCTCATCGTATCTCGCTTTCCACGCCGCATTTGCAGGAACGGTAGCCGCATGCAGTTCTTCCACAACGCCGATTCCCGCCGACGGTTCCGGTTTCGCTCGCTCGCCCCATGGCTGATCGCGGCGGTCCTCGTCCTCGTCCTCGCCGGTGGGTTCGCCGTTCATCGGAGTCGCCAGCGGCCGACCCCGCGGCCGCTCAGTTACTCGACCCTGCTCTCTGATCTGGCCGGCCGGCGGGTCGCCTCGCTCGAGATCGAGCCGGGGCGGGAGATCCGCGGACGCTGGCGCTCCACGGGACAGGACAGCGTGTTCCGCGTGGTATACACCTCGGCTGGATTCGACGAAGTGCTTCGCCGGGCCGAAGCGGTTGGCGTCAGCGTCGAATTCGCCGAGCGGGGGCGGCAAAGCCGCATCGAGATCATCAACCTGCTCGTCGTCCTGGCGGGCTTCGTGGTGCTGGGCTTCCTCGTCAGTCGGGGGCTCAACGGCCAGTCCTCGGCCGGGGCACTTGGCGACGAGGCCTTCTCCACGACCACGTTCGCGAACGTCGCCGGCAACGACGGCACGGTCGCCGAGCTGCGCGAGATCGTCGAGTTCCTCAAGTCACCGGGCAAATTCGACAAGGTCGGTGCGCGGGTACCCAAGGGCGTGCTCATGTACGGTCCTCCGGGCACCGGCAAGACGCTCATGGCGCGCGCGGTCGCCGGGGAGAGCGGAGTGCCCTTCTACGCGATCTCCGGCTCCGAGGTCACCGGGTTCCTCATCGGCCTCGGCGCCTCGCGGCTCAAGGGATTGTTTCGGAAGGCCCGCAAGCGGGGCGGCGTCATCTTCATCGACGAGCTCGACGCGCTCGGTTCCCGGCGCGGCAACAACCGGAGCCACAACGAAGACGACCGCACGCTCAACCAGCTCCTGGTCGAGATGGACGGCTTCTCGCAGCGGGAAGCCGTGCTCGTGATCGGAGCGACCAACCGGCCCGAGGACCTCGACCAGGCACTGCTCCGGCCGGGTCGGTTCGACCGCTCCGTTGCCGTGGGCCTGCCGAGCGTGGATGAGCGGGAGGCGATCCTCCGGCTGCACGTGATCGAGCGGTCGGTGCCGGTCGCGCAGGACGTGGACCTCGGGCGCCTCGCGCGGCTGATGCCGCAGACCAGCGGGGCCGACCTCGCCAATCTCGTCAACGAGGCCGCGATCGTCGCGGCCCGGCAGGGCGCGGACATCGTGGCCTGGGGCCACATCGAGTCGGCGCGCGACCGGCTGCTGCTCGGGAAGGAGCGGACCGGCTTCCGGGCCAGCGACGGCGAGTGGCAGATCGTCGCGATTCACGAGGCGGGTCACGCCCTCGCCGGTGTGCTCTGCTGCCCGGAGGACGGACTCCACAAGGTGACCATCCAGCCGCGCGGTCAGGCGATGGGCGTGGCGTTCTTCTCACCGGCTGCCGACCAGCACCTCCACTCGCGCCGCTACCTGGAGAGCCAGATCCTCAAGGGACTGGCCGGGCGCGCGGCGGAGGAGCTCGCGTTCGGTCCGGATCTGGTGACGAGCGGCGCCAAGAACGATCTCCAGCAAACGACCCGCATCGCGCGCGAGATGGTGTACCACCTGGGCATGGGCCGCGCCACCGGGCTCGTCGCCCACGACGCCCACGTGGCGCCGCTGAGCGGCGAGAGCCATGCGGCCATGGACCGCGATGTAAAGGAGATCGTGGATGCGCTCTACGACCGCGTGAAGCGGCTGCTGGAGCTGCACCGCTCGGCGCTCGAGGCGCTCGCTCGCGCGCTGCTGGAGCGGGAAACGCTCACGGGCCAGGAAGCACTGGCGATACTCGATGAGAACGGAGTCGTTCAGGCGCGCTGATGCCGCTCGCGGATGCACCGTTTTGCGGCCCGTCCTGTCGTGCTACGGTAGACCGACCTCGCGGAAGGTGATTTTCTCGCCGGGCCGGTGTTGCGCCAGCCGCCCCAAATCCTCGCACACCACCGCGATACGCGGATAACCCCCGACAGTCGGGCCGTCAGGCATGAGCACGATCGGCTGTCCGCCGGGTGGGAGCTGCACGACGCCCGGGCATACCGGTGCAGAGGGCAGGGCTTCCGGTGCCGCGAAGCGGGTCGCGGGCCCCTCGAGCCGATATCCCGCCCGGCTGACCGAGTGGGACACGGTCCATGCCGCCGCAATGAACCGCACCCACGCCTCGTCGGACAGCAGGGCGCGATCGGGCCCGGCGGCGACACGGATCGGTGCGTCAGATGGTGGAGCGGGTGGGTCGTCGGCCCTGCGGCCGGGCAGACCGGCCGGCGGGCAGGCGGGCAGCGAGGCCGCCTTCAGCACGTCGCCGGTCCGGATGAGCCGCCCGTCCATTCCACCGAACCGGCCCGGCAGATAGGTCGAGCGACTGCCGAGCACCAGCGGCACGTCGATTCCTCCGGCCAGCGCGAGATAGAGCCAGGCGCCGCGACCAACCGGCTGGATCGCGAGCACGTCACCTGCATGCATCGACAAGGCTCGCTCCAGGACCTTCGGCGGTCCGATCCCGCCTGCCCCCGCCCGGCTCCGCACCATGGTCACGGCGAAGGACGCACCCGCAAGCGCCACCTCCATGTCCCGCTGGAACTCGAGCCGGCCCGCTCCGATGCCCCACTCGACGGCGGCGGCACCGGGCTCGTTGCCGATCATCGCGTTCGCGGTCCGCAGGCTCACCGGGTCCATCGCACCCGAGGGCGGGACAGCGGCGTGCCGCCAGCCGACCCGACCCAGATCCTGGACCGTGGCGAACGGCGGCGCCTGCAGCACGTGGATCACGAAGATGCCGGTTCGAAGCGCACCCGGTCCCCGGCAGCCAGCAGGCTGGGCGGGTCCCGCGCCGGATCGAAGACCGGCACATCGGTGCGGCCGATGAGATGCCAGCCCCCGGGCGTGTCGAGCGGGTAGATCGCGGTCTGGTCGCCGGCGACGGCGACGCTGCCCGCCGGCACGCGTGGGCGCGGATCGGCGCGGCGCGCGAGAACGAGCGAGGGGTCGAGCGGGCCCAGATAGGCGAATCCCGGCACAAAGCCGAGGAAGCGCACGCGGTATTCGCGGTTCGCGTGACGGCGAATCACCTCGTCCGGCTCGACTCCCACGCGCTCCGCAACATCGTGGAGATCGGGCCCGTCATACCACACGGGGAACACGTGGAGCTGGCGCCGCGACGCCTCGTCATCGTCGTGGGGCACCCGGTCGGCCAGGGCGAGCAGCCGGCCCTCTACCGCCTCGAGAGAGGCGACCCGCGGGTCGAAGAACACCGCCAGCGACGCCATCGCGGGCACGACGTCGAGGATCGCACGCGGCGTCTCCGTGCCGCACTCGGCCAACAGTGCCTCGGTCAGCTGGGTGATGCGGCGGTTGCACCGGTCACCGTCGCCCTCGAGTGTGAGAACCGCGGCCCGGTCGCCCAACGGCCCGACCGTGGCGCGTATCCGGCCGCTCACCTGGCGAACGGGGCGACCGCGACGCCCGCGGCCTCGAGCTTCGCGCGGACCGCCTCGAGCAGGTCCGCCGCGCGAGGCCCGTCGCCATGGACGCAGTACG
Organism: Gemmatimonadales bacterium; assembly: GCA_050733215.1. GTDB lineage: Bacteria > Gemmatimonadota > Gemmatimonadetes > Gemmatimonadales > GWC2-71-9 > DASQPE01. The sequence goes on from JBOHSN010000071.1 coordinate 17,236, forward strand.
ACTCGGCGTCCACCCGGAGCACTGAGCCATCGGCAGTCAGGACCGTGCCGTCGCGGGCGAGTCGCACTGCCCGATCGGCCGCGATTTCGGGGTCGCTGATGATGGCGCCCGGGCGGTCGCGGGGCAGCAGGGTCCCGTCCGCCGCATACCCCCGGTCCAGGAAAGCTTCGGGGACTGCGCGAAGTCCAGCGGCCCGGGCGGCCGCGACCATCGCGCTGCCCGCCAGCCCGAGCAGCGCGAGCGACGTATCGACTCCCCGCACGGCTTCGGCGATGGCGCCCGCAATGGCGGGATCCCCGGCCGCCCGGTTGTACAGCGCCCCGTGCGCCTTCACGTAGCGAACCCGGGCACCCTCCGCGGCGGCGCAGCCCATGAGCGCGCCCACCTGATATGCGACGTACGCCGCGACCTCCTCCGGCGTGGCGCCCAGCTCGCGCCGGCCGAAGCCGATCAAGTCGGGATAGCCGGGATGCGCGCCGAGGGTCACGCCGAGGCGAGCGGCCGCCGCCGCGGTGCGGCGCATACGGACCGGATCGCCCGCGTGAAATCCGCATGCGATGCTGGCGGACGAGACCAGGCCGAGCAGCTCGCGATCCGGGGAGGGCTCCCGGCCGGCTGACGTCTCGCCGAGATCGGCGTTCAGGTCCACCTGAAACAAAGGAGGCATGAATTCCGTTTCTGTCTGGAACGCCTCGCGCGTGATGTTCGTGCCCCGGCTTCGAGGTGCCTCATGCAACGGTACTGGCTACGCATCGCTCTGGGCGCCCTGGTGGTGTTCGCCCTGGGAATGACCGCGATCTCCATATATCGCAGCGGAGCAAAGAAGGTCGAGACACTGGCCAACTCGGCCGACCCGATCACCATCCCGCTCGCGATCCTGCCCTTCCAGGTGGACGGGGACCGGCTCGGCAAGATCCAGGAGGTGCAGATCCGGCGCGATGCCCCGAAACGGGTGTCGGGCATCGGCTTGGTCGTCAAGATGAGCGATTCCGCCGCGACCGAGGATCTGCTCTCCGCCTGCCTGATCACCGTCAACGATCACCCGTCCGACCACCGGGCCCCGAGTTTTCATTGCGCCACGCCCGCCGATTCGCTGGCCGATTCGCTCACGGCGTTCGGCGAGGTGCGATTCGAGCCCGGCGGCGTGGTTCGAGGGTTCTTCCTCCCTGCCCGGGTGGTCGGGGACTGGCGCGAGGGTCGGAGTGAGCTCATCTCGTTCGAGGCGGAGCGCCGGGTCGCTCATTCGCGGAGCCGCGCGGTCATTCGGGTGGACAACGACTCTGGTGACACGGTGTTTGAGCTGCATGCCGACTCGGCCGGGGCGCGGCTCCGGGTCCGCGACGATTCGGGCCGCGACGTGCTCCGGATGGACGCCGACTCCACCGGCGCGCGTCTGATGGTGCGGGACGACTCCGCGCCGCGCAAGCCACGACGCTGAGAGCGTCAGCCCCGCAGTCTCCGTAGCGCCGCGCGCGGCGCGCGGGCCATATTCCCACCGATCCAGCCTCCGTTCGGCAGCGTATCGTGCATGGCGACGGGGAACCATTGTCCCGATCGCAGCATTCAATGCTCCCGATTCGAGGAGCGAACGCATGTCCGAGCGCATCACAGAGATCCCCATGACCGTCCCCGGCCCGGCCGGCGTCCCGGCGACGCGGCGCCGTTCGCTGGCTCGCCTGCTACTCAGCGTCGCGGGCCTCGCGGCGTTGCTCGCGCTCGGCCGGACCGTCGGCGGCTACGTGCCGCAGTTCGCCGAGTGGGTGGACTCGCTTGGCGCCTGGGGGCCGATCGCCTTCATCGCGGGCTATGTGATCGCCTGCGTCGCATTCATTCCGGGATCACTGCTCACGCTCGCGGCCGGAGCCATCTTCGGCGTCACCCGGGGCGTGCTCTACGTGTTCGTGGGCGCGGCGGTCGGTGCGGCGGCGGCGTTTCTCATCGCGCGGTACCTGGCGCGCGGGGCCGTCGAGCGCAAGCTCGCCGGCAATCCCCGCTTCGCCGGGATCGATCGGGCGATCGCGCGGCAGGGTCGGAAGATCGTGCTGCTGCTGCGCCTGTCCCCCGTCTTTCCGTTCAATCTGCTGAATTACGCGCTCGGGCTGACCCGGGTACGGCTCGCGGATTATCTGCTGGCGATGGTCGGCATTCTGCCGGGCACCATCCTCTATGTATACACCGGCAAGCTGGCCGGAGACGTGGCGGCACTCGCGAGCGGGGCTTCACCGCCGAAGGGAGCGGCGTACTACGCCGTCCTCGGCCTCGGGCTCGCTGCCACCGTCGTCGTCACCACCGTGGTGACCCGCACCGCCCGGCGGGCGCTTCAGGAGGCCACCGATGGCGATGCGTCTGCCGGCCGATAACCCGGCCCTGACCGAGCCCTCGGTGCTGGTGCCGCCCCCCGACGAGCACAACCAGCGGCTCGTCGCCAACGTGCACCCGCCGGATTGGCGGAACCCGACCCCCAAGGCGCGCTACCACCTCGTCGTGGTGGGCGGCGGCACCGCGGGCCTCGTGAGCGCCGCGGCGGCCGCCGGACTCGGCGCCCGCGTGGCGCTGGTGGAGCGGCACCTGATGGGCGGCGATTGCCTCAACGTCGGCTGCGTTCCGTCCAAAGGTGTCATTCGCGCCGCGCGCGCCTGGCACGAGGCGTCCACCGGGCGCGAGGCGTTCGGCGGGCCAGGCATAAGCGGCGAGGGCAGTTTCGGCGCCGCGATGGAGCGGATGCGACGGCTGCGAGCCGATATCAGCCGGATCGACGGCGCGCCGCGCTACCGCGACCTCGGCGTGGACGTCTTCCTGGGCAGCGGGCGATTCATCTCGCCCGGAGCGCTCGAGGTGGACGGCGCGATCCTCCGGTTCCGCCGCGCCATCATCGCCACGGGGGCGCGCGCCGCGGCGCCGCCGATTCCCGGTCTTGAGAACGCGGGCTACCTCACGAACGAGACGATCTTCGCGCTCACCGAACTCCCCCGGCGGCTCGCGGTGATCGGCGCCGGGCCCATCGGCTGCGAGATGGCGCAGAGCTTCGCCCGGTTCGGGAGCGAGGTGACCGTGCTGAACACCGCCGACCAGATCCTACCGCGCGAGGACGCGGATGCCGCGGCCGTCGTCGAGCGCACCATGGAGGGCGACGGCGTCCGCTTCCTGCACCGCGCCCGGGTGACCCGGGTGGAGCGCCGCGGCGCGGAGCGGGTGGTGCACGCCGAGCGGAACGGCCGAGCCGAGGAGGTGGCGGCGGACGAGCTGCTCGTGGCGGTGGGCCGCGCGCCGAATGTCGAGGGTCTCGGGCTGGAGGCGGCGGGTGTCCGGTACGACAAGCGGGGCGTGACCGTGGACGACCGGCTCCGCACCTCGAACCCGCGGATTTACGCGGTGGGGGACATCAACGGAAGGTTCCAGTTCACCCACAACTCCGACTTCCAGGCCCGGTACGCCATCCAGAACGCGCTCTTCTTCGGGCGCAGGAAGGCGAGTGCGCTCGTGATGCCCTGGTGCACGTTCACGAGCCCGGAGATCGCGCACGTCGGCATGTACGAGGCCCACGCGCGTGCCGCCGGCCACGCCGTGGACACGCTCACGCTTCCCCTGGAGGACGTGGACCGCGCGCTGCTCGATGGCGAGCAGGAAGGCTTCCTGCGCGTGCATCTCGAGGCCGGCACCGACCGGATCCTCGGGGCCACGCTGGTGGCGGAGCACGCCGGCGACATGATCAGCGAGATCACCGTCGCGATGGTGAACCAGGTGGGCCTCGGCGGCATCGGCGCCGCGATCCATCCGTATCCCACGCAGGCCGAGGTGTTTCGGAAGGCCGCCGATACGTGGCGGCGCGGCAAGCTCACGCCGCGGGTGCGTCAACTCTTCGCCGCCTTCTTCCGGGTGTTTCGGTAGTCATCAGTCATCGGTCATCGGTCATCGGCTATCGGTCACCGCTGACCGCTGACCGCTGACCGATGACCGACGACCGATGACCGATGACCGACAGCCGCCGGCTCTGCCGGTACGGGTAGAAGTCGAAGATCTCGCCGCCGCGCAGCCGTTCCTGCGTCTGCTGCCAGAACTCCACCGTGAGCAGGTCGCCGTGGGCCGCGAGGAAGCTGTCGCGGAGCGAGCCGGCCGGGACGAGGAACGCCGCGAACTCCTCCGGAAAGACGTCCAGCTCGCCCACGTGGAACCACGGTTCCGCGGCGAGCTCATCCTCGTGCGAGCGGGGTGGGGGGATGCGGCGAAAGCGGCACTCGCGCAGGAGGCAGAGCTCGTCGTAGTCGTAGCAGATCACCCGCCCGTTGCGGGTCACGCCGAAATTCTTGAGCAGCATGTCGCCGGTGAAGATGTCGGCGCCGGCCAGGTCCTTGATGGCGTTGCCGAAGTCCAGGATGGCGTCGCGCGCGGCCGACGGGTCCGCGTGCTCCACGTAGAGGTTGAGCGGCGTGACTCGCCGCTCGGCGTAACAATGCCGCACCACCACCCGCTCGCCGTCCACGAGCACGCTCTCGCCCGCGACCCGCTGAAGGTACGCGAGCAGGACGTCGGGGAAGCAGCGCCGCCGGAACTCCAGCCGCTCGAACTCCTGGGCGTCGGCCAGCCGCCCGACGCGGTCGTGCTGAAAGACGAGGTGGTACTTCTCCATCACGCGGCGCCGGGTCGTCTGCTTGGGCGCCCCGAACACGTCCTTGATGATCTTGAACACAGCATTGAAGGACGGCAGGGTGAACACGCCCATGACCATTCCTTCGTCACCCTCGGCGAAGGCGAAGCGCGCGTCCGGCCGCTCGAGGTGGCGCATGAGGCTCCGATAGAGCTCCGTCTTGCCGTGCTTGTTGTAGCCGATCGACGTGTAGATCTCGTCCACGCGCTTGTGGGGCATGATCGAGCGAAGGAAGGCGACCACCCCGCGCGGGTGCGGGGCGTCCACGAAGAAGTACGACCAGCTGAAGCCGAACACGATGCTGGCCTCGTCGGCGGTGAGCAGGACCGCGTCGAGGGCGACGCCTTCGGGGCCGTGCAGCAGCGGGAGCACGAGCGGGACCACCTCGTCGGCGCCGTGAATACGGCCCACGAGATAGGCGCCCTTGTTCCGGTAGAAGGGCGCGCGGAGCACGTCCACGACGAGCGGGCCACCCCGCCAGCCGAGCTCGCGGAGCCGGGCGTCCACCAGTGCGGCTCCGCGTGCGGCGTCGCCCTCCGGATCGGTGTACGGCGCGGCCCATGCGCAGGTT
>JBOHSN010000072.1:0-22426 GCA_050733215.1 Gemmatimonadales bacterium
GCTCCCGCCCTCTTCTCCGGCCAACGGCCCATACGCCGGCGTCCCGAAGCCGTACACGTGCGCCTGCACGATCTCTTCCCGATCGATGGCGCCGGCGATGGCGCGCCGCACCTCCAGCCGGTCGAACGGCGCGCGCCGTGTGTTGAGCACCAACCCGTAGGTAAACAGCACGGGATAGTCGAGCACCGCCAGCCTGCTGTCGCGCCGGACGAACTCGGCGTGCGCGGGCTGGATGCCGGCGAAGTCGAGCTCGCCGCTCACCAGCGCCGCGAGCTTCGTGGTGGGCTCGTCCACCACGGCGAGCACCAGCCGCCGGAGCTTCGGCGGCCCGCCGAGCGTGGCCGGGAACGCGGGGTTGGCGACGAACACCCAGCGCCGGTTCGGCTCGTGCCGCACGAACCGGAACGGGCCGTTGCCGACCGGCGCCCGGTTCCACGCTGCCTCGCGCATGCGGTCGCGCGGCGTGGCGCCGAGCAGGTGTTCGGGAAGGACCGCAAGATCGGTAAGCACGTCGGGAATGTCCGACTGGGGGACGCGGAATCGGAGCCGCACCCGGCGCTCGTTCTCCACGCGCACCTCGGCCAGGTCCGCCAGGTCGGCGAGCCGAGGGTACCCCGTCGCGGGATCGCGCGCGGCCTCGAGCGTCCACGCCACGTCGCGCGCGGTAGTCGGGCGCCCGTCGTGCCAGCGCACGTCGGCGTTCAGCTCGAACACGAGGTCCCGCCGGTCCGGGGACCACGTCCAGGTACGCGCGAGGTATGGCCGAGGCGCCAGCGCGTCGTCGTAGCGGACGAGCGTGGTGAGCAGCATGTAGCGCTGCACCTGGCGGGCGAGGGGATGTACCGTGAGCAGGGGATTGATGCTCTGGAGGTCCGCGCCGGAGGCGAACAGCACGGTGTCGCCTCGGCGCGCGCCGCCGTCCCCGCAAGCCACGAGCGCGGCGCCGAGCAGCGCGCCGCGGAGCAGATGCCGGATCACGCGCGGATTCTACGTGCGTTTGCCGGGTGGCGCGAACTCCACGACATTCCCGGCATGCTGCGGCCTCTCGCCCTCCGGGCGCTCGCCGGCGTCGCGGTGGTCTGGGGCGTCGTCACGCTCGTCTTCCTCCTCCTCCATGCCGCCCCGGGCGATCCCGCGGCGCTCCTGCTCGGCCCGACCGCCACGCCCTCGCAGATCGCCGCGCAGCGCGAGGCGCTCGGTCTCGACCGGCCGGTCGCGGTCCAGTACGCCTCCTGGCTGGCCCGATTCACCGGTGGCGATTGGGGCACCAGCATCGTCACCGGTCGCCCGGTCCGGGCCATGCTCGCCGATGCGTGGCCCGCCACTGCGCGGCTCGTCCTTCTCTCGCTCGGGTTGAGCTACGGGCTCGGACTGGCGCTGGGCCTGCTTCAGGCCGCACGGCCGGGTTCGCGGATCGATACGCTCCTTTCGATCCTCAGCGTCACGCTGTTCGCCCTGCCAGGCTACTGGCTCGGGCTCATGCTCGTGATGGTGTTCACCTATCAACTCCGCCTCCTGCCGGCGTTCGGCGCCGCCGGGCTCGACGCCGAGTTCCTCTCGCCGGGCGCACGCGCGGTGGATGCGCTCCGCCACCTCGCCCTGCCGGCCGCCACGCTCACCCTGGTGGGACTCGGCGGCATCGCCCGCTTCGTGCGCGGCGCCATGGCCGACGTCGGCGGCAGCCTTTACCTCACGGTGGCACGAGCGAAGGGTCTCGATTCACGGACCGTGCTGGTCCGGCACGCACTCCGGAACGCGCTTGTCCCCGTGCTCACTCTGCTGGGTCTCTCGCTGCCCGCGCTGTTCTCCGGCGCGGTGTTCGTGGAGGCGATCTTCGCGTGGCCGGGGGTGGGCCGGGTCCTGGTGGATGCCGTGGTCGCTCGGGATTACCCGGTGGTGCTCGCCGCCACCGCGGTCAGCGCGGCGCTGGTGGTGGCGGGCGGTGTCCTGGCTGATGCATTCACGGCGCTGGCGGACCCGCGGGTGCGCCATGCCGGCTGAGTTCCGTCGTCCGCGCGATTCGCGCGCGGTGCTCGGCGCCGTACTCCTCGGCGGCATGGCGGCGGTCGCCCTCCTTGCACCGCTCGTGGCGCCGCTCGATCCCACCCTCCAGCGCGACGTGGTCGCCACCCGCTTCCTCCCGCCCGCCAGCATCGACGCCTTCGGGACGTTTCACCTGCTCGGCACCGACCGGTTGGGACGCGACCTGTGGAGCCGACTCGCATACGGCGCTCGCGTGTCGCTGGGGGTCGGCGTCCTCGCCGTGCTGCTCTCGGTGACGATCGGGGTGGTCGTGGGTGCCGCGTCCGCGCTGGCACGCGGGCCGATCGCCACCTTCCTTCTCGCCGCCACTGACTTCGCGCTGGCGCTCCCGCGCGTGGTGCTGCTGCTGCTGCTCGCCGCACTCTGGTCGCCCAGTGTGACGCTCGTCGTGCTGGTGCTGGGGCTCACGGGCTGGATGACGGTCGCCCGCTTGGTGCATGCCGAGGCGCGCGCGCTGCTGGGGAGACCGTTCGTGGAGGCGGCGATGGCACTCGGGTCGAGTCGCCGCCGGCTGCTCCTCCGGCACCTGGTGCCGAACGTGGCGACGCCGGTGATCGTCGCGGCGGCCCTGGGCGTCGGCAATGCCATCCTGCTGGAGGCAGGGCTCTCGTTCCTGGGAATGGGCGTGCAGCCGCCGGCGCCTTCGTGGGGCAACATGATCGCTTCCGGGCGGGACGCCCTGGTGAACGCGCCCTGGGTCGCGGTCGCGCCCGGCGCGGCCCTGGTGCTCGTGGTGGTGGCCTGCACGCTCCTCGGCGATGCGCTCCAAGACCGGCTCGGGCGCTGAGCCGCGAGCCGCGAGCGGCTTCAAGTCACCTGCGACGGGACGCCGGGCTGAGGCATCGAACATCGACCGGGGGTATAAGGTCGAGGGTGTATCGCCCAACCCTGGTCGGACGACGTAAAGCCAATGTGGTAAATCGCTTGCGATGGAACGAACGGAGAGTGGCCCCAACCCGTCCACCGGGTAACGATGGAACGCGCCGGGCCCGACGTGTGGATCGGCCGGGGAGTAACCGTCACCCGGAAGCAGGTGGTTCCGTATGGACTGGGCTCGGCGCCGAGAGGCAGGCCTGTCGGTCGCGTTTTCGGTGAGGCAGGTCACGACGCTTTCGCGGCCTCGGCCATCCTTTTGAGTGTAAGGAACCTGGGGCCACGGTGGCCGGTTGAGCTTTCGGGATGGTATCGGATAACTGCATGGGAAAGGATGCGATTGGATGAAGGAGCAGACTCGCCGGCGGCCGCGGGTGACTAACCCCGTTGCGGGCGTCCGGTCGCTTGACGATGCGGAGAGCCTGGACCTCTATCTGGACGAGATCAGCCGGATTCCGCTGCTCGCGGGGGACGAGGAGAAGGCGCTGGCCCGCAAGGCGTTCAAGGGAGATATCGGGGCCCAGGAGCGTCTCGCGCGGCACAACGTGCGCTTCGTCGTTTCGGTGGCCAAGAAGTTCCAGAATCGCGGGGTTCCGCTGATGGATCTGATCGGCGAGGGCAACCTCGGGCTCATGACGGCGGCGCGGAAGTTCGATCCCGACCGCGGGGTGAAGTTCATCTCGTACGCCGTGTGGTGGATCCGGCAGGCCATCCAGGCGTCGATCGCCCGCCAGGGCCGGTCGGTACGGGTCCCGCTCAACCGGACGGCCGACCTCAACCGCCTCGCGCGTACCACCACGCTCCTGAAGGAGCGACTCGGCCGGATGCCGACGCTGGAGGAGCTGGTGCGCGCCACCGGGCTCACCCCCGAGGCCGTGCGAAGCCTGAGCGCGCTGCACACCGAAGCGGTGCGGCTCGACCACCCAACGCGCGAGGGTGACTCCACGGAGCGGATCGAGCGGTTCGCGGCGCCGGAAGACAAGGCGACCGACGCGGCCACGATGGCCAAGAGCCGCTCGGACGACATCGAGGCCGCGCTCGCGACACTCGCGCCGCGCGACGCCAAGGTACTCCGGCTGTATTTCGGGCTGGATGACGGGCGCAGCCGAACGTTGGAGGAGATCGGCCGGATGATGGGCGTCACGCGCGAACGCATTCGCCAGCTTCGCGATCGTGCGTTGCGGCAGCTTCGCGAGGAACAGGCCGCGCGGTTGAAGGATCTGGCGGCGTAAGCACACAAGAGCAGCACGTAAAAAGAAAGCGGCCGCCGGACCGAAGTCTGGCGGCCGCTCTCCACATCGACTATCCGAAGTCGGGGCCTAGGGCCACCGTTCTCCTCTCGCTTGCCACCGCCGGCTGATTCGCCGTGGGAGGGCCGATGCGAGGCTTCGGCATCCATCCCCAGGCCGGATGGCCGTCCTGCCTGGTTCGTCGTTGCGAGCGCTGCGGTTCCGGTCGGGTCGCGGACCGACCTTCCGCACTGCACCCCGTTGCGCCGTCTCGGGGTGGGTGAAGCACGCGACTGGCTTCACCTGTTCGGCCGGGGTGATCACCGGGATCGTTGGATGCCTGAGCCCTTGGTTGCGTCGGCACCCTACCCCGATAACCCTGCCGAACCGCCTGCCGTGAGTCCCTGCAGCCGGGGGCCACAGTCACCCTGGCGGCGAAGCGTGAGCTCAATATAGGGCCCCGCTGTGACGGCGCAAGTGCCTATCTTTCTTCGGTTTACACATTTTTCATGTGGACAGCGTGTGGAGCCACAACCGCGCCGGGGACAAGCTCTTCCGAGCCGGGGTCCACACCGTGCACATCGTGTGGGGGCAGGTGGTGCACATTTTCGAATGGGCGGATGAGCGGAAGAGCCGAAGAGCGCATGAATCATCACCGCTCAGTCTTTGGCCTTGTCCAGCAGCTTCAGGAATCCGGATTCGAGCGTCTCCTTCACCCGCTTCTTTGCGAACGCGCCCGCCTCGACCTTCGTCCGCGGCGACGTGGCGCTGCCGGTTACGGTTACGGGAACGTCGATCGTGCCCTCACGGCTCCGGAGCGCGCCCACGGCCCCCGCGCGCTGCGCGAGCTGAGCGGTCTTCTCTCCGGACAGTACGGCGCGCAAGCGGAAGTACACGGCGCGGTCGAACGTTACGGCCCCCTGGCCCAGCACGCTCAGCGCGCCCGCGCGAAGCGCGAGGTCCCGCACCCCCGCACGCCCTCCGGCGATGGCGGCGGTGCCGCTCAACCGCTCGAAGCGGGTGTCGTTGCCCTCGCCGCCGGTGATGCCCAGTACCTGGTTCACGTTCGCGAGGATGGGATAGTTCCGGAGAACGCCGTTCGCGACCTCGAACTTGAGATTGCCGCGAAGACTCCGCTCGAGTGCCTCGGCCGTGGTCCCGGTCCCCGTCACCATACCCGACACCGCGGCGGTGCCGAGGAGCACGTCCTTCATGGTGGTCGTGGCGCTGAGCGCACGGTTCACATCGAGCCCGGTTACCACGGTCTGGATCGTAAAGACCGGCACCTCGCGGGCGAGGTCGACGGTGACCGTCCCGCGCTGGCGTCCGCCATACAGTCCGAACGTGAGCGAGTCGAGGCTGAAGACGCCGCGCTCGTACCGGAACGGACTCTCGAGGTTCTCGAGACTGATCGCGCCCAGCGACACCCGCTCGAGGGCGACGCGGCCGCTCGCAACGAAGGTGCGGAAGTCGGGGGCGATGGTCGTCGCGAGCTCGAAAGGTGCCCGGCCCTGGATGGCAAGCTCGGGGTTGGGAGGCATGGCGGCCAGCGCGAACAGCGCCGGCAGGTCGGCATTGTTCAGCGACGCGCTGGCGAGCCGCAGCCGTGCGCCATCGGGACCCATCGCGGCAGCGCCGGTCACCACCGTCTGTCCCAGCCGTCCCGTAAAGCGCGGCGCCTCGAGCCGGCCGCCGCTGGCGTGGAGGTCCGCTTCGATGGCGCTGATCGTGGTGACGGTTGGACCGCCACCGGCCGCGCGAAGGCTGTCGTCCACCACCCGGATCTCCCCATCCCGAACCTCGAGGCTCGCCACGTCGACCGCCCGGCCGGTACCGGATGGATCGGCTGCGGCGGCGGGGGCGGCGGCCACGCCGGGCAGGTGCCATGTGCCGCTGCTGTCCTTCCGTAGCGAGATCCTCAGGCCCGTCGCCTGGATTTGGTCCACGACGGGCGTCCGGCCCAGCAGGAGTGACCCGAGCCGGGGAACGACACGCACCGTGCCGACGGCGACGCCGGGAGCGGCGCCCGGGCCGGCGTTGCCGACCGACACGCCGGTGGCCGTGAGCGATGGCGATGGGATGAGGGCGAGGTCGATCCCGCCGATGGAAACCGGTTGACCGAGCTTCTGCGAGAGTACGGCGGCGAGTCGACCGCGTCCGCTTTCGGAACCGAGGGCGCGGAGGCCGCCGTAGACCAGACCCACGGCGAGAAGGAGAAGCGAAACCGCGCCGATAACGGCGTACTTGGCGAGGCGCATGCTCCAGTATACCTCTCGGCCGCGTGTGCGCTACGCCGGGATGCCTAGAGGGGTCACGGAATTCCCAGCGAAACCACGGTCGGCGTCTGCCCGGGGCCGGCGCGGGTGAAGTGCCCCATCGCTCGGCTGTCCCTTGGGGGAAGATCTTGGGATGGTTCCGGCGTCACCCACAGACACCTTTACGACCCTCGTGGTCGAACTGCCGTGCACGCCGGAGGAGTTATCTGCGTGGGAGTGCACGCCCCGCGAGCACCGACGCCGAGAGTGGATCATACCGGCTGCCGCGCTGGAGTCTGCGCGCATCACCGAGCACAGCGATGAGGTAGCGGCCAACCTCGAACAGCAGCGCGAAGTACAGACAGCGGCGCGCCGCCGAGCCCTGCGGGGTCTTGAGGAGCTCAAAGTCGCCGCTCTGAACCGCGGCGACTTTGCGCACTATCTCAACTTACATAATGCGCCAGAGTGGGCGCCGGCCCTCGACGCCATCGCGGACCAGATCGTGGACCATCAGTTGTACTGGAAACTGGTTGGGTCCGTCTACAACGAGAGTTTCGCCCCCTGGAGTGCGCAGCGGGATACGTGGGCGCGCTTGCTCACCGCGCCGCGCCCCCATCGTGATGCGCTGATGAAGCCGGTCGATTGGGCTTGGCTCCACAGCCTTCCGGCAACCGTTCGGGTCTGGCGCGGCATTTCCCGCCCTCACGAGGGCGACGGAACCACAGGTCGCTTTGCGGTACGCCCGACGCCATCTGGTCCACAAATTCCCCAGCAGGTATGGGATTGGCGCTCCGCCCGAACCGCTCCGCGTAGTGGAAGGCACTGTCCGGCGGGGCCGGATTGTTGCAGCGTTTTTCGACATGTGGGAGATCGTCGTCCCGCCCGATGCCGTCACCGTCGAGCACACGTTCACCGACAGCAGGCCGACGCCGTCTTCGGGCACCGCCCTATCCTCTGGATGTATCGGCGATGGGGACCCGTGCGGCACGCTCTGCGGAGGGCAGCGTGACGGATGGCCGTAGGTTGTGAACGTGGAGAAGTGAATCACGGGTCCTTCTTTAAGCGAATCACGAGTGCCCCATCCCGCTGCACGTGGCGCCACGAGCCCGGCAGGCAGTTGAGGCACGTATCACCCCGGCTTTCAAACCACATGGCCACCTCGACCGCGTCGAGGTCGTTCACTGCGTCGCTGTCTGCTTGCCAGTATTCTGCGAAGTTCGGCTCAAGTCGTCGATAGTGCAGCCGGGTCGGCCCGGACCCTGAGAACGCGGCGCGTAGCATACGGTTCGGTACCGTGGTGACAAACGAGAAGAGTTCATGCTTTCGCACTGGAATGCTGGCCTTGATCAGCTTGCCCCCTAACCCGAAGGCGCTGTACGGCCTTGCTTCATAGCCCTGCGCTGCCCACGGCTTGCAGTCCCATGCGGGGAGCAGGAACAGCAGCCCGCCCGGCTTGACGACACGCCGGATCTCCGTGAGGGCGGCTTCGGGGTTGGGAATGTGTTCGAGAACCCAGATGGACCAGGCCGCATCGAACTCGTTATCGGCGAACGGCATTGCGGTGGCTGTGCCGGCGACGAACCGTTTGTGGTAATACTTCGCGGCTTCGGTGGAGATGTCGAGGCCGGTGTAGTTCGCGACGACGTCCTGGAGGTATCCCTTCCCTGAGCCAACGTCGAGCACCGCTGCGTCTTGCAGGCCTAATTGTTCGACGAACCGCTGCACCTGACCACGAATATCGAGCGTTGTTCTCGCAACCGCAGCTTCCCTGGTGAGCTCGTTGTCCTTTACGACGCTCGACGAACCCGAATAGGAGAGATCGTAAAACGCGCGGATGGCATCCTCGCGTCTCACGGGGTCGTCGGTTGCGTCAGGGAAATGCCAGCCGATGAGGGCGCCGAGCCGGACAGCGATGGTGACAAGGGGCGCTACCAGCCAGACGCGGTGTACTCGCACGCCAGTGCCGGCCATAGAACCGTTCTCCGAATGCCAGGGGTGTACCAGGGGGTCCCGAAAACCTGTCTGGGCCTGTGTCGTTCGCTAGTGCAGACTGTGCGCCACGAGGGCGCTCGACCTAGAGCTCCGGCGGATGCCGCGGGCACTGATAGCGGCGGTGTGGGCGGGGGTGGACGCGCTTGAGCGCGGCGCGGCACCATTGGGCGGTGCTCGCCTTCGCGCTGGAACTCCCGTCGAGGTGGTGCGCCGGCAGCTCGGCCATGCAACCCCGAACCTGACGCTCGCGTTGTACGGCGCCTTCCTCCCGACGGCGGCGGACCGGGCCCACTGGCGCGACCAGGTGGCGACCCACGAGGCCAAGCGCCGGGAGGGCGGTTTGCGCGCCTAAATGGCGACGGTGAAGTGCAAACGGGAGTGCAATGGAACGGCGGGAAAGTCCTAAGTGAATGCGCCCCCAGGGAGTCGAACCCTGAACCTAGGGATTAAGAGTCCCTTGCTCTGCCAATTGAGCTAGAGGCGCTTGGACTACCGAGAGAACGCAGCCCCCGATACGTAGCCCCAACGGGAATCGAACCCGTCTTTCGACCTTGAAAGGGTCGCGTCCTGACCGATAGACGATGGGGCCGATCCCCATGCGATAGCGCTAACGGGATTCGAACCCGTGTTTGGGCCTTGAGAGGGCCCCGTCCTAGTCCCCTAGACGATAGCGCCGGGTTATCGCGACAGGCCCGGAGGGAATCGAACCCCCAACCCCCGGTTTTGGAGACCGGTGCTCTACCAATTGAGCTACGGACCTACGCACCGGACCGCGCCGCGGACCCTCCCTGCCAGGGTGGCTGACGGGACTTGAACCCGCAACCTCCGGAGCCACAGTCCGGCGCTCTAACCGATTGAGCTACAACCACCGCGAGGAGCCCGGCCCCGTGCTGTCGAGCCGGGAAAAATATGGCGTGGCACCCGACCGGGTCAACCCCAGAATCGTTGCCTGAGCGCGTCCGTGCCGGGCGAGTCGGGCACCTGCGCACCGTCGAGCCGAGCGACCTCGACGATGCCCCGGACCGCGTTGGCGACGAACATCGGCCGGCCATCGAGCGCCGGCCGCCGGACCCGCCGTTCCACCAAGGGAACGAGTTCCCCGATCCGGTCGCGCGCCACGCCGGGCAGCACGCCCAGCTCCAGCGCGGGGGTGCACACCTCGCCATCACTCCACCAGAACACGGTCCAGACCGCGCACTCCGCGACCTGCCCCCCTTCGGTAAGGAGAATCGCATCGTCCGCCCCGGCCCGCTGGGCTTCGGCCAGCGCCAGATCGAAGGGTGTCCGTGCGGTCGTCTTGTGCGGGTACGGCCGGTGGACCACGCCGGCCGTGACGACCTCCACCGGAGAGGTCGAGCCCACGGATCGCTCGGTCACCTCGACACCCCGCGGTCCGACCTCGAGGCGATGTACCCGGTCGCGCCCGCCGCCGGGGACCTCGAGCTCGCGGGGAGCGGGGACGCCCAGCTCGGCGCAGCTCCGGAACAGCCGCCGGAGGTGCAGCCCCCAGAGCGGCGCTTCGCCGCGACGGACACGGACCGTCTCGATCAACACCGAGTCGTGCTTCATCGGGCGGGAGAGGGATCGAGTCGGGAGTCCGCCCAGGCCTTCACGGTCGTGGCGAAGAGAATCACGATGCCGCCGGCCAGCGCCCAGGCACCTGGGGTCTCCCCGTGCACCAGCCAGGTGAGCAGCGGGTTGAGCGCCGGCTCGAGCAGCAGGATCAGAGAGGCCTCGAACGCCGACACCTCCTCGAGCGCCGAGGTCACGAGCACGTATGCGAGCCCGATCTGAATGACGCCGAGGTAGAGGATGGTCCCCCAGTCGGCCAGGGGATGCGACCCGAGCGGAAGCGCCAGCGGTAGGCAGCCCACGAACGCGATGATATTGCCGATGACCACCGCGGTAAGGCCGCCCGGCCCCGGATCACGCCGGCTGATCCAGCGGAGGCCCGTCAAGGTGAGCGCCCAGCACACGCCGCTCAGCGCGCCCAGCAGGTTGCCGCGCGCGGGGTCTGGCGCGGTCGCCGCCGGACGCTCCGCGCCGACGAAGAAGAACAGGAGTCCGATGCCCACCGCCGCCATTACGATCAGATCGCGCCGGCGGACGGGTTCGTGGAGCAGCCACGGTCCCAGAAGCAGCAGGTACAGGGGCGCGGTAGACTGAAGGAAGATGGTATTGGCCGCCGTGGTGAGCCGGTTGGCCAGCACGAAGAGCACGAGCGTCGCGGCGTAGGCCACACCCACCGCGGCCGCGCGCCAGGTCCAGCCACGCCGGGCCGCCGGCAGGCAGATCAACAGGGTGAGCGCGGCGACGCCCGAGCGGAACCCTGCGATCTGCCAGCCGTCGAACTGGGCCGCTTTGATGGCCGCGCCACCCGTCGAGAAGAGCAGCGCCGCCCCGGCGAGGCGGAGCCGGGCGACCCCGGCCTGGGTCACGCGCTCACCGGCTCGTCACGCTGGAAGAGCTCGTCGTACGGGGTAGGCATGTCGTAGTCAATGTACTTCGCGCGGGGGCCCCTCGCGGGGCCTCGTCCGGACCATAGACCGGTAGATTCATGACAGTTCCTCAGGAGAGCCGTGATGAGTTCCCCCACGGGCGCCGGAGCGCCCGCACATGCCCCCAGACCTGCGCCCGCGCTCGGGTTGGGCGACGCGGTGGCGATGATCGTCGGGATCGTGGTCGGGGCCGGGATCTTCCGGGCGCCATCGCTGGTGGCCGCGAACGCCGCCAGCGAAACGGCGGTGCTCGTCGCGTGGGCCGCGGGAGGTGTCGTGGCACTGGCCGGTGCCCTGTGCTACGCCGAGCTCGCCAGCACGTATCCGAGCGCGGGCGGAGAGTACCACTTCCTGAACCGGGCATACGGCGGGCGCCTGGCCTTCTTTCTGGCCTGGGGACGGCTCGCAGTGATCCAGACCGGCTCGATCGCGCTGCTCGCCTTCGTGTTCGGCGACTACGCCACCCGGGTGCTGCCGCTGGGAGCGTACTCGGCCGCGCTGTATGCGGCGCTCGTCGTGGTCATGCTCACCGCGGTGAACGTCGCCGGCGTGCGGCAGAGCGCCCGCACCCAGACCACGCTCACAGTCGTCGAGGTGGCCGGCATCGCGACGGTGATCGCGGTCGGGCTCGCGCTGCCGGGGGCGGGCGCGGCCGCGGGGGGCCCGGCGGCCGCCGCGCCGCCGAGCAGCACGGCGGTCGGACTGGTCATGGTCTTCGTGCTGCTCACGTACGGGGGGTGGAACGAGGCCGCCTATCTCTCCGCCGAGATCAAGGGGGAGCGGACGATCGCGCGGGCGCTCGTGCTGAGCATCGCGATCATCACGGTGCTCTACCTGCTGGTGAACGCCGCCTACCTCCGCGCGCTGGGACTCGCGGGCATGGCAGGCTCCGAGGCGGTGGCGGCGGACGTCGTCCGGCAGGCACTCGGCGAGAAGGCTGCACGCGGATTGAGCGTCCTGGTGGCGGTCTCCGCGCTGACCTCCGCCAACGCCACGATCTTCACCGGCGCCCGCACCAACTACGCGCTGGGCCAGAACGTCCGCGTACTCGCGGCGCTCGCCCGGTGGGATCCCCGTACGGGCACGCCGCGGGTCGCGCTGATCGTACAGGCGGCCGTGGCGCTCGCCCTGGTGGCCTTCGGCACGCTGGCCCGGAAAGGGTTCGAGACGATGGTGGAGTACACGGCGCCGGTCTTCTGGCTGTTCGTGTGCCTGGTCGGGATCTCCCTGTTCGTGCTGCGGCGCCGCAATGCCGATACGCCGCGGCGGTTCCGGGTGCCCTTCTATCCGCTGACGCCCGGGCTGTTCGTTGCCGCGGCAGCGTATCTCTGCTACTCCAGTCTGGCGTATACCGGCATCGGCGCGCTCGCCGGCGTGGCGGTGCTCGCATCGGGAAGCATCGTGCTGCTGGCTGAACGGCGGCAGGCGGCGCCGGCCCGTCAACTCGAAGGGGAGGAAGCGACATGAGCGTGCGATGGGCGACGATCCGCTACGGCGCGCGCGCCGCCGCCGCCCTGCCGATGCTGTGGTCGGCGGCGGCCGGCCAGGACACGGCCGCATCCCGGGCGCCGGACGTGCACTACGTGCCGACGCCGCACCATGTGGTCGAGGCGATGCTGCGTCTCACAGCCGTCGGCCCGAACGACGTCGTCTATGACCTCGGCTCGGGCGACGGCCGGATCCCCATCGCCGCCGCCAAACGTCACGGCGCTCGCGGAGTGGGCATTGACATCGACCCCGAGCGCATCAAGGAAGCGAACGCGAACGCGCAGGCCCAGGGCGTCACCGACCGAGTGCGGTTCCTCCGCCAGGACCTGTTCCAAACCGACTTCAGCTCCGCGACGGTGGTCACGCTGTATCTGCTTCCCTCGCTCAACGTGAAGCTCCGCCCCATGCTGTTCCGGGTGCTCGAGCCCGGCACCCGCATCGCGTCACACGCGTTCGACATGGGCGACTGGCTGCCCGATGCGAAGCTGGAGATCGAGGGGACCAACGCGTTCTTCTGGACCATCCCCGTGGACGTGCGGGGCGACTGGGACTGGCAGCTCAAGACGGCCGAGGGGACCGAGCGCCACTCGATCACCTTCCAGCAGCGGTTCCAGAAGGCCACCGGCTCGTGGGCGGGGGAGAACGCGACGGTGTCGGTCCCCGCGGTACGCATCGTCGGCGACAGCATCATGTTCCGGATCTCGCGCTCGAGCGAGGAGTTCCGGATCGCGGCGCGGGTCTGGGGCGACCGGATGGAGGGCACGATCGAGCGCGACGGCGCGTCGGTGGAGCGGTTCACCGCGCGGCGCGCGAAGAAGCCGGCGGGCTCGATCGAGGATGAGACGGAGCTCTAGCATGCGCCGGCGGCGGGCAGCCGGTGTCGCTCGCCAACGTGCGCGCGGTGTCCGCCCTCTGCCGCGAGCACGGCGTGCCGTTCTACATCGATGCGTGCCGCTTCGCGGAGAATGCCTGGTTCATCAAGCTGCGCGAGCCGGGGTACGCCGACCACACCCCGCTCCCGATCGCGCGCGAGATGCTCGGCCTGGCCAACGGGTGCACCATGTCGGCCAAGAAGGACGGGCTCGCCAACATCGGCGGCTTCCTCGCCACCAATGACGACGGGCTCGCGCCGATGGAGCTGGTGCGCCTCCCGATCCCCCGGCGGGTGTACACCCAGAGCCACGTTGACGCGGGTACCGGTTCGCCGAGCAGGCGGAGGTCCTGCGCCATTTTACCGCGGCCTTCGAACCCATCTGAGACGAGCAGCCGCGAATGAACCCGAATTGAATCGACTCCATTCCCGTTGATTCGCGTCAATTCGCGGCGTCCACCTCATAGATCTCGGTCTTGTACGGAACGAACCCGCGCTTGCGGTAGTTCGGCAGCGCCGAAGCGTGGTCGAGCGTGCAGGTGTGGAGCCACACCCGGACCGCGCCCCGCGCCCACGCGTCGGCTACCGCCCGGGTAAGCAGCCATCCCCCCAAACCCCGGCCGGTGTACTCGGGCAGCAGGCCGAAGTAGGCGATCTCCACCGAGCCATCCTCGTGGCGCCGGAGCTCGTAGTACCCCGCCGGAGCGTGCTCGACGTAGAGCACGTGCAGCGTGACGCTGCCGTCCTCGAGATACGCGGCGATCTCGGCGTCGGTCCACGCGAGCCGGTCGGTCCAGTGGTACGCCCGGCCGACCTCGCCATAGAGAAAGCGGAAGAAGGACGCGGAACAGCCCCCGACCCGCTCGATCCGGGGGCCGGGAGCAGGCTCGCGCGCGGGGGAGAGGTCCCGCGGCGAGCGCATTTCGAGATACGTGCGAGTTACGGCGAGCAGGGGCATCGGAGCATTTGATGCGCCCCCGCCCGCCGTGTCAAGCTCCCTCTAGAGCGAATCCGGCAGCGTCATGGATGACGTGTCGCTCGGCATCGGCTCCGTGCCAGTGGCCGGCGGAGTGTAGGTCGAAGACGTGTCGCCCCACGTGCCGGTCGTCGAGGTGTCGGGAATCGAGCGCTCGGTGGCGGCGGTGTCGCCTGGAGGCGTCGTCTGCGTCGTGTCGGGCGTGCTGGGCTGCGGCTCATAGCCGGTCGAGGGCGGCGGAGTAGTCTCGGCCGGCGGCGGAGTGGTCTCGGCCGGCGGCTGAGTGGTGGTCTCGTCTGAGGGAGGGGTGGTGGTCTCGTCGGTCACCGGCCCCTGATCCGTCGTGGTCTCATCAGTCTGGGGCGTCGTCTCGCCGACGTCCGTATCGCTCTGGCTCGCGCATGCCGTGAAAGCGGCAAAGGCGGCGATCATCAACAACTTCCGCATGGCGGTACCTCGGGCTTCAAGTCCGTGTGGGTCGTTCGGGCGAAACAACGCCTGCGAAGCTACCGGTCGGCAGGAGACCCCGACTAGGGCCTACATCACAGCCGGAATGGGACGCGGGCCCCCTTGGGGTCAGGTCGTAAGCTCGAAGAGACCCCGAAAAAGCTCCAGCGCGGCGGGGTTGGCCAGGGCATCCGCGTTCCGGACCGGCCGGCCATGAATGATCTCCCGGACGGCGAGCTCAGTGACCTTGCCGCTGATCGTCCGAGGTATGTCATTGACCTGCAGGATCTTACGGGGAACATGATGGGGACTCGCGTGCTCCCGCACCCGCCGGCGGATCCGGTCGGAGAGCGCGTCGTCCAAGGTTGCCCCCTCCCGAAGTCGGACAAACAGGACGATCCGTACATCCCCCTGCCACTCCTGCCCCACAACCAGGCTCTCCAGCACCTCCGGAAGCTGCTCCACCTGGCGGTAGATCTCCGCCGTGCCGATCCGGACACCACCTGGGTTCAGGGTCGCGTCGCTGCGTCCCTGGATGACCAGCCCGTCATGCGGCGTCAGCTCGGCCCAGTCCCCGTGGCGCCACACGCCGTTCCACCGGTCGAAGTAGGCTGCCCGGTACTTGGCACCATCGGGATCGTTCCAGAAGGCGATGGGCATGCTGGGGAATGGCCGGGTGCATACCAGCTCCCCCGCCTCGCCGCGCACCGGCCGACCGTCGGGGCCGAACACCTCTACGGCCATGCCCAGACCGCGGGTCTGGAGCTCGCCGCGCCAGACCGGCGCGATCGGGTTTCCCAGCGCGAAGCAGGAGATGATGTCGGTGCCGCCACTGATGCTCGCGAGGTGGAGATCCGGCTTCACGCTACGGTAGGCGTAATCGAAGCTGTGCGCGGCAAGCGGGCTGCCGGTGGACAGTACGGCGCGCAGTGGACCGAGGTCATGGGTCCGCGCCGGCTCGATGCCCTCCTTCTCAGCCAGGGCGAGGTACTTGGCGCTGGTGCCGAACACGGTCACGCGCTCCGCCTCAGCCATGTCCCAGAGGATCGCGGGTGAGGGCGCGAGCGCCGCGCCGTCGTAGAGCAGCACCGTAGTGCCCAGGGCCAGGCTCGACACCAGCCAATTCCACATCATCCAGCCGCAGGTCGTGAAGTAGAAGATCCGATCGTCCGGGCCGAGATCGGTGTGGAGCGCCAGCTCCTTCGAGTGCTGGAGCAGCGTGCCCCCGGCGCCGTGCACCATGCATTTCGGCAGCCCGGTGGTTCCCGACGAGTACATGATGAAGAGCGGGTGGTCGAAGGGAAGGCGGACGAAGGACGGGCCGGCGGGCAGGCGGCCGGGCGGGGAGAACTGCTGCCACGTCACCGTCTTCGAGAGCTTCGCCAGCTCCGGCTGATCGCGGAGATACGGCACCACCACGACTCGCTCGATCCCTTCGATCCGCCCGGCGACTTCCCGGACCCGCTCGAGCGAATCGATCTCCTTGCCGGCGTAGCAGTAGCCGTCGGCGCAGAACAGCACCTTCGGCGCGATCTGGCCGAAGCGGTCCAGCACGCCGCTCGCGCCGAAGTCGGGCGAGCACGACGACCAGACGGCGCCGAGGCTCGCCGTTGCGAGCATCGCGACGACGGCCTCGGGAAGGTTGGGCAGGTACCCGGCCACCCGGTCGCCCACGCCGACGCCGGCATCCTGGAGCCCCGCGGCGATGCGCGCGACTTCGTGCCGAAGTCCGGCATAGGTCAGCCGCCGCTGGCGCCCGCCTTCGTTCCAGAAAACGAGCGCCTCATGCTCATCGCTCCGCCGGAGCAGGTTCTCGGCGAAGTTGAGCCGGGCGCCGGGAAACCACCGGGGGCCCCGCTCCGGATCAGGCGGCGCCATCCGGTCGAGTCCCACGCCCACCTGGTCCCACACGCTGCCATCGGCCCGCTGCTCCGCGACGACGCCCGTGAAATCCCATACGAGCGGCCAGAACTCTTGCGGCCGGTCCACTGACCACCGATACAGGGCTGCATAATCACCGGCCGGAGCGCCGCGCGCCCGTGCCTCCGCCATGAAGCGCGTGAGGTTCGCACGGCTGATCCGCTCCGGGGAAGGAGTCCAGACTGGGGCATCCATGGCGGCAATCCAGAAGAGCGGAAGAGCAGACCCTACGAGGTCGGCGGGTTGAACGCCGCGTGCTGGCTTTCGATCCAGGAGCGGTGGTAGTCCGGATCCTCGAACGGCATCGCCTGCTTCGCCACCTTGAGCGGGCGGAAGCTGTCCATCATCACCGCCAGCTCGTTGGTGTACTTCAGCCCGATGCTCGCCTCCGCGCGGCCGGGGTGCGGACCATGCGGGAGGCCGTCCGGGTGATGCGTGATGCTGCCGTACTCGATGCCCTTCCGGCTCATGAACTCGCTCGAGGCATAGAAGAGCACCTCGTCCGAATCCACGTTGCTGTGGTTGTACGGGGCGGGTACCGCGTTCGGGTCGAAGTCGTACGGCCGCGGGCAGAACGAGCAGATCACGAAGCCGTCGCCCTGGAACGTCTGGTGCACCGGCGGCGGCTGGTGGATGCGCCCGACAATCGGCTCGAAGTCGTGGATGTTGAAGATCCAGGGGTAGAAGTATCCGTCCCAGCCGACCACGTCGAAGGGGTGGTGGTCCAGGATCAGCTCGTTGATCGCGTCGTACTGCTTCACCAGCACCGGGAAGTCGCCGCGCTCCTCGTGGGTCTTGAGCTCCATCGGCTGGCGGATGTCCCGCTCCGAATACGGCGCGCCCTCGAGGAGCTGGCCGAACTCGTTCCGGTAGCGCTTGGGCCAGCGCACGTGCCCACGGCTCTCGAAGATCACCAGCTTCGTGGGACCGGTCGCGAGATCCATGCGCCAGCGGTGGGTGATGTTTCGCGGGATCATCACGTAGTCGCCGCCCCGGTACGGCAGGTCGCCGAACACCGACTCGAGCGCGCCGGTGCCCTCCGCCACGTACGCGACTTCATCCGCCATCGAGTTGCGATAGAAGTGCGCGTCTTGCTCGTCCGGCTCCACGTACAGCATGGCGATATCGGCGTTGAAGAGGAGTGGAATCCGGTCGAGGGTCGGGCTGCCGCCCTTCTTGGCCCGCGCCGTCCGGAAGTGCCGGTGGCGGAGCGAGGTGTCGTCGTCGGCCTCCCAGACGATCTCCCGCACCCGCCGTGCCGATTTCACGGTCGTGGGCGGATGCACGTGATAGAGGAGCGACGAGGTGCCGGTGAAGCCCTCGTGGCCCATCAGCTCTTCGGCGTAGAGACCGCCGTCCGGACGCCGGAACGCGGTGTGGCGCTTCTTGGGAATCTGGCCCACTGTGTGGTAGATAGGCATTGTGATGTCTCGCTATCCGCTATCCGCTATCCGCTATCCGCTATCCGCTATCCGCTATCCGCTATCCGCTATCCGCTATCCGCTATCCGCCTGCTCGGTACCGGCTTGGTGGTCGCGGCGCAATCCGGGCGGTCGCGCATCGAGCAGATAGCGGATAGCCGATAGCGGATAGCTACAAATTCCCCCGCAATGCCTGTTCTCGCTCAATCGCTTCGAACAGCGCCTTGAAGTTCCCCTTGCCGAAGCTCCGGGCGCCCTTCCGCTGGATGATCTCGTAGAACAGGGTCGGGCGGTCCTGCACCGGCTTCGTGAAGATCTGGAGCAGGTAGCCCTCGTCGTCGCGGTCCACCAGAATGCCGAGCTCCTTCAGCGGCTCGATCGGCTCGTCGATCTTTCCGACCCGGCCCTGCAGCTCGTCGTAGTACGTCGTCGGCACGCGGAGGAACTCGACCCCCCGATCGCGGAGCGTGGTCACCGTCGCGACGATGTCGTTGGTGATGATGGCGACGTGCTGCACGCCGGGGCCGCGGTAGAAATCGAGATACTCGTCGATCTGCGACTTCTTCTTGCCCTGCGCGGGTTCGTTGATCGGGAACTTGATCCGCTCGTTCCCGTTGGCCACCACCTTGGACATGAGCGCCGAGTATTCTGTGGAGATGTCCTTGTCGTCGAACGAGATCAGGTTCTTGAAGCCGAGGACGTCCTGGTAGAACTGCACCCAGCGGTTCATCGCGCCCAATTCGACGTTGCCCACGCAGTGGTCCACGTACTGAAGTCCCACCGGCGTCGGATTGTACGGCGACTCGGCCGGCTTGAACCCGGGTATGAAGAGACCACGGTAGTTCTTCCGTTCCACCAGCGAGTGGATCGTGTCCCCGTAGGTGCGGATCCCGGCGATCACCACCTCGCCGTTCTCGTCCCGCAGCGTCTCGGGCTCGTACGCGGTCTTCGCCCCGCGCTCCACCGCCTTCCGGAACGCGTCCCGCGCGTCGTCCACCCAGAGCGCGATGTCCCGCACCCCGTCGCCGTGGCGGCTGACGTGCTCCTGCACCGGATGGTCGGGAGCAAGCCCGGTGGTCAGGATGAACCGCACCTTGTTCTGCTCGAGGAGGTAGCTGACCCGGTCGCGGGTACCGGTTTCCGGACCGCGGTAGCCGATCAGCCGGAACCCGAACGCGGCGCGGTAGTACGTGGCCGCCTGTTTGGCGTTGCCGACGTAGAACTCGAGGTAGTCGGTGCCGTTGATGGGAAAGGTGTCGACGGCCGTCTCGGCCGCGCCCAGCGTGGCGGTGCCCATGGCGATCTCCTGAAGGCCTTCCGGAAGATAGCCCGGGGCTAGCCCTCCGGCACCGGCCGGGATACCACATCGAGCCGGTGTCCGCCGGTGCCGGTCCCGGCGCCGCTCCCCCTGACCGGCGTGCAATAGCGCGTGGCTGACGCATCTCCCGGCGGCCCAGAACCGGGAGATCCCGATGCAGCGCCTTGCACGCCTCACGTCTGTTCTCACCTCCCTTACCGCCCTCACGGCCATTACCGCTCCTACCGCCCTTTGCCAGGGTTGGATCGAGGTGGAGCGTCCCCGTGAGCGCGCCGCGCCGGCTGGCCCGGTCACACGGACAGCGTCCAGCGTGCAGGTGCGGCTCAGCGACCGGATCGCCCGAGTGGAGGTGGAGGAACGCTTCCGCAACGATGGCTCGTGGGTGGCCGAGGGATCGTACCTCTACCCGCTGGCGGGCGAGGCGGTGTTCCAGAACTTCTCCCTCTGGATGGGTGAGCAGGAGCTTCGGGGGGAGATGCTCGGTGCCGATAAGGCGCGGGGTATCTACGACGAGATCGTCCGCCGCCGGAAGGATCCGGCGCTTCTCACGCTTGCGGGGCATGGACTCGTCCGGGCCCAGGTCTTTCCGATTCAGCCCGGCGAGACCCGCAAGGTGGCGCTCCGGTACACCCAGCTCGTCGGCCGCGCGGGCGACGCACTCCGTTTCCGTTACGCGCTGGGGGAGCGTGGACCCGCCGCGCTCACCTTCGCACTGACGCTGGACGACGCCGACCGCTTCGGCACGCCCTACTCGCCAACCCACCGTCTCGACACTCGCCGTGAGGGCAACCGGCTCGCGGTCACGCTCGTGGACGGCGGGGGTGACGTCGAGATCCTCGTGCCGCTCCGCCGGGGACTGGTCAGCAGCAGTCTTCTGACCCACGCGCCCGGCGGGGAGGACGGCTACTTTATGCTCCTGCTCGCGCCCTCCAGCGGAGACGCAAACGCCGCCGTGCCGCGGGACGTGACGTTAGTGGTTGATGTGTCCGGTTCGATGTCCGGGCCGAAGATGGAGCAGGCCCGCGCCGCGCTGCGCCAGATGCTGGGCACGCTGGATCGGGCCGATCGGTTCAGGCTCATCGCGTTCTCCACCCACATTCGAGCGTTCCGCCCTGAATTCACCCGCGCGGAGCATGCCGACATCGCGGAGGCACAGCGGTTCGTGGATGCGCTGGTGCCCGAGGGCGGGACCAACATCGCAGGCGCGCTGGACGCTGCACTCGGATGGGAGGGCGGGCAGGGAGGCAGGCGGACGGAGGATGACGCCGGCCGGCTTGCCGTGGTCCTCTTCATCACCGACGGGCTGCCGTCCGTGGGCGAGCAGGTGCCGGACCGGATCGCCGCGAGCGCTGCGGCGCGTCGCGGCGAGCGCCGCATCTTCACCGTGGGCATCGGCCACGACGTGAACACGTACCTGCTCGACCGGCTGGCCGCCGAAGGACACGGCAGCGCCGAATACGTCGCCCCTGGAGCGAGTGTTGAGGAAGCGCTCGGCACCCTCTCGGCCAAGATCCGCCATCCGGCCCTCCTGGATCTCCGGATCGACCGCGCGCCGGTGGAGCTCGTGGAGCTCGCGCCCCACCGCCTGCCCGACCTCTTCCACGGCGAGGAGATGGTGATCTTCGGCCGCTACCGCGGACGTGGCGCCGGATCGGTGGCGATTTCGGGCGA
This sequence comes from Gemmatimonadales bacterium, assembly GCA_050733215.1. GTDB lineage: Bacteria > Gemmatimonadota > Gemmatimonadetes > Gemmatimonadales > GWC2-71-9 > DASQPE01. The sequence goes on from JBOHSN010000072.1 coordinate 21,003, forward strand.
CCGTAACGGCCGGCGTGAACGATTCTCAGTGAGCGCCGAGTTCGGCGCGCACTCGTCGGACAACGACTTCATTCCCCGCCTCTGGGCCTCCCGACGGATCGGCGACCTCACCCGGCAGATCCGACTCGAAGGGGGCTCGCAGGTGCTGATCGAGCAGGTGCGCGACCTCGGTCTTCGTTACGGCATCCTGACGGAGTACACGTCGTACCTGGTCCAGGAGCCTGAAGCGATCGCGGGCAGACCAGTACTGCCGGCGGTGCCGCTGCGCGAGGCCAGAGCACGCAACCGATCGTGGCCCGCCGCAGTCGCCGCACAGACCGGCGCCGACGCCTTCGAACGGGCGCAGGCGAGCGCGAAGCTGCGGGAGGTCAAGAGTCTTGCCGACGCCGACGCGGCGTCGGGCCGGGCGGAGGCCAACATCGCCGGTGGCCCGAGTTCTGCGACGCGAGCTCTGGCTGGCCGGGTCTTCGTCCGCCGGGGCGGCGTATGGACGGACGCCACGCACCACGATAGCCTCCAAGTGACGGTGGTCGCCCCGTTTTCGGACGCCTATTTCGCGTTGGTGCGGGCCCTGCCGGAGCTGACACCATGGCTCCGCGCCGGTGACGAGGTCCTCGTCGCCGGACGTCGCGCCAGCATCCGGATCGGGCCGGCGGGCATCACCGCGTGGCGGCATGGTGATCTGGAGCGCCTCGCCCTCGCTTTCCGGGGGGTATGATGTGACGGGAGCCACCGCATGAACGGCGATGTGGGCCGGTTGTTCGAGCAGTACCACGAGTCGCTGGTCCGCATGCTGTACCGGCGCACCGGCGACCGGGACCGGGCGGAAGATCTCGCGCAGGAGACGTTCGCCCGTGCGGTGGTTGCGCCCCCGCGCAACCCGCGGCCATGGCTGTTCGCGGTGGCCCTGAACCTCGTGCGCGAGGACGGCCGCCGCGCGGTGCGGCAGGGGCGCCGGCTCCAGTTGCTGAAGAGCGAGCTGGACGTCCCTGGCCCTTCGCCCGACGAGGTGGTCGAGCGGAACGAACAGGCGGGGCGGGTGCGGGCCGCGCTGGCGCAGATCAGCGAGCGCGACCGGGAGGCCCTCCTCCTCAAGGCGGAGGGGTTCAACTACGACGAGATCGCCGAGACGCTCGGCCTCGCGAAAGGTGCCGTGGGAACCACCCTGGCACGTGCGCGGCGCCGACTGGTCGAGGCGTATCACGATATGGAAGGCCAGGCGAAGCATGCCGCACGTTGACGAAGGCACGCTCCACGCATTGCTCGACGGTGAGCTCGCGCCCGAGGCGCTGGCCGAGGTGCGCGTGCACTTCGCCACCTGCTCCTCGTGCGCGGCGCGGCTCGGTGAGGCGCGGCAGCTGCTCGCCGAGACCGAGCGGCTGGTGAGCGCCCTCGAGCTGCCGGGCGGCGTGGGGGGGCTCGGG
>JBOHSN010000073.1:0-22235 GCA_050733215.1 Gemmatimonadales bacterium
TCGGAGGCGCTGGCCCGCAACATCCTCGAGATGGCCGGGCTCGAGACGCCCATCGTCACCTGCGTCATTGGTGAGGGCGGCTCCGGCGGCGCCCTCGCCCTCGGCGTGGCCGATCGCGTCCTGATGCTGGAGAACTCGGTGTACTCGGTGATCTCACCGGAAGGCTGCGCAGCCATCCTGTGGAAGGACGCAAGCCAGCGGGAGCGTGCGGCTGAAGCGCTCAAGCTGACCGCGGAGGATCTGCTGCGGCTCAAGCTGATCGATGAGGTCGTGGGCGAGCCGGTGGGCGGGGCCCATGTGGATCCCGATGCCACCGGCGAGTTGCTCCGCGAGGCTCTGATCCGTCACGTGACCGAGCTGCGAAAGATCCGGCCAGAGAAGCTGGTGAAGCGCCGGGCGGACAAATTCGCCGCGATGGGCGCGTTCACGGAAGCCTGACGGGTACCCACGTGCAGACCGTCGAGGTCCGCTTCAAGGGGACCCGCAAAGCCTACTTCACATGGGCGGATGACACCGAGCCGCTGCGGCTGCAGGAGGCCGTGGTGGTCGAGGTCGAGCGGGGTCGCGACTACGGCCGCATCACGGCCACCGGCGACACGGCGCAGAAGAAGTGCGGCGGGTGCAGCACGGGCGCGTGCGGCACGGCGGAGCCGGCGCCGGAAGAGCCGCTCAAGCCGGTGGTCCGGCGCGCCACCACCGACGACGCGCGGAGCCACCAGGAGTGCCGCCGCTCCGAGGAGGAAGTCCGCCGGAAGGTCATGGAGCGCGTGCGCCACCACGGGCTCGTGATGAAGGTGAGCGACACCGAGTGGCAGTGGGACCGGAACAAGCTCACCATCTACTTCACCGCCGAGCAGCGGGTCGACTTCCGCTCGCTGGTGCGCGATCTCGCCTCGCTGTTCCGCACTCGCATCGAGCTCCGGCAGATCGGCCCTCGCCACGAGGCGGCGCGCCTTTCCGGTGTGGGACGCTGCGGCCGGGAATACTGCTGCTCCACCTGGCTCACCGAGCTCTCGCCGGTCAACCTCGCGCTCGCCAAGGACCAGCACCTCTCGCTCAACCCGTCCCAGATCTCGGGCGGCTGCGGCCGCCTGCTCTGCTGCCTCAAGTACGAGCACGAGTTCTACGTCGAGGCCCGGAAGCGGTTCCCCCGCGAGGGGAAGAGCGTGCGCACCGCGGTCGGCCTGGAGAAGGTCGTGGCGGTGGACATCTTCCGCGAGCGCGTCTTCCTCCGGAGCGATGCGCACGGGTCCCGCATTATCTCGCTGGTGCAGCTGCGTGAGGAGGAGCAGGCGGGCGGGCGGGCGGACGGGCAGGCCGTGGGTGCTGACGACGCGGCCTCGCCGCGCGATGCCGGTCCGAACGCTCCGGCTGCCCGCCCGCCCGACTCGCAGCGCCGGCGGCGTGAGTGAGCCGCTTCTTCCTCACGACGGCGATCGATTACGCGAACGGCGATCCCCACCTGGGCCACGCGCTCGAAAAGATCGGCGCCGACTGCATCGCCCGGTATCGGCGGCTTCGGGGCGACGACGTGCGGTTTCTCATGGGAATGGACGAGCACGGCCAGAAGGTGGCGCAGGCGGCCGAGGAGGCCGGCATGCCGCCGCAGACGTGGGTGGACACGATCGCCGAGCGGTTCGCCCGGACGTGGGCCCGGCTCCTCTGCTCGAACGATGACTGGATCCGCACCACGGAGGAGCGGCACAAGCGGTCGGTCACCCGCTTCATCGAGCTGATCCGGGAGCACAACCCCGAGGACATCTACGTTGGCGAGTACGAAGGCCTCTACTGCGTCGGCTGCGAGGAGTTCAAGCAGGAATCCCAGATCGTGGACGGGCGGTGCGTCGAGCACCCGAGCCGCGACCTCGAGCGGCGCCGGGAGCGGAACTATTTCTTCCGATTGAGCCGGTGGGGACCGCGCGTGCTCGACCTCATCCGCTCCGGCGAGTTGACGGTCGACCCGGCGATCCGCCGGAACGAGGTCATCCGCGTGCTCGAGGACGGGCTCGAGGACATCTCGATCTCGCGGGTCCGGTTCGCCTGGGGCATCCCCTTCCCCGGCGACACGGAGCACACGGTGTACGTGTGGTTCGACGCCCTCATCAATTATCTCTCCGCGACCGGCTTTCCCGGATCCGGCTTCGACCGGCTGTGGCCCGCCGATCTGCACGTGATCGGCAAGGGGATCTCCCGGCTGCATTGCGCGCTCTGGCCGGCGATGCTCCTCAGCGCCGGCCTGCCGGTGCAGCGGAAGGTCTGGGCGCACGGCTACGTGCAGTGGGCCGGCGCCAAAGTCTCGAAGTCGGAAGGAGGCGCGGTGAGCCTCGACGTGGCCATCGACCGGCACGGCCCGGACGCGCTCCGCTACTTCCTGCTCCGCGAAGTCGGGTTCGAGGCGGACGGCAACTTTACCTGGGAACGCTTCGACGAGCGCTACGTCGCGGACCTCGCCGACGGACTCGGCAACCTGGTGTCCCGCTCGCTCGCCATGGTCGTGAAGTACCGTGGCGGCACCATCCCTGCCGGCGAGGCGACCACGCTCGACGCCGCGGGGCTTCGGGTGGTGGCGGCGTACGGCGCGGCGATGGACCGGCTCGATCTGCGGGATGGGGCCGAGGCCGCCTGGGAACTGGTCGCGGCCGCCAACCTGTACATCCAGCGCACCGCGCCCTGGACGCTCGCGAAGGAGGCTCGAGACGTCGAGTTGGACCAGGCGCTCGCGACCCTGGCACGCACGCTTTGGCGGCTCGCGGTACTGGTCACGCCGTTCATCCCCGGCAAGGCGCAACTGATCTGGGCGGCGTTGGGCTGCGGCGGGGATGCCGCAGGCGCGCGATGGACTGCACTCGAGACTCCGCCCACTCCGGGGCAGACGGTCCAACCCCCCGGCGTCCTCTTCCCCAAGCCCCTCCCCGTCTGACACTTACGATGCCGGTGTGCAGCCCTTGGAATGTCAAAGGGTTAGCCATGCACCGTTCGGCTTGACAACCGCCCCGGACGGCAGGACTTTTGCCCTGCCTCAGGGGTGACCCTTATCACTCACGCAGGCTGCGCGAGGCGCCATTTTGAGCGCGCCGGCAGCCGGCCGGCCCGAATTACACTCAGGCGGAATCGCATGGCGAAGCGGCGCTGGACCATATTGCTCGTTCCGAACGGCGCCGCGCCTTCGAAGGTGCTCGAGGTGTCGCGCGGTCTGCTGCGGCTCGCAGGCACGGTCGCGGTGGCGCTGTTGGTGAGCGCCCTCCTGGTCGGCTATGCCACGGTGTCGCGGCGGCTGGACCTGTCTCGCACCGCCGCGCTCGAAGCCGAGAACGAGCAGCTGGTCCGAGAAATCGGCGATCTGAGCGGCCGGCTGGAACACCTGTCCGATACCATCGCGCTGATCTCCCGCCGCGACGCCCGCATCCGTGTCCTGGCGAACCTCGAGCCCATCGATCCGCAGGTGCAGGCCGCCGGCATCGGCGGTCCCGTCGCCGCGGGCGCGGAGCCCACCGACGCCGCCACGCCGGGGCTCCGCCGGGCCGCCGACGTCCGGGTGGACCTCAACGCATTGATCCGCCGTGCCAACCTGCTGGCGTCGTCGTTTGACGCGGCGGCGGACAGTCTGGCCTCCCACAAGGAGCGCCTCGCCGCCACACCGTCCATCATGCCCACCCAGGGCTGGCTGACCAGCGCGTTCTCGTCGATGCGGTCGCACCCGGTGCTCCACGTGGCTCGCCCGCATGAGGGCATTGACGTCTCCGCGCCGATGGGCACGCCCATCGAGGCGCCAGCGGCAGGCATCGTCCGCTCGGCGGGATGGGAGGCGGGGTACGGCCACACCATCGAGATCGATCACGGCTACGGCATCATGACCCGGTTTGCCCACGCCTCCCGGCTCCTGGTGCGTCAGGGTCACCGCGTCTCGCGCGGCGAGAAGATCGCCCTGGTGGGCAACTCCGGCCTCGCCACCGGCCCGCACCTTCACTATGAGGTTCATGTGAATGGGAGGGCCGTGAATCCACTGCGGTATGTGATGCCTGAGACAGTCGTCTTCGATTGACCTGGGGACAGACAGTAGGCGGTAAGGGCGGTCGAGACGGTAACGACGGTAAGGTTTGGCCGGTAACGTGAAGACGGCTGCAAGGCTTATTCGCCCTGCAGCCTTCTTCGCATGAACGGCTTCCCTTTCCCGCCCTCTCCCGTCCGCTCCCGCCCTCTCCCGCCTACTAGAAGGTCACTTTCGGTACCTCCTGCGCGCCGGGGGCTGCTTCGAAATACTCCCTCGGCGTGCCGAGTCCGAACACTCTCGCCGTGAGGTTATAGGGGAAGCGCCGGATGTACGCGTTGTACTCGCCCACCGACGTGTTGTAGTCGGTCCGCGCGACCGCGATCCGGTTCTCGGTGCCCTCCAGCTGATCCTGGAGCTGCCGGAAGCTCTCGCTCGAGCGGAGCTGCGGATAATTCTCCACGATCGCCAGCAGGCGGCCCAGCCCCTGGGTCAGCTCCGCGTTCGCGGCGGCCATGTCGCCGACATCGCCGGACTGCACCGCCCCGGACAGTCGAGCCCGCGCGTTCGCGATGTTGGTAAAGACCGTCGTCTCCTGCGCGGCCACACCCTTCACAGTCTCGACCAGGTTCGGGATCAGGTCCGCCCGGCGCTGGAGCTGCGTCTCGATCTGCCCCTTCGCCTGATTGACCCGCTCGTCGAGCGTCTGGATGGTGTTGTACCCGCACCCCGACGCCAGCGTGAGGGCGGCGAGGAGCATCGGCACGCGTACGGCATGAGCGTTCATTGCGGCGGATCTCCGGGATGATGTTCGTCGGCGAAACGGACGCTGCGCGAGACGGTGTCGAGGTAGCGCTCGAACTCCGCCGCGGTGCAGCGTGGACCCCGCTGTCCCCGCCGGCGGAACAGCTCCTCGACCGGCGCCGGGTCGAAGCCGACCAGGGCGCCGGCGGCGCGGAGGACCGCCGCGCCGTCGCCCGCCCGGTCCCCTCCAGCGAGGACCAGCAGGCAGCGGAACAGCAGCACGACGGTGGACACACTGTCGGAGGCGACGTCGCCCAGGGCGTCGGGGTTGTCGCCATGGAGCGTGTAGGCCTGGCGCAGGCGGAGCAGCTTGCCGCGGAACTCGCGTTCGAGCGCGGTGCGGAGGGCGGCCCGGTCGGGCTCGACCGCGGCGAGGAGGTCGGGACCCCGCAGCACGCGGTAGGCTGAACGCATGTCGCAGATCTCGATGGGGAAGGCGTCGCCGGCCTGGTTCCACTCGTCGCGCGTGATGAGGAGCGGCAGCACCGGTGAGGACGCGCGCCAGCGGTCGAACGCGGGTTGCAGCGCGCGCAGCGACGCCGGGCCGGCCTCTGCGAGGATGAGCATGAGATTCACGTCCGACCGCCCGGGCACGTACTCCTCGCGTGCGGCCGAGCCGACCAGCAGCGCGGTGTACCCCGCCCCGAGCGACCGGTCGGCATCGGACAGGAACCGCTCGGTGAGGCGAGTGACGTCGTCGTGCATCAGAATCTCCCGCCGGCGCCGCCGCCACCACCACCCCCACCGCCGAAGCCGCCGAACCCACCGCCGCCCCAGCTGCCGCCGCCGAATCCGCCGCCACCGCCCCAGCCACCGCCGATCCACGGGCCACCCCAATATATCCGGCGCCGGCCGCGCCGACCGCCAACGCGCGACAGCAGGAGGAACGCGATGAACAGGAGCAGCGGAAGCCAGGTGGGGATGCCGCCGCTCACCCCCCGCGGTGCAGGCGGGGGCCGTGCCGCGGTCAGCGCTGAGTCGCTCACGCCGAAGCCGTCCGCGATGATCGCCGCGAGCGCCCGCGTGCCTCCGAGCAGCGCCTCGGAGTAGTTGCCCTGGCGCGCGGCGGGAAGCATGAGATCCCGAACGCGGCCCGCCGTCGCATCGGTGACGACGCCCTCGAGGCCATAGCCGACCTCGACCCTGATCGCGCCACTCCCGGGCTTCCCCTCCTGGCGCGGCACGAGCAGCAGCACGAGGCCGGCGTTGCGCGTGGAGTCGCCGATGTCGGCGCGCGCGCCGACCCCCCAGCGACGCAGGATGGCGAGCGCAAGCTCCGACTCGGTGCGGTCGCCCAGCGTGGGGAGGGTAACCACCGCCACCTCGGCGCCGGTCGCGGCGCGGAGCCGCTCGATCAGCCGCTCCATCTCCGCGGCCGCGGACGGGTCGATGACGCCCGCCAGATCGTTCACATACCCGGTGGGCCGTGGCGGAATGAGACGATCGATCGGCTCTTGCGCGGCCAGCCCTGCCACGCAGGCGAGTTGTAGGGCCGTTCCGTAGAACATACTTTTCAGCAGTGCCACGAATTTCGCTGCTCCTTCTCCTGGCGCTCGCCGGGTGCGACGCGTCCAAGGAGACGGTCGTTCGCGTGCTCATTCCCGGTCCGGACTCCATCCCGACGCCGGTCTCGGGGCTGGGACTCGTTGCGCTTCCGTACGACCGCGACAGCGTGCTCGGCGCGCTGGAAGCCCGAGCCCGCACGCCGCGTCCGGCCACCGCCGAGCTCGACACCCTCTTCGCGCAGTTCCGCGAGCCGTTCGCGGCCTACTCGCGGGCGGCGTGGGACGCCGGCCGGCTGCGCGACAGCCTCGCGCTTCTCAAAAGCAGGCTCGACGGCCTTCCCCGAAATGCCCCCGAGTACCGCGAGCTCTACGCGAGCTTCGGGCGGCTGAGCGAAGGGCTCAAGGAGCCCGAAGCACGCGAGGCCGAGACGCGCCGGGCGCTCGACGCCGCGCGCGGCACGTTCGTGAGCCGGAGCGACCCGCTGCGTGGGCGGGTCCGTGCCTGGGAAGATAGCGCCTACTCGGGATACGACAGCATCGTGCGGGGCCTCACCGAGCGATCCGGTCGCGCGGCCGCGGCCGACACCACCGACGCCACCGGCCGCGCCAGCTTTACCTTGCGGGGCAGGCCGTGGTGGATCTACTCCAGATCGTGGGACGCCACCGATCCAAACTCGGAGTGGTACTGGAACGTGCCGGTCACAGGCGACACGGTGGTGCTGGACGCGCGGAGCGGGCGGCGCAGGCCCAGATACTAGTGAGTGTGAGTGTGAGTGTGAGTGTGAGTGTGAGTGGCGAGGGTCCCGATGGCGAGGGGTGAATGAGACGAATCGCAGTTGCTGCTCTTCTGCTCCTCTGCTCCTCCGCGCCTCTGAAGGCGCAAGCCGCCAAGGATCCCTTGGCCTCGCGCGCGAAGGGTTCTGCGTCCGCGCCGGTCACCGTCTACGAGATGTCGGACTTCCAATGTCCTTACTGCCGGAAGCACGCCCTCGAAGTGTTTCCGGCACTCGAGAAGGAGTACGTGCAGACCGGGAAGGTGCGCTGGGTGTACATCAACTTCCCGCTCGTCTCGATCCACGCGAACGCGCTCGCCGCGGCCGAGCTGGCGATGTGCTCGGCGCGCATGGGCAAATTCTGGCCGGTCCACGATCTTCTCTTCCAGCACCAGGAGACCTGGTCTCCCCTCAAGGAGCCGGGGCCGTTCCTCCTCTCGCTGGCGGATTCGGTGAAGCTTCCCCGTCCAGCGGTGGTGAAATGCCTCGAGTCGGAGGCGGTCCGCGCCGAGATCCAGGCCGAGGCGGAAGGGTCGCAGCGATCCGGGGCGGCCAGCACGCCCACGTTCTACATCGAGGGCGGACTTCTCGCGGGCGCTCGGCCGGCTGGGTTGTGGCGGCAGATTCTGGATTCGATCTACAACGAAAAGAGTAAGCGGTAAGCGGTGAGCGGTGAGCTGGGCAGGCATTACTCCCGCTTACCGCTTACCGCTTATCGCTCACCGCTCACCGCTCACCGCTTACCGTTCACCCTCCCACCAGCATCAGATCGTACAGCGCGTGGGTCCACGCCGCGATCCCGAATCCCCGCAGCAGATAGAGCACGCTGAACAGCACGCCGGCCACCGCCCGGAACGCGAACGAGCCCAGGTCGAGGCGGTCGCCGTACGGGCCGAGGTAGTGAAAGGCGGAAAAGACCAGGGCGCCCACCAGCGTGGCCACGGCCCCTGCGGCGACTGCGTTCCCGAGCAGCCGCCGCGCGAGCCAAGCCAGGGTGCCGACCAGCACCACCCGGAACAGCAGCTCCTCGTAAAGGCCGGCACCGAGCGAGATCATCACTTGCGACGCGAGGCCGAGCCCCGCGAACTGACCGACGGCAAACGGCAGCGCGCCGCCGAGCAGCAGCGAGGTGAGCGTCGCCGTCACCAGGCCCAGTACCGACGCGTACACCAGTGACTCGAGCGCCATGGCGCCGAACATTCCCCATCGGATCGGCCCGCCCGCCTTGCGATCCCGCCACACGAGCCACGCCCCGGTGCCGAGCAGCAGGGCACCGAACACGATCAGTCCGGTGCGCCCGCCGAACGTGAGAAAGACGCTCTTGAGCAGCACGTCGGCCCCGTTCCGCACGCCCGCCATCGCTCCGCCCGACAACGCGAGCGCAAGCAGCTCGTAAAGCACGAGCAGCGGCAGGGCGAACAGCAGACTGTACCTGGGGCGGCGGGAAAGGACCCAGTAGCTCATTCAGGCATGGCCGGAGATCCCGGACGTGCATCGCGCCGCCCACCTCGAAGGGGAGCGGCGCGATGGGGTTGGCATCGTGGATCGAGACGATGCCGGCTCGTCAGATCACCAACCGGCGATCGGTTGCCCGAGTCGAGCCACGAATGCAACTCTCACTAGACAATGGATCACCTCCTTCATAGACGGTGGAACATAGGGCGGACGACGGGAGTGTAACCGGAAACTCCGCGAAAATGCAAGAAGATGGGCCGATGGCCTGATGGACCGATGGCCAGCGATGATACACGGTCCATCGGACCATCCGACCATCCCACCATCATCGCAGGATCACCCCTTCGAAGGTGACGGCGCGAGGCACCACCAGCCCCGCGGTCAGCGCCGTGATCAGCAAATCCCCAAAGCTGCTCCGCACTTTGATGCGCAGGTCGGCCACCCCTTTCCCGCCCGTGAGCTGGGCGGCCAGCGTCTTCTGCAGCGACGGCTGCTTGACGTTGAACGCGCCCCAGAACGCGTAGAGTGCGCGCGAGGTGACCCGGAACCGCTCTCCCTCGGCCGGCTGGCCGGCGGGTGCCGCCATGGTCACCGGCACCCCGAGCGTGTGGGCGTCCAGCGTCAGCGAGCACGCCTGGAGCGCGAAAGCGGCGGCCACGAGCGCCGCACGTGCCACTCGGGCGCTCAAAGGCCCGGCACCCGGAAGGTGTAGTGCAGGCCGGCCGCGAAGATGGACGGATCATCGACATCGGCGAAGACGCGGTCGTACGACGCGTGGAGTCCGAGTCCGCTGAGCAGGTTGAGCTCGACGCCGCCGCTGATGGCGAAGTTGGTCTCGGTGTCCGAGCCGAGCGGGCTCGAGGTCCGCGAGATGTCGAGCCGGGGCGCCAGCCACGGTTTGACGGCCAGCGCCGGATTCGGGATCGTGAGCCCGAGACCGAGCCCCACGGGGAAGCGATAGAACTTGAGGTCGCTCTCCGAGGCGTACCCCGCCCCGCCCTGCAGCGTCACCGTGAGCGGCACCAGTGGTCCGCCGAACACCTTGTAGTTGAGCGTGCCGCCGACGCTGGTGAGGCCGTCCACCGGACCCTCAGGATTGGTGCGCGCCACGGACGCCGTGACGCCGAACGGCCCCACGCCTAAGCGGCCGGTGGCGCCGAACGTGGTGCCGCCGCCGGCCGCGTCGTTGGGGAAACCGATGTCGGCGTACACCCCGAGCCCCGTCGGGATCCCGTTGTTGTACACCGGGAGGCCGATCGCCTGGGCGGCGAGTGTGGGTGCGAGGCCGAGCGCGACGCACAGCGTGACGATCCCCGGCAGCAGGCGCTTCATGCGGATCTCCGGATGATGGACTAGGCGGGACGCTGGACGCGTCGCGGGGCGAAGTCTAAAGACGAACGTGCCCGGCCGGAAGACGGCCGGGCACGACGAGTTGCAGGGCGAGACGCCGGCTCAGCGCACGAACGCAAGCCCGAGTGCGACGCCTTCGATCTCCCCGAGCCCGGCGCTCACCCGGAGGTCGATCGTATCGCTGAAGCGGATATCGACGCCCAGGCCGAGCGCGAACTCGACCTCGTCGTCGCCGCCGCCGAACCGGGGTACGAGCACCGGGTGCACGTACGGCACGAAGCTCGTGCGGGAGCCCTCCAGCTGGAGCCGGCGGCCGAGCGAGATGCCGACCGGAAGGTACGCGACGTCAGACCCCTCGCCGAACTGAGTACCGATGCCGAGGGTGAGCGCTCCGTCGAGCGGGAAGCTGCTCGTCGCTTCGACCACCCGAGCGCGGAAGCTGGCGCCGAGTGCGATACGGGTTTCGTCGTCACCAAGGGGGAGATCGTAGCTGACGATGCCGCCCCGAAACCCGATGTCGAACCGGTTGTAGCCGTAGGTATAGAAGCCCTCCAGCCCGAAGTCGGCCGGTCCTTCCGGGAACGATAGGTTCGCGCCGAACTCGTGGGACTGGAATGCCCGGTACGGCGCCTTGAACACCGGCGTGCCGGTTTCCTGGGCGGTGGCCACGCCCGCGCCGGCGGCGAGAAGCACGAGAAACGCACACACGCTACGACGCATCGGGAGCTCCTTGTACGTGTTCGGCGACGACGCGAACGCGGTCGCCAGCGACCTGAAGGAATCCGCCGCGCACCAGAAATCGTGTAGCGCCGCCCCCGCGGCGCACCGTGAGGGTGCCGCGTCCAAGCAGCGTCATGAACGGCGCGTGGCGGGGAAGGATACCGACTTCCCCGTCGAACGCCGGCGCCACTACGGCGTCGGCGTCGCCGTCGAACATAGCCGCCTCGGGGGAAATGACCGTGACTCGCATCACGAGCTCGCGAGCTTCTTGGCCTTCTCCACCGCGTCGTCGATCCCGCCTACCATGTAAAACGCCTGCTCCGGCAGGTGGTCGAACTCGCCGGAGAGCAGCCGCTCGAAGCTCGCCACGGTCTCTTCCAGCTTGACGTACTTCCCGGGAAACCCGGTGAACTGCTCCGCCACGAAAAAGGGTTGCGACAGGAACCGCTGCAGCCGGCGCGCCCGCGCCACCACGAGCTTGTCCTCCTCGGAAAGCTCGTCCATGCCGAGAATGGCGATGATGTCCTGAAGCGCCTTGTAGCGCTGGAGCGTCCGCTGCACCCCGATGGCCACGTCGTAATGCCGCTGGCCCAGGATCTCCGACGACAGGATGCGGCTGGCGCTGTCGAGCGGGTCGACCGCGGGGTAGATGCCGATCTCGGTGAGGGCCCGCGAGAGCACGACGGTGGCATCGAGGTGCGCGAACGCCGTCGCGGGGGCCGGATCGGTGAGGTCGTCGGCGGGCACGTAGATCGCCTGCACCGACGTGATGGATCCCTTGGTGGTCGAGGTGATCCGCTCCTGCAGCTCGCCCATCTCGGTGCCCAGCGTTGGCTGGTAGCCCACCGCGCTCGGCATCCGCCCGAGCAGCGCGGACACCTCGGACCCCGCCTGGGTGAACCGGAAGATGTTGTCGATGAAGAGGAGCACGTCCTGGCCTTCGACGTCGCGGAAGTATTCCGCGATGGTGAGGCCGCTGAGACCCACCCGGAGACGTGCGCCGGGCGGCTCGTTCATCTGGCCGTAGACCAGCGCGACCGAGCCGAGGATGCCCGCTTCCTTGAACTCGAGGTAGAGGTCGTTGCCTTCGCGGGTCCGCTCGCCTACGCCGCAGAAGACCGACTTGCCGCCGTGGCCCTTCTGCACGTTGTTGATGAGCTCCTGGATCACCACGGTCTTGCCCACGCCGGCGCCGCCGAACAGGCCGATCTTGCCACCCTTCACGAACGGGGCGATCAGGTCGACGACCTTGATGCCGGTCTCGAAGACCTCGGTCTTGGGCTCGAGATCCACGAACTTCGGCGTCTCGCGGTGGATGGCCCACCGTTCGGCGTCCTTCGGGATCGGGTCGCCGCCGTCCACCGGCTCGCCCAGCACGTTGAGGATCCGGCCGAGTGCCACCGCGCCGACGGGCACCGAAATCGGACCGTCGAGGTCGCGCGCCGGCATGCCGCGCACCAGGCCGTCCGTGCTGCTCATCGCGACCGCGCGCACCTGGTTCTGGCCGATGTGCTGCTGGACCTCGGCCACGACCCGGAGCCCGGCCTTCGCGTCTTCGATCACGATGGCGTTCAAGAGCTCGGGCAGCTGCTCGGGCTCGAACTCCACGTCGAGCACCGGGCCGATGATCTGAACGATTCGCCCGGTGCTGCTGGTCGACTTGTTCGCGCTTGCGGCGTGCGGTTGGGTTGCGGCGACAGTTGCCATGGGTGTCTCGGTTGTCTGGTTTCGTCGGTGTTCACGTAGGCGGTAGAGGCGGTACGGGCGGTAGAGGCGGCACAGGGGTTACCATGTACCGAAGGCTGCCAGGTGCTTTCGCGTTGCTGCCGTTCTCACCGTACCGGCCAAACTCTACCGCCTTTACCGCCCGTACCGCCGCTACCGCCTACTCTTCAGGGCTGAGCGCGCAGCGCTCAGCCCTGGAGCGCGGCAGCGCCACCCACTATTTCAGCAATCTCCTGAGTGATCTGAGCTTGCCGTTGCCGGTTGTAGGTACGTGTCAGGATCTGTATTAGCTCACCGGCATTGTCCGTCGCGTTCTTCATCGCCGTGCGCCGGGCGCCGTGTTCGGACGCCACCGTCTCCACCAGCCCGCGGTACACCGCATTCCGCACATAGAGTGGGAGCAGCTCCTCGAGGATGGCGTCGGCGCTGGGGGCGAGGATGTAGTTCGCGGTCCGTCCCTTCCCGCCCGCTCCCGCCCGCTCCCGCCCGCTCCCGCCCATCTCGACGGGCAGAATGCGGACGGTGCCCGGCGGCGTCGAGATCGCGCTCAGGAACCGCGCCTGCACCAGGTCAACGCTCGCGAGCTCCCCGGCCTCGTACGCGGCAATGAGCGGCGAGGCGATCTCGGCGGCGTGCTCCACCGTCGGGCGGTCGCCGATGTCCTGGCGCTCCGCGGCGAGGGTCCGGCCGAGATACTTGAAGAAGCCGATGCCCTTCTTGCCGACGCCGTAGAGATCCACGCTGAGCCCCTCGGACTCGAGCTGCTCGATGCGCCGGCGCGCTTCCTTGATCAGGTTGGCGTTGAAGGCGCCCGCAAGACCGCGGTTGGACGTGAGCAGAATGACGGCGGCCCGGCGCGGCCCGCCCTGAGCGGGCGGCTTGGGCTGGCGGAGCAGCGGGAACTGCTCGGCCAGATCCGGTGTCACCAGGTCGGCCATGACCTCGCGGAGCGCCTCCGAGTAGGGCCGAGCCGCGACCACCCGGTCCTGCGCCCGCTTGAGCTTGGACGTGGCCACCAGCTCCATCGTCCGGGTGATCTTTCTGGTGTTGCGGACCGAGCGGATCCGCCCCTTGAGCTGCCGGCCCTTGGCCATCAGTCAGCCGAGAAGAGCTGCTTGAACGCGCCAATCGCGGCCTTCAGCGCGCTCGTATTGGCGTCGTCCAGCGCCTTCTTCGTGCGGATGCCCTCGAGCACCTTCGGGTGCTGCGCCTCCAGGAACTCCAGGAACTCCGCCTCCCACCGCCGCACGTGCGTTACCGGCACGTCGTCGAGATAGCCGTTGGTGGCCGCGTAGATGATCGCGACCTGCTTCTCGACCGGCATTGGCCCGTACTGCGGCTGCTTGAGGATCTCGACCAGCCGGGCGCCGCGCGCGAGCTGGCGCTGGGTGGCGGCGTCGAGATCGGAGCCGAATTGGGCGAACGCCTCGAGCTCGCGGTACTGCGCAAGGGACAGCCGGAGCGGTCCCGCGACCTGCTTCATCGCCTTGATCTGCGCGTTGCCGCCCACGCGGCTCACGCTGATGCCCGGATCCACCGCCGGGCGCACGTTCGCGTAGAAGAGCTCGGTCGTGAGGTAGATCTGGCCGTCGGTGATCGAGATGACGTTGGTCGGGATATACGCCGAGACGTCGCCGGCCTGCGTTTCGATGACCGGCAGCGCCGTCAGCGAGCCGCCCGGCTTCTTCACCCGCCGATCGAGCCGGGCAAGCTCCGGCTCCTCCGAGATCTTGGCGGCGCGCTCGAGCAGGCGGCTGTGCAGGTAGAAGACGTCGCCCGGGTACGCCTCCCGGCCCGGCGGGCGGCGGAGAATCAGCGAGAGCTGGCGGTACGCGGCGGCCTGCTTGGAGAGATCGTCGTACACGCAGAGGGTGGCCTTCCCCTCCTCGTACATGAAGTGCTCGGCCATGGCGCAGCCGGAGTACGGCGCGATGTACTGCAGCGGCGCCGGCTCGGAGGCGCTGGCCACCACGACGATGCTGTACTCCATGGCGCCGGCTTCCCGGAGCCGGTCCACGACCGACGCCACCGTCGAGCGCTTCTGCCCGATGGCGACGTAGACGCAGACCACGCCCTGGCCCTTCTGGTTGATGATCGTGTCGATGGCGATGGCGGTCTTGCCGGTGCCCCGGTCGCCGATGATCAGCTCGCGCTGCCCGCGGCCGATCGGGATCATCGAGTCGATGGCCTTGATGCCGGTCTGGAGCGGCTCCTTCACCGGCTGCCGCACGATGATGCCCGGCGCGATCACCTCCACCGGCCGCGACGACGTCGTCTGGATCGGACCGCGGCCGTCCACCGGGCGGCCCAAGGCGTCCACCACCCGGCCCAGCATGGCCGGCCCGGACGGGACGTCGAGCAGGCGGCCGGTGCGCCGGACCTCATCGCCTTCCTTCAGCTTGAGATAGTCGCCCATGATCGCGGCGCCGACGTTGTCCTCCTCGAGATTCAGCACCAGCCCGGCCACCGTCTCGCCGGTCTCCGAGGCCGTGAACTCGAGCATCTCGCCCGCGACGGCGGACATGAGGCCGTAGATGCGGGCCACACCGTCGCGCACCTCGAGCACGGTGCCGACTTCCGCCGTGTCGGTCGTGGCGATGTCGGCCGCCGCGATCTCGCGGAGCAGAACCTCTTTCAGTTCACCGGGACGGAGAATGGAGGATTGGGTCGCCATGGCGTCGGTAGCAGTGGGCTAGAAGGTGCCGGGTCAGATAGCTTGTGAAAATAATCACAAGCAGCCCCGGCGACAAGATCGTCAGGCGGCACAAGGAATAATGGAAAGGGCTTGGGCGGTAAAGCCGGCCGGGCGACCGGGAGCACCGCAACCGCTTCACCGCGCCTCCGCGGTGAAGCGGTGAAGCGGTGAAGCGGTGAAGCGGTGAAGCGGTGAAGCGGTCAATGACGAATCGCCGCTAGAACGTCCGCGACAAACCCCGCCTGGTCCCAGCCGTTTGGCTCCGGATCGAGCCCGGTCCGCACCACCACGAGCTGCCGCGATGGCACCACGCTCACGTGCTGACCCCGGCGGCCGTCGGTGGTGTAGGCGTCTGCCGGCACCCTCGGGTCTCGGCCGAGCAGCCACCAGTGGGCGCCGTAGCCCCAGGCTGACGCGCGCCCGCCGGGGTCATGAGCCGGAGCCGGCTGCACCGTGAAAGCGACCCACCCTTCCGGCAGGATGCGCTGGCCGTTCCAGACTCCGTCGTTCAGATAGAGCAGCCCGAACCGGGCCAGATCCCTGGGAGTGGAGTAGACCTGGCTGCTCAGGACGTAGTTACCGAAGGGGTCGGTCTCGGGAAACGTGTGGTGCATGCCGATCCGATCGAGCAACGCCCGGCGGGGAAAACTCGCGTAGGCGTCGTCGCCGAGCACCTCGCGCGCGGCGCGAAGCAGCAGGATCGTGTCGTAGTTGGAATACTTCCATCGCGTCCCCGGCGCGCGCTCCGGTTGCGCGGCAGCGGCGTCCGCCGCGATGTCGATTCCCCCCCAGTAGCCCAGGGGCGTCCTGCTGCCCCCGCTGACAAGCCCGCTGCTCATATGCAACAGATGCTCGATGGTGATCGCGCCCCGCGGATCCAGCGGGTGGCGCCACTCGGCGATCGGTGCGGGGGCCTGGAGATCCAGCTTCCCTTGCGCCACGAGAATGCCAACCAGCGCGCTGGCGATGCTCTTGGCGGTCGACCAGGTGCGGTACTGGGTGTGCATGCTCCAACCGGGTGCGTACCGCTCCGTCACGATCCTGCCACGGTACACCACCACCACGCCGAGGGTGTGATGTGGACTGTATGCCGAGTCGGCGAACGCGGAGTCGACCGCCGCCACCAGGCGCGCCGAATCCACCTCTCCGGGCAGCGGAGCGCGCGGCAGCAGGTCGCCGTCGGGCCAGGACCGCGAGCCGACGTTCGGCGGAGTCCACGGGGGAACCGGCGGCAGGCGCTCCGCGTCGCTCGCACGGGCGCCGGGTGGCAGCAGCGTGCAGCCGCGTCCCGGCTTAAACACGGCGCGGCGCGGCTCACCCCGGAAGAAGGGATCGTCTGGAATGCCGGGGACGGCGGATACCATCCGAGCCTTGCGGTCAATCCCGATCCGGACCGGCCGCACTCGCCGGGCGGTGTCGGCCGGATGGTCGAGGAGCGCGGGGCCGAGCTCGTCCTGTGCCACCGCGGCCGGATCCCGTCGCGCCAGAAACACCGCCGAACAGAGAAAACCCGCGTGGTAGCCGGCCACGATCGAGGCGCGCTGAATCGAGTCGGACGTCGGCGGCTGCTGCGCAGCGGGGTCGATCCCGATTCCTGCCTCCGCCAGGACCCAGATCACGGCGGCAGGCAGGCCTCGGAGCCATCCGATTCCACTCACCCGGGCACCTCCGTCGTCTTGCGGGGGTCGCACCCGCGCCTCAGCATCGAGTCCGACGTCAGCGACACTCCCTCTCCAAGGGACCGGCGATGAGAATGGTTGACCGATTCTTCGCCTTCGTCGACCGCTGGGTCCTGCGCCCCGAGCGACCGCGCAGCTCCCTGCTCCTGTTCGCCGGCCTCGCCGCACTCCTGGTGCTGCAGCTGTGGCCGGCGGCGTACTCCGCCGCGGGCACCGGACGAGGCTAGTAGACGCGGCTCCGTGTCTTCCCCCCCGCGAACGCGAGCAGCACCCCTCTCGGCCCAAGCTCAGGCAAGACGGACGGTGAGACGCCCGCAATCCGCCGCGCCGTCCCGGCCAGATGGCTGGATGACGCGAAGTGGAGCAGCCGCACCACGTGGCCGATCCGGTACGCGGGGTTCTGGAGCAGCTGCGCGGCGCAGGCGATCCGGGCGAGGTCGATCACACGCTTGAGATTCGGGGCGCCCCCTGCCCCGAACTGTCGCGAGAGATGCTCGCGGCTCACCGCGAGGCGCCGTGCCAGCGAGACCGTCCGTACCGGACGCTCCACCTCCCGGACCAGCACGTCCCAGGCTTCGCGCTGCAGCGGCTCGGTGAGCCGGAGCATGCGCGGCCCGTCGGCGAGGGCGCGGGTGCGGGCGGCGGTGAGCGAGCAGCGCACCACGATATCGCCCACCACCGGATCGTCCACCCCGGCCACGGCGGCCGCCGCGAGCCCGTGATCGCGGCACGCGAGCAGCAGCTCGCCGTCATCCGGCCGGAACGCGGCGTACGCGATCACGGGGATGCCCGGCAGCCCTGCGCGAAGCGCGGTGACATCGGGCAGGGCCGCGGCGGTGGGCGCGAGCACCACCGCGTCGGTGAGCCGGGTCTCGAGCACCCGGCGCAAACCGGCGAGCGAGCGGCACGCCACGACCCCGGGTCCGGTAGCCGGCAAGGAGCGCCGGAGCGCGAGCAGCCCGGCGCGACTCTCCAGCAGCGCGGCCACGACCGCCACAATCTAGCTCTCGGCGGGGGTTGGTCCGCGGGCGGGACGGCCGGCGCCCACCGCCACCAGTGTGCGCACCATCTCGCTCGCGCGCTTGAGCACCCCGCGGGCGTTGTCGTAGGACAGGGTCTCGAGCGCTCCCTCGAGCGGATGCCAGGCGCACGCCGTGATCCCCTCGTCGAGCTGCGGCATCGGCTCGCATCCGGCGGATTCAAAAAGGAAGAAGTGGCAGTACTTGTGGATGTGCCGCCCACGGAAGCGGAAATGCCAGTCGATCACCCGGATGGGACCTTGCAGCGCCAGGTCGCTGAGGCCGGTCTCCTCCGCGGTCTCGCGGCGGGCTGCATCGGCCGGCGACTCGCCGTCTTCCAGGTGCCCCTTTGGAAAGCCCCAGTTGGCGTACGAATCGCGGATGAGCAGATAGTGCGCGCTCCGGTCGGGCAGCCGGCGGAACACGATCCCGCCCGCGCTCACTTCGAGCTCCGCCCGCCGCTTGCTCATCAGAAGACGGAGATCTTGAGGTACTTCCGGGGATTGGCCTGAATGTCGGCCAGCAGCTGCCGGAGCTCGCGGACCGACGCCGTGGTCTCCACGTAGAGCGTCGAGTCGGTAGCGAGGCGCCCCATCGTACTGGAGGGCGACTGCATCTTGACCAGCAGCGAGTCGGCGGTCTGAATCACCCGGACGAGGCTCGCCTGATTGTCGCGCAGGGCGCCGGTGAGGGAGCGGAAGTCGGCGGCGGCGGCGCGGAGATCGGCGCTCGAGGCGCGCGTGTTGTTGACGATCTCGGCGAACTGGTTCTGGTTGGTCGCGGTGTCGATCCGGGCGACGGTACGTTCGAAGTTCTTCGCGATGCCGGCGAACGCCTCGGCCGACGTGGCCACGCTCGCGCCGACGCGGTCGAGACGTGTCGTCTGCGCGTCGGCGAAACGCACGGTCTTGTTCGCGATCGAGGCGAGATCGAGCACGCTCTGCCGCAGCTCGCGGATAGCCGCGGAGTCGAGCGCCAGACGGATGCGCTCAGTGACGTCGGCCACATCGCCGGCGATCCGGCTGGCCTGCGCCGTGAGCTCGCCGATGTCCGGCAGCGTGGCACCGGGGAGCGCGTCGCCGCCCTGCGCGTCGGATTCCAGCAACGCCGCGCGGATGCCCGGTTCGTCGGGGAGCGGCTCGAGGGGGATGATGTTCGCGGCCCATTCGCCGAACAGGCTGTTCGAAGCCGAGATGACCGCGGGTCGCGCCGGCAGCGAGACCGTCTTCTCGACGGTGAGCTCCGCCTCCACCCACTCGTCCCGGGCGAGGCGGATGGCCTCGACCCGTCCCACGCGCACGCCGCGGAGCGTCACCGGTGCACCGACGCCCAGCCCGCCGACCGTCCGGAAGCGCGCGACGTAGATGTCGTTCCTGCCCTTGATGTCGCGCTCGCTCAGCCAGAGCGCGCCGCCCACCACGAGCGCGAGCGACGCCAGCACCGCGAGCCCCACCGCGAACTCGTTGCCGCGCTTCACGAGGCGGACCTCCGCACGGCCGGCGCAACCTCCTCGAGGTCGGGCCGGCCTTCGATGAATTGCCGCACCACCGGATCCGCCGTCTGACGGATCTCCGCCGCCGTCCCCGCCTGCCGGATCGCGCCCTCGTGAAGCATGGCGATCCGGTCACCGACGGTGAATGCGCTGCGCATGTCATGTGTGACGACGACGCCGGTGACGCCCAGGTCCCGGGTCCGCTGCATCAGGCGGTCCATCACCGCCGAGGTGACTGGATCGAGCCCGGTCGTCGGCTCGTCGTAGAGAATGTAGCGCGGGCGAAGCGCGACCGCCCGGGCGATCCCCACGCGTTTCCGCATCCCGCCCGAGAGCTCCGGCGGGTACCGGTCCTCCTGCCCCGCGAGCTCGACCAGCGCCAGGCTCTCCGCGATGCGCGCGGCGATCTCATCCTCGCCGAGCCGGCGCTTCACCAGGCCCAGGCGCAGGTTGTCGGCCACGGTCATCGAGTCGAACAGGGCGGCGAACTGGAACACGTAGCCGATGGCGCCCCGCAGCTCGGTGAGCCCCTCGCGGTCCAGCTCGGCCAGGTCGCGCCCGTCGACCTCGACCCGTCCGGCGTCCGGCTCGATCAGCCCCACGATGAGCTTGAGGGTCACGCTCTTCCCGCTGCCCGACGCCCCGATGATCATCGTGTTCATCCCCTCGGGCACCTCGAGCGTGAGGCCGCGGAGAACCGCCTTTTCGCCGAAAGACTTGTGAACGTCGGAGAGCCTGATCATGGGGCGGGAGAAGACGGGAGACGGCGGGAGAGGGCGGGAGAGGATGCCGGCACTCCCGAGCCGGCACGCGCGCGGGGCGTTCCCGCCCTCTCCCGCCTTCTCCCGCCCTCTTCCGCCCTCACAAAAGCACCAGCGCCCAAAAGGCGTCCAGCACCAGGATCGCCTGGCAGCCGAGGACGACGGCACGGGTGGTGGCGCGGCCCACGCCCGCGGCGCCGCCCGTCGTGGCGATCCCTTCGAGACAGCCCATCAGCGCCACCGCCGCGCCGAAGCTGGCGCTCTTCACCAGCCCGAACCAGATGTCCTTGAACTGATAGAACTGCCGGAGCCCCTTCACGAATTCGTTGGTGGAGAGGTCGAGCAGCTGAAGCGAGGTGGCCCATCCTGCCGTGACGCCCACGGCCATCGCGAAGGCGGTGACCACCGGGAACATGAGGATCGCCGCGAGGACCCGGGGCACGACGAGGTACGCGTTCCGGTCGTAGGCCAGCGTCTCGAGCGCGTCGATCTGCTCGGTAACCCGCATCGTACCGAGCTCCGCGGCGATGTTCGCCCCCACTCGGCCGGCCAGGGCCATCCCGGTGAGCACCGGTCCGAGCTCCATCATCACCGTCTTGGCGACCAGCGCGCCCACGAAGTAGAGCGGGACCGCGCCGGTGAAGATGTAGGACGAGAGGAGGGAGAGGACGATGCCAGTGAAGACGGCGATGAAGATGGCGATGGGGATCGAGTCGACGCCGAGGCGGCGCATCTGGCCCAGAACCAGCGGACGCCAGGTGCGCACGTCGGCGAGCGCGCGCCCCGCCTCGGTGCTGAAGCGGCCGAGCCGGGTGACGAAAGTGCGAGGCTGGGCGGCGTGGGTCGCTACGGAGCGTAGCACGAAGAAAAGCTACTTGGGCTATCGGCTATCCGCTATCCGCTATGCCGCGAAGCTGGCCAGCGCGCGTCCGACCTCACCCTCCCGGAGCCGCTTCAGCGCGCGGTCGCGCAGCTGCCGCACCCGCTCGCGGGTGACGCCGAGCATACCGCCGATCTCCTCGAGCGTGTGCTCGCGGCCGCCGTCGAGCCCGAAGTAGAGCCGCAGCACCTTCGCGTCCCGGGGCGGCAGCGTCTTCAGCGCCTGCTCCACTTCGTCCGAGAGGAAGCGGTCCATCGCCTGCTCCTCGGTGTCGGCGTGGTCGTCGGCCACGAAGCGCTCGATGAGCGAGCGGTCGCCCTCGGGGTCGAGCGGCGCGTCGAGCCGGACCTCGGCGGTGTTGAGCGCCGCGAGCGACTGCACCACGTCGAGCGAGAGTCCGACCGACGCGGCGATCTCCTCCGGGGTGGGCTCGCGGCGCAGCTCCTGCCGGAGCGCCTCCGCCGTCCGCACGATGCGCGAGAGGTCCGCGGTGCGGTTGAGCGGGACGCGGACCGTGCGCCCCTGGCGGGCGAGCGAGGCGAGGATCGCCTGGCGGATCCACCACACGGCATAGGAGATGAACTTTACGCCCTGGTCGGGATCGAACTTCCGCGCCGCGGTGAGGAGCCCGACGTTGCCCTCACCGATCAGATCGGTGAGCGGCAGGCCGCGGTTCTGGTACTTCTTGGCCACCGAGATGACGAACCGCAGGTTGCGCTTCACCAGCTCCTGCATCGCCTCCTGGTCCCCGGCGCGGACCTTCCGCGCGATGGCGATCTCCTGCGGCGGGGTGAGGAGGGGCGTCTGGCTCACCTCGTAGAGGTACTGGTCGAGGATGTCCCGGTCGGCGTCGAACACGCCGAGGCTCCGCGACGTCGGGGCCTTGCGGGCGCGGCGCTTGGCCGGCGGCGAGGCGGCCAGGATTTCGGCGGTGGAGAGATCGTCGCTGAGGGGCGGCGGGGGCTCGGCCGGCGCGGGCGGACGCTTGTCCCGGGGCGTACTTGCGCGCTTTGCGGGGGGGTCGGAAGGGGTGGACTTCTTCTTCGCCATGGCTCCTCTAATTGCTTGACACCCCTCAGAGCGCCGGCTAGCTTGCCCTGCTGCTCTGGCCGGCGCACGAAGGCCGACCAATATATATGGGGGCGTAGCTCAGTTGGGAGAGCGCGTGAATGGCATTCACGAGGTCAGGGGTTCGATCCCCCTCGCCTCCACTCAGCCGCGCACCCGGAGCAGCGGGCGCGGCCAATGCGGCGTTGCGCCGAGGTGGCCCGGTTGCTAGAATGCGGTCCGCTTCGCGGGAATAGCTCAGTTGGTAGAGCACAACCTTGCCAAGGTTGGGGTCGCGGGTTCGAGTCCCGTTTCCCGCTCTGAGGGCTCCCCGTGAGGGGA
>JBOHSN010000074.1:0-21894 GCA_050733215.1 Gemmatimonadales bacterium
GCTCGCGCTGTTGTCCAGCACCACGACCAGCGCGCTCGGCGCGTGGCCCGGCGCGCCGCGCGCGGGGACGGTCGGGCCGGCGGCCGCGAGCACGAGCAGCACGATGAGCGTCGTGCGCAGGAGCAGAAGCAGCCAGTTCCGGAGCTTGAGCTGGCGCTGATGCTGCTGGGTGGCGGCGATGAGGTAGCGCACCGCCGGGAAGACGACGGTAGGCGGCTCGCGGCGCTGGAGCAGGTGGAGCAGGATCGGGATGCCCGCCGCAATCAGTCCCGCGAGCATCCAGGGGTGCAGAAAGCCGATCATGCGGTATGCATCACGCCACCCGGCCGTCGGTCACGCGGCGGAGCACCGTCCCGAACGGCGTGTCGGTGCGGACCGGGTGATACGCGATGCCGCGACGGCGGCACTCGAGCCGCCAGCCGGCGATCGCGTGCTCGACGGTGTCGCGAAACGCGTTCGCCCAGTCCTTGGGCCGCACCACCACCGCCGCGCGGGTTTCGGGGTCCTCGAAGCGGGCCTCGGCCGGCCCGTGCAGTGCGAGCTCCGCGGGATCCATCACGTGCACCACGATGACCTGGTGTCCGCGGTGGCGGAGGAACCGGAGCGCCTTGAGCGCGAGCGTGCGATCGAGCAGCAGGTCCGACACGAACACTACCAGCCCGCGGCGGCGCAGGTGGTCCACCACGCGGCGCAGAGCGGGCTCCGCCGCGGTCCCCCGCCCCGGCCGGAGCGCCTCGAGGGTGGCGAGGAGCTGGCGCCAGTGCGCCAGCCGCGCTCGGGGCGGCGTGACCGCGCGGACCTCGTCATCGAACGCGATGAGACCGGTGGCGTCGCGTTGGCGGAGCAGCACCAGTGCGAGGGCGGCGACGAGCCGCTGGGCGTAGGCGAGCTTCGGGAGCACGAGGTCGGCGTCACCGCTCCAGGCCATCGAGCGGCTCGTGTCCAGCACCAGCATGGCGCGGAGGTTGGTCTCTTCCTCGAACTGCTTGACATAATAGCGATCGTTCCGGCCGACGATCTTCCAGTCCACGTAGCGGAGATCGTCGCCCGGCTGGTACATCCGATGCTCGGCGAACTCGACCGAGAAGCCGCGCCGGGGCGACCGGTGCAGGCCGGCCAGAAAACCCTCGACCACGCCCTCGGCCACCAGCTCGAGTCCGCCGAGGCGGGCCACTTCCATGGGATCGAGCAGATCGAGCCGGGTGCGCGCCGGGGGCGCATCCATGCGTATCATCGCGGGCACAACGTACTGGCCCGTCACCGCCCAAGTCAACGCGGCCGCAGCGTTATGTTTCTTCCCTGACGCCACGGCGATGCCGACTCTCAGACTCAGGACGCAGCATGCGACGTTTCACCCTGCTCCTCACCCTCGGCTTCCCCGTCTCATCGGCCGCGGCGCAGGCGGCCCGCCCTGCCCGGGTCCCCTCCGCGGCTCCGCCCGCGGCCGCGCGCGCGGCCGCGACGATCACCGCCGACGACGTGGCCCGCCGGATCGGCATCATCGCGGACGACTCGATGCTCGGGCGGGACACGCCGAGCCCCGGTCTCGAGCTCACCGCGAAGTATGTGGCGGACGAGTTCCAGCGGTTCGGTCTGAAGCCCGGGGGCGACGAGGGCACCTGGTTCCAGCGCTACGCCGTCACCCGCCGCAAGATCGACATCAACAGCTCGGCAGTGGTGCTTCGCGGCGCCGGCGGCGAGTCGCGCTTTCCGCTCAACGCCACGGCCAGGCTGGTGCAGGGCGCCGTGCCGGCCGCGCCGCTGTCGAGCGGCCTCGTGCTGTTCGGCGGGCCGGTGACGGCAGCCGAAGCGGCGAAGGTCGCTTATAAGGACAAGGTCGTGCTGGTGGTCGCCGATCAAGCCCGCGAGGGTACGCAGGCCCTTTTGCGCGAGCTGATCCTCGGTGGCGCCGGCGCCATCCTCATGCCGAGCGGAGCCGATTCCGCCACGTTCGCGAGCCGCCTGGCGGGCCAGACCCGCGAGCGCACCGCGGTGGACCTGGGGGACAATCAGCCACCCATCCTGCTCGTGCTCGGCGCAGCGCTCACGCCCGCGCTCGCGCCGGCGGGGGTGGACCTGGCGAAGACGCGAGCCTCGCCGGCGGCGGTCGCGCGGGAGCTTCCGGATGTGAGCGTGGACGTGGCGCTGCGGGAGATCGTCGTATCGAGCGAGAGCGCGCCGAACACCATCGGCATCCTGGAAGGCAGCGACCCGAAGCTCAAACACGAGTACGTGCTGTTCACCGCGCACATGGACCACATCGGCATCACGCCAGGCGCCGCCGACAGCATCAACAACGGCGCCGACGACGACGCGTCGGGCACCACGGGCGTGATCGAGCTGGCGGAGGCGTTCAGCCAGCCCGGGGCGCGGCCGAAGCGCTCGCTGGTGTTCATGACGGTAAGCGGCGAGGAGAAGGGACTCTGGGGGAGCCACTACTGGAGCGAGCACCCCACCGTGCCGATCAAGGATGTCGTCGCCGACATCAACATCGACATGATCGGGCGCAACTGGCCCGATACGATCGTGGCGATCGGACGGGAGCACTCCGATCTCGGCGCGACCCTCGCGAAGGTCAACCAGCAGCACCCCGAGCTCCGCATGACCGCGATCGACGACCAGTGGCCGGAGGAGCGGTTCTACTTCCGCTCGGACCATTACAACTTCGCGCGGAAGGGCGTGCCGATCCTCTTCTTCTTCAACGGCGTGCACGAGGACTATCACCAGCCGTCGGACGCGCCGGCGAAGGTGAACGCCGAGAAGGAGTCACGAATTCTCCGCCTGGTGTACTACTTGGGCCGAGAGGTGGCGAATGCTCCCCAACGGCCCCGATGGAACCCGGGAAGCTACCGCGAGATCGTCGAGGAGGTAGAGTAGGCGGTAACGGCCGTAGGGACGGTAAGGGCGGTAAGGTTTGGTTATTGAGCACGAAGGCCGCCAGGCGGATGTGCCTTGCGGCCTTCTGTGCCTAGCGACCAAACTCTACCGCCCTTGCCGTCGCTACCGCCCTTATCGCCTACTTTACCGCCATGGCCACGCCATCCCTCGACGACTTTCATGCCTTCCGCACCCGGATGAACGACCTGATCACCGGGCAGAGCAATCTCACCATCAACCGGTTCTTCGCGCTTGACAGCCGGGCCTACGACGCCGGTGCCCTCGGCGCCAAGAACAAGGAGATGCTCGGCCTCGTCGCCTCGCTGGTGCTCCGCTGCGACGACTGCATCACGTACCATGTTGTACGGTGCGCAGAAGAAGGGGTGACGGATGCAGAGATGTTTGAGGTATTCGCTGTAGGGTTGGTGGTCGGTGGCAGTATCGTGATTCCGCACTTGAGGCGGGCAGTGGCGCGGCTCGAAGAGGTCAGGGGTAGCAAGTAGGCCGTAAAGGCGGTAAAGGCGGTAAAGGCGGTAAAGGCGGTAGAGACGGTAAAGGCGGTAAGGTTGGCCAAACGCTACCGCGCTTACCGTCTCTACCCCCCTTGCCGCCTGCTTGAACCCTTGACCGCTACTTCCGCGTCAGCCATACCCCGAGCACAATGAGCACCGCGCCTCCCCCTTGGAGCGGAACGAGCCGTTCCCCTAGAACGGCCCAGGCAACCAGCGCAGCAACTACAGGTGTCACGCACATGTATATCGCCGTGCGGCTGCTGCCTACCCGCGCCACGCTCGCGTTCCAGATCAGGTAGGCCACGCCGAGCGACAGCAGCGACGCGTAGGCGAGCGAGCCCCACGCCACGGGCGGCACCGCGGCCCAGTCGACCGCGAGCGTGCCCGGCAGCCCGGCGAGCACCAACCCCGGCGTGCCGGTGAACGTCGTGTGCGCGGTGACCGCGAGCGGCGAGAGCGTCTTCGGCAGCTGCCGGAGGCCAAGCGTGTATGCCGACCAGCACAGGGTGGCCGCGATCGCCAGCAGGTCGCCGCGGAGGGTCGTCGTGTCGAACGCGACCCCGCGTGCGGCCACCACGAGCGCGACGCCGAGCGTGGCGATCGCGATCCCCCAGCGCATCCGCCGGGTCGTCGGCTCGATCCCGGTCACGTGCCCCAGCGTGGCGACCACCGCCGGCATCGTGCTCAGGATCAGGGCGCAGTTGGTGGCTGTACTGAGCGCGAGCGCCATCGTGAACGCGAGCTGATACAGCGTGTTGCCGAGCAGGCCGAGCCCGACGAGCGGCCACAGCATCTCCCGCGGAATCGCCACGGGCCCTTCACGCCAGCGAAGCACCGCCCACAGCAGCACGCACGCTATCACGAAGCGGATCGCGGTGTACGCCAGCGGCGGCATCACGGCGAGCCCGAGCTTCATGACGGTGAAGTTCGTGCCCCAGATGAGCGTGACCAGCAGCATGCCGAGGTCGGCCGACGACGGTCGGGAGGGAGAGGGCGGGAGGGGGCGGGAGGGGGCGGGAGTGAAAATGGTCACGGTGCAACGATAACAGCCCCCGCCAGTCCACTTGTTCCTCTCCCGACCTCTCCCGACCTCTCCCGACCTCTCCCGACCTCTCCCGCCTTCTCCCTCCCTCTCCCACCTATATTCCCGCCCATGTTCCAGTCCCGCATCCGCAACTTCTGCATCGTCGCGCACATCGACCACGGCAAGTCCACCCTCGCCGACCGCCTCATCGAGACCACCGGCACCCTCGAGAAGCGGCAGATGCGCGAGCAAGTGCTCGACACCATGGACCTCGAGCGCGAGCGCGGGATCACCATCAAGCTGAACGCCGTACGGATGCTGTACACCGGGCGGGACGGCGTCGAGTACGAGCTCAACCTGATCGACACGCCGGGCCACGTGGACTTCACCTACGAGGTGTCGCGCTCGCTCGCCGCGTGCGAGGGTGCGATCCTGGTGGTGGACGCCTCGCAGGGCATCCAGGCGCAGACGCTCTCCAATCTCTTCCTTGCGCTCGACGCCGGGCTCGAGATCATCCCGGTCCTCAACAAGATCGACCTCCCCGGCGCCGAGCCCGAACGGCGCGCCAAGGAGATCATGGACCTGATCGGGGCCAAGCGGGAGGAAATCCTCGCGGTCTCCGCCAAGGAAGGCACCGGCGTGCCCGAGCTGCTCGAGAGCATCGTCGCGCGGGTGCCGCCGCCCCGCGGACGGGACGACGCGCCGCTCCGGGCGCTGATCTTCGACTCGTACTACGACAAGTACCGCGGCGCGGTCCCCAGCGTGCGCGTAGTGGACGGCGTCCTGGCCCATGGGATGGAGATCGCCTTCGGCTCGCACCCCGAGGACGTGTACCATGTGGACGAGGTCGGCTATCTCCAGCTCGGCCAGCACCGAACCGAGCGACTCGAGGCCGGCGAGGTGGGCTACGTGGTCGCGAGCCTCCGCGCGGTGCGCGACGCGCGGGTGGGCGACACCATCCTCGACGCCTCGAACCGCGCCACCGAGCTCCTGCCGGGCTACCGCGACGTACAGTCCATGGTGTTCGCGGGCCTCTACCCCACCGACTCCGAGCAGTACGAGTCGCTCCGCGACGCCCTCGAAAAGCTCGCCCTGAACGACGCGAGCCTCCACTACGAGCCCGAGTCGTCCACCGCACTCGGCTTCGGGTTCCGCTGCGGGTTTCTCGGCCTGCTTCACATGGAGATCGTGCAGGAGCGGCTCGAGCGCGAGTTCAATCTCGACCTGATCACGACGGTGCCGACAGTGGAGTACCACGTGTACCTGACCGACGGCGAGATGATGCTGCTGGAGAACCCGACCAACCTCCCCGACCCCGCCGAGATCTCGCGGATCGACGAGCCGTACGTGAAGGCGCGGATCATGGCGCCTGCCGATTACATCGGTGGGATCATGAAGCTCGGGCAAGAGCGTCGCGGGGTGTACAACGGAATGCACTACATCGACCCCAGCCGCGTGGAATTCGACTTCGAGTTCCCGCTGGGCGAAATCGTGCTCGACTTCTACGACAAGCTCAAGTCGCTCTCCCGGGGCTACGCGTCCCTCGACTACGAGATGGCCGGATTTCGCGAGTCGGACCTGGTCAAGCTCGACATGCTGATCAACGGGGACCCGATCGACGCCTTTAGCGTGATCATCCATACCGAGAAGGCGTATGAGTACGGCCGGAAGGTCGCGGAGAAGCTCAAGGAGCTGATCCCCCGCCAGCTCTACGCGGTCGCCATCCAGGCCGCCATTGGCAACAAGATCATCGCGCGGGAGACCATCTCGGCGTTCCGGAAGGACGTCCTCGCCAAGTGCTACGGCGGCGACATCACGCGCAAGCGCAAGCTCCTCGAGAAGCAGAAAGAGGGGAAGAAGCGCATGAAGCAGATCGGCGCGGTCGAGATCCCACAGGAAGCGTTCCTCGCGGTGCTGCAGGTCGAATGATCGGCCGCCGGACCCGCGAGGGCACGCTGGTGGTGCAGACGGCGTAGCTCGGCAACGTGGCGCTCACTACGCCGCTGCTACGACAAGCGGGCCGCCGATCGCGGGTGGCGTGGCATGAGGCGGCTGGCCGGCACGCTGCCAGCCGTGTGCCTCGGACGCGGCGACGCCGACCGAGCGGCAGCGGGTGCGTGGCTGGCGGATCGCGGAGTGCCCGGCGACTTTGTGGCGTTGGCGCCCCGGTCGCGGCGGCCATCAGCCCACTGGGCCCGCGCGACGTAGTGTTGGGCCTGAGCGAGCTGCCGTGCCGTCCGTGCGCCCAGCCGGGGCCGGCCCCCGGTCCACTCGAGCACCATCGCTGCCTCGTGGAGATCGACATCATCACCGTGGCCGGCGCGCTGGCGTCCATCATGCAAGGCGAGGAGACGAGCCGTGCGCTTCGCGCTGGGCATTGACATCGGAGGCACCAACCTCGTCGCCGGCGCGGTCGCGGAGGACGGATCGGCGCTGCTCGGGCTTCGCACCGAGCCCACCCGGGCGGAGGAGGGCTCCGACGCCGTCCTTCAGCGGCTCCTCGGCATGGCCCGCGCCAGCATCGCGCAGCTCCGGTTCGAGCAGCCGGATGCCGAGATCCTGGGCGTCGGCGTGGGGGCGCCGGGGCCGCTCGATCGCACGCGCGGCATGGTGCTCTTGACGCCCAATCTCGGCTGGGTGAACCTCCCGCTTCGCGACATCATCCGGCAGGGACTCGGCGTGCCCACCTCGCTCGACAACGACGCCAACTGTGCCACGCTCGGCGAATCGTGGCGCGGCGCGGCGCGGGGCGCCCGGCACGCGGTCGGCATCACCATCGGCACCGGCATCGGCGGGGGAATCGTGGTGGATGGGCGGCTGTACCACGGCGCGTCGGACGTAGCGGGCGAGATCGGACACACCACCATCGAGGTGGACGGCCGGAAGTGCGGGTGCGGCAACTACGGCTGCCTCGAGGCGTACGCCTCGGGCCCCGCCATCGCGCGGCGCGCGGTGGAGGCGGTCGACTCGGGCGTGCCGAGCCGGCTCGCCGATTACTGCGGCGGCACGCTGGCGCGGGTGACCGCGCAGACGGTCTACCAGGCGGCACACGACGGGGACGAGCTGGCCGAGGAAGTCGTGCACGACACGGCGAAGTTCCTGGGCGTCGGCATCGCGAACATGGTGAACATCTTCAATCCGGAAGTCGTCGTCGTCTTCGGCGGCGTCACCCAGGCGGGCGATACGCTGTTCGTGCCGCTCCGGCGCGAAGTGGCGCGGCGCGCGTTCAAGCCGGCGGTGGCGGTCTGCCGGATCGTGCCCGCGGAGCTTACTGGTACCGCCGGTGTCTACGGTGCCGCCAAATCCTTTCTGGACCAGAAGAGCAGATGAGCTTCTGGTCATCTGCTCTTCCCTATGTCTAAGCTCGGGATTCTGGGGAGTCTCGTCTGGGACCAGATCCACGGCCGTGACCCCGCGGCGCCGCCGGTGGAGGAATGGGGCGGGATCGCCTATGGTCTCGCCGGGCTCGACGCCGCGCTCGCGCCCGATTGGGAGATCGTGCCGCTCATCAAGGTGGGCCGCGATCTCGCCGGCGAGGCGGCGGGATTCCTCCGGACGCTCGAGCGGCTGGCCCCCGGCACGCGCTGCATCGAGGTGCCGGTGCCGAACAACCGGGTCGTGCTCCGGTACGAGTCGCGGGACCGGCGCTGCGAGCGGATGTCCGGCGGCGTGCCCGGCTGGACCTGGCCCGAGCTCGGCCCGATGGTGCGCGATCTCGACGCACTCTACGTGAACTTCATCTCCGGGTTCGAGATGTGTCTCGGCACGGCGCAGGCGCTCCGGGCCGGGTTCCCCGGCCGGATCTACGCCGACGTGCACAGCCTCTTCCTCGGCATGCGGCAGGACGGCGTGCGAGTGCTCCGCCCGCTGCCCGACGCATCGAGCTGGTGGGGCTGCTTCGACGTGGTCCAGATGAACGAGGAGGAGATGGGGCAACTGGGCGCGGATCCGCTCATCATATCGGCTGATGTGCTTGGCGCCGGCGCGTCGCTGCTCGTCGTGACGCTCGGTGCGCGGGGGGCGGCGTATGTGGCAGGCGTCGGCTTTGACGGCTGGGCCGGAGCAGTCGGGAACCGTCGGGAGCAGTCGGGAGCGGAAGGCACTCCCGCCCCCGCCCGCCCGCTCCCGCCCTCTCCCGCCCCCAGCGCCATTCGGACCGCCCTGGTCGGAGCTCCGAACATCGAGGCGCTGGATCCGACCGGCTGCGGCGACGTCTTCGGCGCCACGCTCTGCGCGCGGCTGCTCGCCGGCGATCCGGTGGAGCCCGCCATCCGCGAGGCCAACCGGCTCGCGGCGCGGAACGCCAGCTACCGTGGTGCCGGCGGTCTCGCGCGCTTTCTCAGAGGCGAGCTGGTGACCGCGTGACCCGCGTCGTCGAAGTCCCCCAGAGCTTCGACGATCGGTCCTTCGACCAGTTCGCGGCCGGCTTCGGCGCCTGGCCGCCGGACGAACGAATCCTGGTGGACGCGCGGGGGGCGCAATGGGCCTCGCCGTACGGGCTGGTGGGGCTGCTCACCGCGGGTCAGGCGCTCGCCGAGGCAAGCCGCGAGCGCCCGCTGCTCACCGTGCCGCAGAGCGACGACGTAAAGCGCTACTGGGCCCGCACCGGCTTCTTCACCCACGCCGGCGGCCTCTTCGAGGTTCACGGGAAGGTGCCCAGGACCACGGCGTCGGGCCCGTCCGACGTGCTGCTCGACGTGACGCCGGTGCGGGCGTCGGAGGATGTGCACGAGGTCGTGGGCCGGATCGGCGAGAACGCCGCGCGCATCATGTCGGGCGAGCTCGGCCTCGAGGCCAAGTCGAGCGTCGGGTTCTCAATGGCGCTTTCGGAGTCCTGCACGAATATTGTTGAGCATGCCGGCACCGGCGGCTGGGTCGCGGTGCAGGCGTACACGTTCCGGCGGCGGCTTGGCCGGCGCGTGGTGGTGATCGCGGTGAGCGACGCCGGGATCGGCTTCCGCCGGTCGCTCGAGAGCGCGCACGCGCGGCGCTTCGGCGACCGCTGGGGCGACGCGACGGCGCTGGAGGCGGCGCTCATCCAGAACGTGAGCCGCTTCCGCGACCCGGGCCGCGGGCAGGGATTCGCCGGCATCAAGCGATATCTGAGCCGATGGCAGGGCAAGATCAGCATCCGGAGCGGCACGGCGCGGCTCGCCGTGGTGCCGCCGTGGGACGACGACCTTCCGCTGGCCGATCAGCTTCCTTTCTTCCCCGGAGCGCAGGTGCAGATCACGATCCCCGCCCAACACGCCGAGCCGTCATGATCCAGACCATCTGCCTGCACCGGGTGCTGCGGGAGTCGGTGACCACCCCGTACCGAAACCTCGTCACCCGCGCCACCGGGGCCGCGGTCCGATGCCGGATCGAGGCCGCGCTGGAGCTCTCCGCGTGCGAGGTGGCGGTGCTCGACTTCTCCGAGGTCGAACTGCTCGACTTCAGCTGCGCCGACGAGATCGTCGCCAAGCTGGTGCTGTCGGCCGCGCGACCCGGGCGCGCGCTCGTCCTCCTGGGCGTGCGCGACGAGCAGCGCGAAGCGCTCGACCACGTGCTCGCCCACCACGGAGTGGCCGTAACCGCCCGGCTCCACGGCAGCGGCGAGCCGGTGCTCCTCGGCTCGGTCACGCCGGATCTCCACGCGGCGTTCGCGGCCCTCCGGGCACGCGGGGCCGGTCTGGACGACTTCGCCCGCCTGCCGCTCTCGTGACCGCGCGGCGCCTCGGCATCTCCACGGTCGCGGTTCACGGACCTCCGACGCGCCGTCCCGACTGGGCGCCCGTCGTTCCGCCCATCTTCCAGAGCAGCACCTTCACCAACCCGGTCGGCTCGGAGGAGGAGATCCTCTACAGCCGTTACGGCACGAATCCCACCCAGGTCGCGCTCGCCAAGAAGTACGCGCTGCTCGAGGGGACCGAAGACGCGTTGTTCGTGGCGAGCGGCAGCGGGGCCACCGCGCTCGCCCACCTGGCGATCCTGCGTCCGGGGGATCACCTGCTCTCGAGCGAGTGGATCTACGGCGGCACCCGCCAGCTCTTCGACCAGGAGTTCGCCCGGCTGGGCATCGAGGTGTCGTACGTCCGGCCCGACCGGGTCCGCGAGTGGCGAAAGTCGATGCGGAAGACCACGCGCGCCATCTTCATCGAAACCCCCACCAATCCACTGCTCCGGGTGATCGATCTCCGGCCGGTCGCCGCGCTCGCCCGCGACTCGGGGCTCGCGCTGCTGGTGGACGCGACCTTCGCGAGCCCGGTCAACTGCCGTCCGGCCGAGCTCGGGGCCGACGTCGTGATCACCAGCGCGACCAAGTATCTGAACGGGCACAGCGATGTCATCGCCGGGGCGGTGGCGGGGTCCACCCCGTTCATCGAGGAGGTGCGGCGGCTGATGCGGATGTGGGGGCAGTCGATCGACCCGCACGCGGCCTGGCTGGTGGATCGCGGGCTCCGCACCCTCGCCGTGCGGATGGAGCGCCACAACGCCAACGGGCTCGCGGTGGCGCGGTGGGCGGAGAAGCAGCGCTGGATCACCAAGGTCCACTATCCCGGGCTCGATTCGCATCCGGACCACGAGATCGCGACCGAACTGCTGAGCGGCTACGGCGGCATGGTGGGGCTGGAGCTCCGCGGCGGGCCCGACGCGGCGATGCGGCTCCTGTCCCGACTCAAGCTGATCATCCACGCCCCGAGTCTCGCCGGCGTCGAGAGCCTGGTCTCCGAGCCGAGGCTCACGTCGCACCGCGAGCTGTCGCCGGCCGAGCGCGAGCGGCTGGGGATCCCCGACGGATTCCTGCGGCTGAGCTGCGGGATCGAGGATGCGGAAGACATCATCGGGGATCTGGAGCAGGCCGGCCGCTGAGCGGCCAGCGCTATCCGCTATCCGCTATCCGCTATCCGCTATCCGCTATCCGCTATGGGTGCAAGCGCGGCGGAGGCAGTCAAGGGATCGGAGCAGGCGGATAGCGGATAGCGGATAGCGGATAGCTATATTTGACCTGTGATCCGCTTCCACAACGTCTTCAAGTCGTTCCCGAACGGCGCGCTTGCCCTGAAGGATGTCTCGTTCCACGTCTCGAAGGGCGAGTTCGTCTTTCTCACCGGCCACAGCGGCGCCGGGAAATCGACCATCCTCAAGCTGCTGTTCGGCGAGCAGCGTCCCTCCCAAGGCGACGTGAAGGTGTCCGGCTTCTCGGTGACGGAGATGCGGCCGAACGAGGTGCCCAAGCTCCGGCGCCGGCTGGGGGTAGTCTTCCAGGACTTCCGGCTGCTGGAGGAGCGCACCGCCGCCGAGAACGTGGCGTTCGCGCTCGAGGTGACCGGCGCCCGGCGCGATACGATTCCCGCCCGCACCATGCGCGTGCTCACGCAGGTGGGCCTCGCGGCCAAGTCGCGGGCCCAGCCCCGCGAGCTCTCGGGCGGCGAGCAGCAGCGGGTGGCGATCGCGCGGGCGCTGGTGAACGATCCCTCGATCCTCCTGGCCGACGAGCCCACCGGCAACCTCGACGAGCGGGCGACCCGCGGCGTGTTCCAGCTCCTCCGTGAGATCAATGCCGGCGGCACCGTGGTGGTGATGGCCACGCACGATCTCGATCTCGTGCGCCAGACCACCTACCGCAACATCGAGCTTCGCGAGGGCGCCATCGCGTACGACAGCGCGGTGGATGACGCCCGCGCCACCGGTACCCGATGAGGCTCCTCTTCCGCGAGGCGCTGCTCTCGTTCCGGCGCGCGCCGCTCCTCTCCGGCCTCTCGGTCACCACCATCGCCTTCTCCCTCTTCACGGTCGGACTCTTCGCGCTGATCGCGGTGAACCTGCGGCAGGCGCTCCAGGGGCTCGAGGAGCGGGTGGAGATCGTGGCGTTCGTGCTGCGCGGCACGCCGCCCGAGACGATCACCCTGGCGTCGCAGGACGTGGCGGCGTTCCCCGAAGTGCAGGACGTCGAGTACGTCTCGGAGGACGAGGCGCTCGCGCGCGCGCGGCAGGAATTGGTCGAGTTCCGGGACGCGTACCGCGACCTCCAGGTGAATCCGCTGCCCGCCTCGCTCGAGCTCCGCCTCAAGGACGGTTACCGCAACGCGGCGTCGGTCGAATCGGTCGCCGTGCGGCTCCGCGGCTTCTCGTTCGTGGACGACGTGCGATACGGACGCGACTGGGTCCAGCGGCTCGACCGGCTCCGAAACCTCACCGGGCTGGTGGGACTAGTCGTGGGGCTGGCGTTCGCCTCGGTGGCCGTGGTGATCATCGGTGTCACCATCCGGCTCACCATCCTCCAGCGGGCGCGCGAGATCAGCATCATGCGGCTGGTGGGGGCGACCAACAACTTCATCCGCGGTCCGTTCCTGCTCGAGGGCGCACTCAAAGGGCTGCTGGGTGGGCTGCTCGCGCTCGTCCTCTGCTACACGGGGTACCGGCTGTTCCAGGGAAGCGGCACCGCGTCGCTCTCCGGACTGGTCTTCTTCGGCCCCAATCTCATGCTGCTGCTCGTGCTCTTCGGCGTGCTCATCGGCCTCGGCGGGAGTCTGGTGAGTGTGGGGAGGCATCTGCGCAAT
The DNA here is from genome assembly GCA_050733215.1 of Gemmatimonadales bacterium. GTDB lineage: Bacteria > Gemmatimonadota > Gemmatimonadetes > Gemmatimonadales > GWC2-71-9 > DASQPE01. The sequence continues at coordinate 12,957 of JBOHSN010000074.1, forward strand.
GTTTGACGGAGGAGAGGGCGGGAGAGGGCGGGAGAGGGCGGGAGGGGAAAGAAACCGCCTCGGCCCGCGCATGCGTTTCCCTCTCCCGGCCCCTCCCGCCCTCTCCCTGCTGCTCGCCCTGCTCATGGCGGCCGCAGTTCCGCTCTCCGCACAGAGCCGCGACCTCGAAGAGAGCAAGCGCCGTCTGGAAGAGATCAAGGCTGAACGGGACCGGCTCCAGTCTCAGCGTCAGCGGCTCCAGGGCCAGGTGCACGACGCCAATGCCGACCTCAAGAACATCGAGCGGCAGAAGGAATCCACCGAGCGGATCGTCAACGAGATCGAGCGGCAGATCGGCGGGCTTTCGGGTCAGCTCGACCGGAGCAGCGCCGAGCTGATCCTCGCCGAGGACAACCTGGCCGAGCGGCGGGCGATCCTCGAGCGGCGGCTGATCGACATCTACAAGCGCGGCGCGCTCTACGCCTTCCAGGTGCTGCTCACCGCCGAGTCGTTCGGCGATCTCCTGAGCCGGTACAAGTACCTCTATCTCACCAGCCGGCAGGACCGCACCCTGGTGACCGATGTGGAGCAGCTCCGGAACCGGGTCGTCTCGCACCGCAACGACATCCTGCGCGTCCGGGGCGAGCTCGATCGCCGGCGGCAGGAGCGCGAGGCCGAGTACCAGCGCTTCGGCTCGCTCGCGCAGGAGCGCGCCCGCCGGATTCAGCAGCTCCAGCGCACCGCGCGGAGCACCGAGCAGCGGCTCAGCGCACTGGAGCGCGACGAGTTGCGGCTGTCCCAGCTCCTCGCGACCCTGGAGCGCGCGCGCCGCGAGGAGCTCGCCCGCCGGCGGGCCGGCCTCCCGACGCCCGCGGTGCCCGGCGCGCTCACCACCGCCGACATCGGCAAGCTCGACTGGCCAGTGGACGGCGCGATCGTCTACCGCTTCGGACGGGACACGCTGCCGAGCGGCGGGGTCATTCGCTGGAACGGGATCGGGATCTCGGCGCCGGTGGGGACGCCGGTGCGCTCGGTCGAGGCGGGGAAAGTCCGGCTCGTGGGCCAGTTCGGCACCTACGGTCTGACGGTGCTGCTGGAGCACGGCAACGGCTACTACTCGGTCTACTCCCACCTCCAATCGGCCACGGTGAAGCTGGGCGACGTGGTGAGCAAGGCACAGGCGATCGGCGCGGTGGGCGGAATCAGCAGCGAGCACGGCCCCCACCTGCACTTCGAGATCCGGGGGGAAAATCAGATCGCGCTGGACCCGGCGGACTGGCTCCGGAAGACAGCGCGGCGATGATTATCGGATGGCCAGATGGTCAGATGGTCCGTGGTGCTCGCTTGGACGTCGGAGCACGCATGCTTCTCTGACCATCTGACCATCTGACCATCTGGCCATCATTCCGCGATCCCGATCCGCTCCTCGCTCTGCGCCTTCCCCCTCCGGAGCGCCGCCTCCAGCAGCACCAGCAGATCCGCCGATTGCTCCACCGCCGGGTGGGGAAACGCGACGATGCCCGCTGCGAGGCTCGCGCGCTCGCCCAACGGCAATCCGCCGAACGACTCCACGCCGATCCGCTGGCGGATCCGGTGCACCAGCTCCCGCGCGCCGCTCGACCCCGTCTCCGCCAGCACCAGCACGAACTCGTCGCCGCCGTAGCGGGCCACGAAATCCGAGGCGCGGACCTCGCGCTGGAGCATCCGCGCCAGCTCCGCGAGCAGCCGGTCGCCGGCGGCGCGGCCCAGACGGTCGTTGAGCGCGCTCTGGTCGTCCACGTCAAGCAGAACCACGCTGAAGGTCAGCGAATAGCGGCGGGCCCGCTCGGACTCCTCCAGCACGCGGCGGTCGAGCCGCGCCGGCGTCGGCAGCCCCGTGAGCGGGTCCGCATCGGAATGCCCGGTGCTCCCGGCGGTCGCGCCCAGGCGCCGGTCGGCGTCGAGCAGGCGGGCCGCTGCCTGCGCCAGGCTCAGCGCGAACGACTCCTCGCCGGGTGACAGCCGGGCCGACGCCTGGCGCGACCGGAGGAGGAGCACGCCGAGTACCCGTTCCCCCACCGCGAGCGGGAAAGCGGCCACCGCCCGCACCGGCGACTCGTTTCCGGTGTACGCCCACCGCCGGCGCACCGCGTCGAACAGCGGATCGGTCTGCACGTCGAGCACGACCACCGGCCGGCCGGTGCGCAGCGCCTCGGCGACCTCGGGATATCGTTCGAGGTCGAGCCGCAGCTCGTGCGACTCGCCGCTCGCGGGCTCGGCCAGCACGCGGGGCGCCGCCGTTTCGCTGTCGTCCGCGGCCACAAACGACGCGTCCCACCCGGGCAGCATCCGCGCGAGGCGCCGGACCAAGCTCCCGAGCAGTTCGTCGGGGCGCCGGCCCGCGCGCGACTGTTCCAGCAGATCGAGCATGATCTCCTGCGTCCGGCCGTGCCCGTTCCGGTCGGCGGGACGCGGCCGGCGGCGGGAGCGCACCTCGACGCGCGCGGCGAGCTCGGGCAGGTGGATCGGCGACGCGAGCGCGTCGTCCGCCCCCAGGGCGAGTGCGCGGGCCGGGCCTTCCCGGTCGGGCGACGCGAGCACGGCCACCAGCGGCACCTGGCTGCCCCACGCCGCGTTGAGCGCCTGGAGCAGCGTGCCCAGCCCGGCGTCGGCCTCCTGCGCGGAGACCACGGCCACGTCGGGACCGGCCTGGAGGGCGAGATTATCGATGGCGCTGGTGGCTTCGTGCACCTGAAAGCCGGCGCGGCTCAGGGCGCGCTCGAGCCCGTAGGGGCGCGCCGAGGCGTCCCCGAGCAACAGGACGTGGGGGCGCACCGCGGCGGGATCCGGCAGGAGCTCGCTCACGCGCGGAAGGAGACGTGATGGGTCAGGCCGTCGCACCGGATCGGCTCGGGGCTCACGTGTCGGTCCAGGGAGGAGTGGACACCGCCCCGGCGCGCGGTGCTGCCATCGGAGCCACCGCGATCCAGGTTTTCACCAAGACACCCAGTCAATGGCGCGAGCCCCAGCTGGATGCCGGGGTCTGCGCCAGGTTCCATCGCGCGTGTGAGGAAAACGACCTGACAACCGTGGTTTCGCACGATTCGTACCTCATCAATCTCGCGTCGCCCGACCCGGCCTTAAGTGCCCGCTCCGCCGCATCTTTCCAGTCGGAGCTGACCCGGTGCACGGCGCTCGGAATCCGGTGGCTGGTGTCGCACCCGGGCAACTATATCGACGACCGGTCTGCCGGCCTCGCCCGAAACGCCGCCGCGTACGCCGCCTGCCTGGCCGCCGTGCCCGGCGACGTGACCATCCTGCTCGAGACCACGGCGGGCTGCGGCACCGCGCTCGGCAGCACCTTCGAGGAGCTGGCCGAGCTTCGGGAGCGCATCCCCGCCCCGCTCCGGAGCCGGGTCGGGTTCTGCGCCGACACCTGCCATCTCTACGCCGCCGGCTACGATCTGGTCGGTGACTTCGACGGGGTCTGGACCCGCTGGGACGCGGTCATCGGCCTCGAGCACCTGCGCGTGCTGCACCTCAACGATTCCAAGACCCCCTTCGCGTCCCGCCGCGACCGCCACGCGCTGATCGGCGAAGGCAGCCTGGGGCCGGCGCCCTTCCGCCGGATCATGACCGACCCCCGCTTCGCGCCGGTGATCCGGATCATCGAGACCCCCAAGGGCGAGGACGAAGTTACGTTGGATCGCAAGATGCTGCGGCGACTTAGAGGCTATGCGCGGGCGGCGGCGACGCGCCGGTCGGTTGCCCCGCGCGATCCGTCTGCCGATCTTTCGTGACTAGCCTTCGTACCGTGGAGACTATGACCGTTCAGGGTATCGTCGTTCAGCGGGAGAGCCTGACGCTCGCCGAGCATGGGCTCTATCCCGAGCGCATCCTTCCCAATCTCACTCCGCCTCGTCTGATCGAGTATGCGCTCCGCCGCGAGGAGGGTGTCGTCACCGATCACGGAGCCTTCGCGGCGGTCACCACCCCGAAGACCGGACGCTCGCCCAGAGACAAGTTCGTGGTGAGCGAGCCGTCCACCGCCGACCGGATCTGGTGGGAGAAAAACGGGCGCATGGAGGCCGACGCCTTCGACCGACTGCACCACGACGTACGGGCGTTTCTCGACACGCGCGAGCTGTTCGTGCAGGACCTCTTCGGCGGTGCAGATCCCGCCCACCGGCTCGCGGTCCGCTTCATCACCCCGAGCGCGTGGCACGCGCTGTTCGTGCGGAACATGTTCATCCGGCCGTCGCTCGCCGAGCTGGCGCGGTTTCAGCAGGGCTTCAGCGTGCTGCACGCGCCGGAGTTCCATGCCGATCCGGGGCGCCACGGCACCAAGGGCGGCACCTTCATCGCCATGAGCTTCGAGCGGAAGGTGGTGCTGATCGGCGGCACCCGGTACGCGGGCGAGATGAAGAAGTCGATCTTCACGGTGCTCAACTACCTGCTGCCGCAGCAGGGTGTGCTGCCGATGCACTGCTCGGCCAACGTGGGCCCCGATCACGACACGGCGATCTTCTTCGGCCTGTCGGGCACCGGGAAGACGACCCTCTCCGCCGATCCCGCGCGGAGCCTCATCGGCGACGACGAGCACGGCTGGAGCGATCACGGCGTCTTCAACTTCGAAGGCGGCTGTTACGCGAAAGTCATCCGGCTCCGCTCCGACACCGAGCCCGAGATCTACGCCGCGACCCAGACCTTCGGCACCGTGCTCGAGAACGTCATCCTCGACCCGGCCACCCGCGCGGTGGACTACGACTCCGACCGGATCACCGAGAACACCCGCGCCTGCTACCCGCTCCACTACATCTCGAACCACGTGCCCGGCGGCACCGGCGGGCATCCGATCAATATCATTTTTCTCACGGCCGATGCCTTCGGCGTGCTGCCGCCGGTCGCCCGGCTCACGGCCGACCAGGCGATGTACCACTTCCTCTCGGGCTACACCGCCAAGGTCGCCGGCACCGAGGCCGGGGTCACCGAGCCGACCGCCACGTTCAGCGCGTGCTTCGGCGCGCCGTTCCTCCCGCTCCATCCGGGCGTGTACGCGAAGATGCTGGGCGAGAAGATCGCGCGGCACGGCGCCCGCGTCTGGCTGGTGAACACCGGCTGGACCGGCGGCGCCTTCGGCTCCGGCTCGCGGATGAAGCTCGCCTATACCCGCGCGATGGTACGGGCGGCGCTCTCCGGCCAGCTCGACCGCGCGCGGTACCTGCGCGACCCGGTGTTCGGGCTCGAGATCCCCACGGCCGTGCCCGACGTGCCGTCCGGGCTGCTCGACCCGCGGAAGACCTGGAGCGACGGCGCCGCGTACGACGTGCAGGCGCGGAAGCTCGCGGGGATGTTCCGGGAGAACTTCGGCCAGTACGCGGCGCAGGTTTCGCGCGCAGTGGCCGAGGCGGGGCCCGCCGCCTAGGAGATGAGGGAGGGAGAGGGAGGGAGAGGGCGGGAGAGGAAACCTGCTGCTCCCACCCTCTCCCTCCCTCTCCCTGCCTCTCCCTGCCTCTCCCTGCCTCTCCCTGCCTCTCCCGCCATGGCACCTGAGCTCGAGGTGATTCGGGACCCCCTCTGGGACAACATCCGGCTCGATCGGGCCGCTCTCCTCGCGCTCGACACCCCCGCCGTTCAGCGTCTCCGCTACGTCCGCCAGCTGGGCCACGCGTTCCTGGTCTATCCCGGCGCGACCCACACCCGCTTCGAGCACGCGCTCGGCGCCTATCATCTCGCGCGTCGCGCGCTCGCAGCGCTCGAGGAGCGGGGCGAGCTGGAGTGCGTGCCGGAGGAAGAGTGCGTCGCCGTGCGGCTCGCCGCCCTGCTCCACGACATCGGGCATTACCCCTTCTCCCACGCGCTGGAGGAGGCCGGATTCCCCTCGCACGAAGGCCTGGGAATCGCCAAGCTCGGTCATGGTGAGCTGGGCAACCGGCTGGCGGAAGTCGGCGGCGCCACGTTCCCGGGCCGCATCGGCGACCTCGTCGGTGGCCGCAGCCGGAGTGCGCTCCAGGGTCTCGTCTCGGGCTCGCTCGACCTCGACAAGATCGACTACCTGAGCCGGGACGCGTTCATGTGCGGCGTGCCGTACGGCACGGTGGACGTGGACCGCCTGCTCGCGTCGCTCACGCTCGTCGAGACCGCCGGCCGCCTCGAGGTCGGCGTGCACGAGAAGGGGGTGAGCGCGCTCGAGTCGCTGCTCTTCTCCAAGTACCAGATGTACCGCAACGTGTACTGGCACCACGCGGTGCGGTCGGCCACCTGCATGTTCAAGCGCGCAGTGCGGGACGCGGTGGCGGCCAGCCACGTGGACCCCGCGGCGATCGCCGAAACCACCGACGACGCGCTGATGGAGCGGCTGGTGAGCGGAGCCCGTAGCGAGCTCGCGCTCTGTCTCCGCGGGCGCCGGCTCTACAAGCGCGCGCTCGACCTCCCCGCGAGCGACGTGCCGAGCGACGCGCAGCCCTGGCTCGCCGATGATCCGGCGCTCACCGCCCGGGCGGAGGACGCGATGGCACGTGATGCCGGCCTCGAGCCCGGCGAGCTCCTGCTCGACTTTCCGTCCCGCTCTTCGATGCTCGGCGTGGATCTCCCGCTCCGGCTCCGGGGTGGCGCGGTGGACCGCCTCACCGACGAGGGCCGGGCCGGCCAGCTCGGCCTTCCCCGCGTCGCCGACGAGCTCTACCGGAGCGCGCGCCGGCTCCGCGTGTTCGTGGCGCGGCCGGTCAGCCGAAACCTGAACGGCGTGTTACCCGTCATCACCTTGCCGGCCTCGGAGATCGAGCGCCGGCTCGACGACGGTCGTCCCCTGCTCTGACCGCACCCCTTCTCTGGATCGGCCATGTCCCGACTTCTCGGTGTCTTCGTGGCGGCCACCGCTGTGCTCGCCCCGCTCTCTACCGGTAACGCGCAGGCACCCGACGAACGCGCCGTCGTCCTCCGTGTCGTCCAGCGCCTCTTCGACGGCATGCGTGCCGGCGACAGCGCGACGGTGCGGTCGGCGTTCCACCCGAACGCGCAGCTCGCCACGGCGATCGTGCGCCAGGGCAATGCGATCGTCGAGATCGACACCCTCGAGAGCTTCATCCGCGCGGTGGGGACGCCGCACGCGGAAGTCTGGGACGAGCGGCTGAGCAACACGTCGGTGCAGGTAGATGGCACGCTCGCCAGCGTGTGGACCGACTACTCGTTCTATCTCGGCAACAAGTTCAGCCACTGCGGCGTGGACGCCTTCCAGCTGGCCAAGAGTGGCGGCGAGTGGCGGATCGTGGCGCTGGCCGACACGCGGCGGCGCCAAGGATGTGCGGAGACCGGCGGGGCGGGCGCGGTGGAGTACTACCCCGTCCCCGGCGACATGAAGCTCCCGTTCTCGTCCGCGGTGCGCGTGGGCAACTTGCTCTATCTGGCGGGGCAGATCGGCACCGACTCCGCCGGCAAGCTGGTGCGCGGCGGCATCGGGCCGGAGACGAGGCAGACGATGGACAACATCAAGGGCGTGCTAGAGCGGCACGGCTCCTCGCTCGACCGGGTGGTGAAGTGCCTCGTGATGCTTGCCGACATGAAGGAATGGGGCGCGATGAACAAGGTGTACGTCACCTACTTCCCGAAGAACCTGCCGGCCCGGAGCGCGCTCGGCGCGAGCGGGCTTGCCCTGAACGCGCGGGTCGAGATCGAGTGCACTGCGACGGTGGGGTGACCGGGCCGAGCTGGGCGGCGCCGAGATCGGCGAGTTCCTGAGTCGCCTGGTCACCGATACAACGAGGCTCCGATGACCGACACTCGCCGGCCAGGCGCGCCGATGGAACGCAACCGGGCGATCGCCTTCCTTCGGGCGCATCTGGAGCGGCAGGCATATCCGCGGCTGCACATGTTCGCTGTGATGACCCTCGCCGCGTTGGCCGGTTTCTTCACCTCGGTCCTGCTCCTCCATCTTGGCCTCACGATCATTGCGATTCGGTATGCCTTGGCCGCGCTGGTCGGATACGGCGCGTTTCTGGCTGGCGTCCGGATCTGGCTCGCGATGCAGCGCTCTTCGCGAACATTCTCCGGCAGCGACTTGGTGGACGTGCCGCTGTCGGAGTCAGGCGGGCCCGCGCCCAGCGAGTTCACGTTCGGCGGGGGCGGCGGGGGCTCGGGCGCCGGGGCCGGCGGCTCGTTCGACATACCTGTTGAATCGACTCCGATCGGTGGCGGCGGGCACGGCGGCGGGCTCGAGGTCGTGGCCGACCTCGACGACGGCGTGGCAATCATCGTACCTCTCGTAGTCGTCGGGTTTCTGATTATCGGGCTGATCGGACTAGTGACGGTTCTGACTGGAGCGCCGGCCTTGCTCGCGGAGGTGCTGCTCGATGGACTCATCGCAGGGGCGGCGTACCGACGATTGCGGGATCTCGACCGCCGCCATTGGTTGGACGGCGTGTTTCGCCGGACCTGGAAGCCTATGGCTGCCATCATCGGCGTTCTCATGTTGATGGGCGTCAGCATTCCGCTGTTTCACCCCGGCGCTGATTCGATCGGAGATGTTTTGCGCGACTAAGGCGACACGGTGTTGCCTAAGAAGCGCATGCAGCTGGCAGTCGCGAACCGAGTCGGCCTGCGGCCGACGGCACCGCTCCGCTGTCGCGATGCGGAACGTAAGGTGACTCACCGCGCAGCTTGCGCCTGCAGCTGATGCGCATGCCGTTAGGCTGGGCGGTGACGTTCGCGATCCCACCGCACTTGTAGCGGCGAGGTAATCTCATGAAGCAGGCTGAACCGCGCGCGGCGCTACTCGCGGCGGTAACCTTCCTCGCGGCGTGTCAGCAGCCGCCCGCTCTCACCGACGAGCGGCGCAGCCTCGAAGCGCTCCTGGCCGCGGACCGCCAAGCCCACCTCCGCACGGACCCCGAGCTGCTAGCCGCGCACCTGGCCGACACTCTGCTCTCAATCGACGGGGGGCAGGTTACGCCGCAGCCTCGGGACGCTGTGCGACGCATGTTCG
>JBOHSN010000075.1:0-21490 GCA_050733215.1 Gemmatimonadales bacterium
ATGTCCGCCGCGAACGCCGGGGGAAGCATCGATCGGATTTCGGTGAGACTCAGGGGAGAAGCGACCCACAGGTGATAGCACACGTGAGTGTGAGTGCGAGTGCGAGGGCGCTACCCCTCGTCGGGATCGCCCTCCTCGTCGCTCCGGAGCAGCACCAGGATGGCGGCCTGGGGCACGACCAGGTATTTCCGCTCCTCATAGGTGATCTCGACCGCGGCCTTGCGGAAGAAGATGGCGCGGTCGCCCACCCGTGCCTGCATGCCGCGGGAGCGGCGCTCGGGAGTGCCGATCTTCCACGGCTCCTCGTCGAGGCTCCCGATGTCGGCGATGGGATCTCCGGGGCCGGTGGCGACGACGATCCCGCTCTGCACCTGCTGGGTGTCGATGGCGGTCGCGGGCAGGTAGAGGCCGACGCGGGTGCGGTCCTCCCCCTCCTCGGGGCTGACGAGCACCCGGTCTCCGACGACGAGCAGCTGGCGTTTGGGGCGGTCCATAGTAGAAGCGCGGGAGTACCGCTACCCGCTCACCTGCTGGCCGTCGGGTTCGGCCTGGTGCACGGTAATGAGCTCGGTCACCCGGATCCGGCGGGTCGCGGCGGGCAGCCGGAGGCTCATCTCGTCACCCACCCGGGCGTCCTTGAGCGCGCGGCCGAGCGGCGAGGCGAGCGAGATGTGCCCGGCGTCAATGTCCATCATCTCGGCCAGCACCAGCATGTAGGTGTCGGTTTCCCGGGTCTCCAGGTCCAGCACGGTCACCCGCGAGCCCAGGCCGACGCGGTCGGTCGGAGCCTCCGTGCCCGCGAGCTGGGTCAACTGGTTGAGCCGGGTGTGGAGCTGTCCGAGCCGGGCCTGCACGAACTGCTGGCGCTCGAGCGCCGCCTTGTATTCGGAGTTCTCCCGCAAATCGCCGAGCTCGACCGCCTGGGCAATGGCCTGCGGCAGCGCGACGTTCAACTCGTGGGTGAGCTCGTCAATCTCGCGGCTCAGCTTTTCCCGCATGTCGCGAATCATGGATCGTGTGGTCCGGCGATAAAGAAGCCGACGCCCCGGCAAGGAAGTCCTCTCCGGGGACGCTGTCAGCGGTTGGTGTCGGGGAAACATATCCTCGCCCAACGGAAGGCGCGATGGCGCTAAACTTCGGGGCCGTCCGGCTCGTCCGGACGGGTCCCACTCGCAGGAGTTTCCCGGTGCGCCAGGTCCTCGTCGCTTTTGTCGCCTCGATTCTTCCGCTCGTCCCCCTGCCGGCCCAGCAAGGCTCCCCCGCGGGTCCCGTACCGGTGGACCGCCTCGTCGCCCGTCGCGACGCACTCGCCAAGCGGCTGGGGACGGGGGTCGCGGTGCTCCGGTCGGAGATGGAGCGGAGCATCGAGGGCAGCTACCCGCAGGACAGCGACTACCGGGAGGACAGCGACTTCTTCTATCTCACGGGCGTCGAGGTGCCCAATTCCTGGCTGGTGCTGGTGGCCAAGGGCGGGACGCTCGCGGAGACGGTGCTGTACCTGCCGCCGCGCGACACCGTAAGTCATTATCGCAGCGAGCAATGGGTCGGCCCGCAGCTCATACCCGGACCGGAGGCGACCGCGTGGACGGGGATTCGTGACGTCCGGAGCGCGGAGCACGCGGGCAAGGACCTCCGGGCGGTGGTGTTCGCCCCGGAGTCGCCGGCCAGGCAGGGTACCCTGTTCGTCAAGCCGGGGCCCGGGCAGGCGGAGTCGCCGTTCCTCAGGGACACGATACTGGCACAGGTGCAGGCCGGGGCCGGGCTCCGGGTGGGCGACCTCGCGGCGCCGCTGGCGGGGCTCCGCCTGGTGAAGGACGCCGACGAGCTGGCCCGGCTCCGGAGGGCCATCGCCATCACCGAAGAGGCCCAGCGGGAGGCGATGCGGCGGATCGAGCCGGGGATGTTCGAGTATCAGGCCGAGGCGGTGATCGAGTACGTCTTCCGGCGCAACGGCGCGGAGCGGCTGGGCTTTCCCACGATCGTGGGGTCGGGGCCGAACTCGACGCTGCTCCACTACGACAAGAACCGGCGACGGATGGAGGACGGCGATCTGGTCGTGATGGACATCGGGGCCGAGTACGGGTACTACACGGCGGACATCACCCGGACGGTACCGGTATCGGGCCGGTTCACGCCCCGCCAGCGGGCGATCTACGATCTGGTGCTCGGCGCGCAGCGCGCGGCGATCGATGCGGTTCGCCCGGGCATTACGGTGCAGCGGCTCGACCAGATCGCCCGCGAGCATATGCGAGCCAACTCCGGGACGCTGTGCGGAAAGGTGACCTGCGACCGGTACTTCGTCCACGGGCTCAGCCACTGGCTGGGGATGGACGTGCATGACGTCGGGCGGATCGACACACCCCTGGCCGCGGGGATGGTGCTTACCATCGAGCCGGGTGTATACCTATCCGACGAGCGGCTGGGGGTCCGGATCGAGGACGACGTACTCGTGACCGCCGACGGGCACGAGGTACTTTCATCCGGCGCGCCCAAGCTTCCGCAGGAGATCGAAACCCTGATGCAGGAGACCGCGACGGTTCCTTGACCAGGCCCGCTCACGAGCGTAAAGTGTCAGACTGTTGCAGGTTTCCTGCGGGCCAATCGAGTTACTAGCCGACAGGATTTCCACCAAGATGATTCTCGATTCACCAGCAGGCCGGCGTCTCCGCAGCCTGGCGTTCGCGCTGTCCCTGAGCGCCGCTACGGCATGTCAGACCGAGTATCCGCAAAGCGTGCTCCACCCCCTGGGCGAGTTCGCGCGGATCACCGACGCGGTCTTCATGCAGACGGTCTGGTGGGCGATCCTCGTGTTCGTGCTGGTCCAGGGCGCCCTGCTGTATGCCATGTACCGCTTCCGCGGCCGCCCGGGCGACGCCGAGCCGGCGCAGATTCATGGCAACACCACCCTCGAGATCGTCTGGACCATCATCCCGGCGGTGATCCTGGCCGTGATTGCGGTGCCCACCGTGAAGGCGATCTTCAGGACCGCCGAGATTCCGGGCGACAACCCGCTTACGGTAGAAGTGATCGGGCATCAATGGTGGTGGGAGTTCCGCTACCCCGAGTTCAACCTCACGACGGCCAACGAGCTGCACGTGCCGATCAACCGGACGGTGCACCTCCGCATGGGCTCGGCCGACGTGCTTCACAGCTTCTGGGTGCCGCAGTTCGCGGGCAAGCGCGACGTCTTCCCCAACCGGGAGACCCGGCTCTGGTTCATCGCAGAGAAGGCCGGGAACTATCCGGGGCAGTGTACCGAGTTCTGCGGGGTCCAGCACGGCAAGATGGCCTATCGCGTCGTCGCCAGCGAGCCCGCGGAGTTCGACGGCTGGGTGGCGAAGATGCGGAGCTTCGCGGCCGCGCCGCCCCCGCCTGCCGCGCCGGCGGGCAAGGACACGGTCCGCACCAGCACGGCAGGGGCGACGGTCGAGCGGGCCGCGTCGCAGGCGCCGGCCGGCGCCGAGGGTCAGAAGCTGTTCCTCGCCAAGGGCTGTGCGGGCTGTCATTCCCTGGTGGCGCTGAACGCGCCGAAGGGCATGCTGGGCCCCAACCTCGCCAACATCGGGGCCCGGACCTGGATCGCGGCCGGCACGCTCCCCAACACCGATGAGAACCTGGCGCACTGGATCCGCGTCCCGCAGGAGGTCAAGCATGGGGTGCTGATGCCGAACCTCGGGCTCAGCGAGACCGAGGCAAAGACGCTCGCGGCCTACCTCCGCACCATCCGGTAACCTCACTCAGAGAGCCATGGCAACCACCGTTCTTGGCCACGAAACGCACCCGGCCGCCGCCCACGCCGAGAAGTATGGGCTGTGGAGCTGGATCACCACGGTCGATCACAAGCGGGTCGGCATCCTGTACGGGACGACGGCCTTCATCTTCTTCCTGCTCGGCGGGCTGGAGGCGCTGATCATCCGCGCCCAGCTCTTCACGCCGAACAACGATCTCGTCTCGCCGGAGTTCTACAATCAGCTGTTCACGATGCACGGCACGACGATGATCTTCCTCGGCGTCATGCCGCTCAGCTCGATGTTCTTCAACTTCATGATCCCGCTGCAGATCGGGGCGCGGGACGTCGCGTTCCCCCGGCTCAACGCCTTCAGCTACTGGGTGTTCCTGTTCGGCGGGCTGTTGATGAACGCCGGGTTCCTGGTCAACGCGGCGCCGAACCAGGGGTGGTTCGGCTACGCCAACCTCACGTCGCGGCAGTACTCGCCCGGGCTCAACGTGGATTTCTGGCTCTTCGGGCTGCAGATCCTGGGCGTGGCGTCGCTCGCGGCGGCGGTGAACTTCTTCGTGACGATCATCAACCTCCGGGCGCCGGGCATGAAGCTGATGCGAATGCCGATGTTCGTCTGGATGAGCTTCATCACGCAGGTGCTGCTGCTGCTGGCGTTTCCCGTGATCACGGTCGCGCTGATCTTCCTGATGTTCGACCGGTTCTTCGGCACCCACTTCTACATCCCGTCGGGCGGCGGCGATCCGATCCTCTGGCAGCATCTGTTCTGGATCTTCGGGCATCCCGAGGTCTACATCCTGGTCCTGCCCGCGTTCGGGATCATCTCGGAGGTCCTGCCGGTTTTCTCGCGGAAGCCGCTGTTTGGCTACGCGGCGATGGTGTTCTCAGGCGCGTTCATCGCGTTCGTCGGCTTCGGCGTGTGGAGCCACCACATGTTCGCGACCGGCATGGGCCCCATCGCGGACACGTTCTTCGCGCTCGCCACGATGCTGATCGCGATCCCCACCGGGGTGAAGATCTTCAACTGGGTCGGGACCGTCTGGGGCGGGTCCATCCAGTACCGCACCCCGATGTACTTCGCGCTGGCGTTCATCGGGATGTTCATCATCGGCGGGCTCTCCGGCGTGATGCACGCGGTCGCCCCCCACGACCTGCAGCAGACCGACACCTACTTCGTGGTGGCGCACTTCCACTACGTGCTGTTCGGCGGCAGCATCTTCGCGCTCACCGCTGGCGCGTACTACTGGTGGCCCAAGATGTTCGGCCGCATGCTGAACGAGGGGCTGGGCAAGGTGCACTTCTGGCTGATGTTCGTCGGGTTCAACCTCACGTTCTTCCCGATGCACTTCGTCGGCCTCTACGGCATGCCGCGCCGGGTGTACACCTACCAGGAAGGGCTCGGCTTCGACATCTGGAACCAGATGGAGACGGTGGGCTCGTTCACCATCATGCTCGGCTTCCTGGTGTTCCTCTACAACATCGTCCGGACCCACGGCAAGGGCGGCGTCAGGGCGCCTGCCGACCCGTGGAACGGCGCCACGCTCGAGTGGGCGATTCCCTCCCCACCGCCGGAGTGGAACTTCCAGGAGAACCCGATGGTGCACAGCCGGGACCCGCTGTGGGAGGCCAAGCGCGAGCGGGGTGGCACGCTGCCAGAGCCCAAACCCGGCACCGGGCAGGGGATCCACATCCCGCCGCCGTCCTACTGGCCGGTCGTCACCGCCTTCGGCCTGCTGCTGATGAACCTCGGCATCATGTTCTCGCCCAAGACGGGCGCGTGGGGCATCGCGGTGGGCGTGAGCGTGCTGTTCTTCGGGTTGTACCAGTGGTTGTTCGAGAAGGGATACTCGGAGTTTACGACGCCAGCCCACGGCGCGCACGACTGAGGGCCGCGGTGAGCGGTAAGCGGTGAGCGGGAGGTCCCGCCGCCCCTTCCCGCTCACTGCTCACTGCTCACCGCTCACCGTCACGGAGCCACACGCCTTGACCGCTGAAGCCCACGCCGCCGCCCTCGAAACCTCCACCGGCATCGACAGCCGCAAGATGGCGATCTGGACCTTCATTGGGTCCGAATGCCTGTTCTTCGCCTCGCTCATCTCCACCTACGTCGTGTATCGGGGGAAGAGCCTGGTCGGGCCGTTCCCGCACGAGGAGTGGACCGATCCGGCCACCGGCAAGGTCTACGAGCAGATCTTCGAGATCCCCCTGGTGACGGTCGGAACGGCGCTGCTGCTGTTCAGCTCGCTCTTCGTCGTGCTCGCGCTGTACGGGGCGCAGAAGGGCAACCGGAAGATGCTGCTGGGGTGGCTCGGCGCCACCATCGCCTGCGGGATGTTCTTCGTGGGGATGCAGGTCTACGAGTTCACCCATTTCGTGCACAAGGGGCTCACGCTCCAGCGGAACATGTTCGGCGCCAGCTTCTTCACGCTGACCGGGTTCCACGGCACGCACGTCACGATCGGCGTGATCTGGCTCGTCACGATGTTCATCCTCGCCCTCCGGCGCCAGCTGCCGCCCAAGCGGGCGGTCAATCTCGAGATCGCGGCGCTGTACTGGCACTTCGTGGACGTGGTCTGGATCGTGATCTTCCCCGTCGTCTACCTGATGAAGTGAGGCCGCCGACCATGGATGCGCACGCGACCGCCGCGGATGCTCACGCCACCGCCGCCGAGGAACATGGCCACCCGACGCCGGGGACCTACGCGAAGATCGGCTTCATCCTCTTCGTGCTCACCGCGCTCGAAGTGGCGCTCTACGAGATCACCTACGGCAGCAGCGCGGGCGTGATGGGCGATTTCCGTGTGCTCTTCGTCCCGATCCTGCTGACGCTGTCGGCCGCGAAGTTCGCGCTGGTAGCGGCGTTCTACATGCACCTGAAGCAGGACAGCCGGCTGCTGAGCGGGCTGTTCGTCTTCCCGCTCATCATCGCCGTCGTCGTCGTCGTGGCGCTGGGGATCCTGATGGCGTACCACCACGCGTTCGCCAAATCCGGGTGACCCCCGCCGGCGGATTCGGGAGCATGCTCGGGGCGCACTCCGGTGCGCCCCTGTCGTTTGGCATACCTCTGCTGCTCGACGTGCGCGCTCGGCCCACGACACCCTTCGAGGCGGGGTGGGCGCTGCACCCCACCGTGATCGTGGGGGCGGCGCTGCTCGGCGCGCTCTATTTCTGGGGCATCGGCCCGTGGCGGCGGCGGCACGGCTACCCGCCCGCACCGGCGTGGCGCATCGCGTGCTTCGTGGCCGGCCTGGTGGTGATCCTGGTCTCGCTCAACGGGCCGATCCACGACCTGAGCGACTACTACCTGTTCAGCATCCACATGGTGCAGCACCTGCTCCTGACGCTGGTGCTGCCCCCGCTCCTGATCGCCGGGCTGCCGGGGTGGCTGGCCGACGCCCTGGCCCGGCATGCGACCGCGAGAGCCATCGGCCGGTTCCTGACGCATCCGCTGGTCGCGGGCGCGATCTTCACCGTGACGTTGACGGTGTGGCACCTGGTGCCGATGTACGACCTGATGATGCGGAACCACGAAGTGCACGTCGCCACGCACCTCATGTTCATGGTGGCGGCGGTGATCATGTGGTGGCCGGCGATGAGCGCCTCGACGGTGCTGCCACCGCTCAAGTACCCGCTCCGGGCGCTCTATCTGTTCCTCGTCAGCATCCCGATGCAGATCGTCGCGGCGATCATCACGTTCGCGGACGACGTGCTGTACCAGTGGTACTCGGTGGCGCCCCGCACCTGGGGCCTTTCACCCACCGAGGACCAGCAGCTCGGTGGCCTGCTCATGTGGATACCGGGGAACATGTACATGCTGGCCGCGATCGCAGCGGTATTCTACGTCTGGGCAAAGCAGGATATGTAGGGCTGTCGGTCGTCGGTCGTCGGTCATCGGTCGTCGGTCGGCTATCTTCAGGGTACTCCTCACCGGGAGACTGCCATGGCCAGCACCGCCGCCGCCAGGTCCAGGGCCTACCTCGCCGAGCTGCCGCCGGACCGACGCACCGCCATCTCCACGGTGCGCACCATGATCCTCGAGCATTTGCCCAAGGGTTATCGCGAGTCGATGAACTGGGGGATGCTCTGCTACGAGGTTCCGCTCGAGGCCATCGGCCGCCTCATCGCGGCGGTGCCGCCCGAAACACTCATCGAGCGGTCCGAGAAGATCCACCGGTGATCAGGTTCGGCAGCGTGTCCGGAGCCGTCGTGTACTGGGTGTTCATCGCGTCGTTCGGGGTGCTGCTGGTCGGGGGGATGCTGCTGGAGCTCAGGCGCCGCGGCAGGCCGATCCGCCGGTGGCAGGCGATCGCCGCCGGCATCACGGTGCTCGGGTTCGCGTCGCTCGGGTACACCGGCGTCTGGCGTTCGTTCTATGCGCTGGAGCGCACGGCCGAGGGGCTCCGGCTGACATACCAATGGCCGTCCCGCCGCGTGCTGGTCCCGTGGGACTCGGTCGCAGCGGTCAACACGGCGCCCGGCTACAAGGGGCAGCGGCCGCTCAGGGTCGTCGCGCGGGACGGACGGCGGCACTTGAGCGCGATGATCCCCGTGCACGAGGCGCTCCGGCTCAGCCGGTGCCTCACCGGTGAGGTCGCCCGGCACCAGGGGGGCGCCGCACCCGCAGTTGCGTCCGCCGACGAGTGCCCCTGACGGGAGGCCGCCATGGATTCGCTCACGGTGGAGACGGCGCTGTTCGAGTACCGCGAGCCCAAGCCGCATTTCATCAACCCGAATTGCTTCGGCGAGGACTTTGCGGCGTGGCTCCGGGAGCGCGTTGCCGGCTTCGCTTCCGAGGGCTTCGAGATCTCGGCGCCGATCCAGGAGGACTACGGCTGGGGCTTCTGGCTGTCGCGGGCGAAGGACACGTTCTGGGTGGCGATCTCGTTTGTCGATCAGGTCGATGGCGGTGGCGCGCAGTGGGTCGTGTCGGTGGCGTACGATCCCGGCCTCAGCATCCTGCGCCGCCTGTTCCACCAGCCGGACGAGGCCGCGCTCGCCCGGATTCGCGAGACCGTCTGGGGCACGCTCCGGACGACTGCGGGCATCCGGGTTGTGGAGCAGGACGAGGAGGAGCGATGAATGACGACCGCGTGGTGCGCCTGCTCGAGGAGATGCGGGACCTCCAGCGGCAGCACGTCGAGAGCTACCAGGAGGCGCTCCGCAATCAGGCGGAGTCGATCCGGCTGCAGCAGGACGCGTTGAAGCGGGTGCGGGTCATCCTGATATGTGCCGGCGTCGTCTTCGTGCTCCTGTTGGTGGTTCTGTTCCGGATCCTGCCGCGCGCCCCGCACTTCATCCGGTAGGCGCGCGGGCGGCCGCGAGCGCGAGGCAGAGCCACCCGGCGAGGAAGCAGAGCCCGCCGAGCGGGGTGATCGCCCCCAGCCAGCGAAGGCCGGTCAGCGCGAGCGCGTAGAGGCTGCCCGAGAACACGATGGTCCCCGCGACGAAAAGCCAGCCGGCCCAATGCGCGAGCACTCCCGGCCAGCGAGCCGCCGCCCATCCGGCGGCGACCAGCGCCAATGCATGATACATCTGGTAGCGTGACGCGGTCTCGAAGACGGCCAGCAGATCGGGTGCGAGCCGTGCCTTGAGCGCATGCGCGCCGAACGCCCCCGTGCCGACGGCGATGAAGCCGGACAGCGCGCCGAGGGCCACGAAGAGCCGCTCGATGGTCACGGCCCGCCTGCCCGCCCGCCCGCCTGCCCAGCTCCCGAGAGCCACTGGCCGCCATCCACCACCATGATCGCGCCGGTGATCCACTCGCCGGCGGGACTCGCGAGGTAGGTCACCATCTGGCCGATGTCCTCGGGGGTGCCCCAGCGGCCGGCCGGGATCTCGCGCCGGGCGAACGCATCCATCCTGAAGAGATCGGGGGCGTCGGCGTTGGGCGGAGTGAACGCCTTCTTCACGCCTTCGGTGGGGATCGGGCCGGGGGCCACGGCGTTGACGGTGATCCGGTCGGCCGCCCACTCGAGGGCGAGCGTGCGCGTGAGCGCGTCCACCCCGGCCTTGGCTGCGGTGGCGTGGGCCATGAGCGGCCAGCCGCGGTAATGCAGCGTCATCGAGATGGAAACGATGCGACCCGCGCCGGACGCCTTGAGCGCGGGATAGGCCGCCTGGCAGCAGTGGAAGGTGCCGTAGAGGTCGGTCTCGACCACCGCGCGCCACGCATTCGGGGAAAGCGTCGCGGACGGCGCGTAGAAGTTGCCCGCGGCGTTGTTCACCAGGATGTCCAGCCGGCCCAACTCACCGGTGACCCGATCCACCATGCGGGCGACCGAATCCGGCTCGCGCACATTGGCCTCGGTCCCGATAGCGCGCCCGCCGTGCCCGCGCAGCTCCGCGACGGCCGGCTCGAGGTGCTCCGGCTTCCGGCTCGCGATGGCGACCGCCGCGCCGGCGCGTGCGAGGCAGGACGCGATGCCGAAGCCGATGCCGGTGCCGCCGCCGGTCACCAGCGCCACCTTCCCGGCCAGCAGGTCGGGGAGGAACACCGCCGGGGGCGCGCTCACGCGGGCCGTGCCTCGGCGGCGCGGGCCAGAAACGCCGCGAGGCGGCGCTGAAACTCGGGGCCGGCGAACGCCTCGACCTGCGCTTCCGCTTCCGCGCGGAGCGCGCGCTCGAGGCCGGAGATCTCGTCGGCGCGGCAGAGGCGCTTGATTGACGCCACGCTTCCGGGCGCGGCGCCGGCCAGCGCGATCGCGAGCTCCGTGGCCCGCGCATCGAGCGCGGCGTCGTCCACCACCTCGTCCACCAGACCTACGCGGAGCGCGGCCTCCGCGCCGACGACTTCCCCGGTGAGGAGGAAGCGCAGCGCGGCGCCATCGCCGATGAGGCGGGGAAGACCGTAGGTGGAGCCGCCGTCGGGCACGAGACCCATCCGCGCGAACGCCGACGTGAAGGAGGCGCTGGTGCCGGCGACCCGCACGTCGCACGCGACGGCGAGGTCCACGCCGAAGCCCGCCGCCGAACCGCGAACGAGCGCGACGACCGGTATCGGCGCGCGGACGATGGCAAGGATGGCGGCCTGGAACTTCGCGAGCCCCGTGCGGATGTCGGACAGCGGCGGCGCCGCGCCGAGCGACGCGAGCCAGCGGAGGTCGAGCCCGGCGGAAAAGTGCCCGCCGGCGCCCTCGAGCAGCACGGCACACGCCGTCCCCCCGGTGGCGACGCGGGTGATCTCCGCGGCCAGCTCGCCGGCGAGCGTGGGGGTCAACGCGTTCCGCCGGGCGGCGCGGTCGATCGTGATGCGCCAGGCCGGGCCGTCCGCGCGGCTCAGCAGCTCAGCGGTCATGTTCAACTGTGAACCACAAAGAGAGGAAGGACACGAAGGGCTCCATGCGATCCTCGGATCTCCACACGCGCCATGCGTCCTTTGTGTCCTTTCTCTCTTTGTGGTTCAACTTGTGGAGCTGGAAGGCTGACTGGCGACCGCCATCCCCATGGCGTGATATCCGTTGTCCACGTACACGACGCTCCCGGTGATCGCCGCGGCGAGCGGACTCAACAGGAACGCGGCGGCGTTGCCCACGTCCGCGGCGGTGATGGCGCGCGGGATCGGCGAGTTGGCGGTGGTGTAGCCGATCATCGTATCGATGAAGCCGATGGCGGATGCGGCGCGCGAAGCCCAGGGCCCCGCGGAGATCGCGTTCACCCGTACGCCCCACCGGCGGCCTGCTTCGTATGCCATCGTCCTGGTGTCGGATTCGAGCGCGGCTTTCGCCGACGACATGCCGCCGCCGTACCCCGGGACGACGCGCTCGCTGGCCATGTAGGTGAGCGAGAGGAACGCGCCGCCGGGCCGCATGAGGGGAGCAAAGTGGCGCACCAGCGAGATGTTGCTGTACGCGCTGACGCTCACGGCGGCGAGGTAGCCGGCCCGGCTGGTGTCGATCAGCGCGTTTCTGACCTCGGGCCCGTTGGCCAGGCTGTGCACCACGACGTCGAGGCTCGCCTCACCGAAGTCGCTCCGAAAGCGCGACGCGGCGCCGGTGACGCTGAAGTCGCCCCGCTCGCGGTAGCGCTTGTTCTCGCGGATGTCGGCGGGGGCGTCGTCGAGCGTATCGAACGCCGCGTCCAGCGGGTAGATCCGCTCGAACGCGAGCTTGCGACCGTCGGAGAGCGTGAGCGACTCGGCGATCTTCCCCCGTTCGAGCAGGTTCTCGAAGATGCCGAGCGCGGGAGGCCAGGTGCCGAGGCAGACGGAAGCGCCGGCTTCGGCCAGCGCCTTGGCGATCGCGAACCCGAAGCCGTTGTCGTCGGCGACGCCGGCGACAAAAGCCCGCTTGCCTTCCAGGTTTATAGGGAGCATAGGTAACAAGAAACTACCGGTAGGCGGTAAGGGCGGTAAAGGCTATCGCACCACCCGCGGTTTGGCGCGCGAAGGCCATACCTCGCAGTGCGCGCCCTTCCGGCTGTACAGCACGCAGAAGGCGCCGGCACGGCCGTTTCGCTTGGACCACTCCGACATCACCGTGCGGTCGCCGGGGCTGAACCGGGGCGCCGGATCGTCGCTGTCGGTGGACCGGACGTGGGTGTGTACCGTCCCGATCCACTCGGGCGCGGTGCACTCGCCGAGCGACACTTCGGCGCTCGCGGTCAGCGAGTCCGATTCCCCCTCGGGGAGCATTTGCACCCGTACGATGTGCACGGTGTCATCGGTGATGACTCCGCTCATGCACCCGACGCGCTCCCGGCGCTCGGCGACGCTCGTGCTCCAGATCTCGCGAAAGCCCTCCTTGGCCGCGTCGCTCAGGTGCCACGACGGCAGGGTCGCCGAAGCAAAGCCGAGCGACATCGCGAGCGCTGTCCAGCCGACAGTACGCGTCAAGCGAGCGGGCACGCGCTCACTCCTGCCGCAACACTTCCAGCGGCGGTTGATCCAGGACGCCTCGGGTGCTCCACAGGCCGACGATCACCGTGAGCCCCACGATCGCCGCGACCAGCACCGCAAGCTCCGGGAGCGGCACCCAGTACCGCGCGTCGTCGAAGAAGAACCGCGCGAGCCCCCAGCCCGCAGCCGTCGCCAGCGCCACTGCGGTGAACGACGCGAGGAGCCCGAGCGCGAGATACTCGGCAAAGGCGATCCGCAGCACCTGCCGGCGGGTGGCGCCGAGCGTGCGGAGCAGCACCGCCTCGCGCACCCGCTGGAGTCGGCTGGTGGCGATCGCGCCGACCATCACCAGCGCGCCGGTCGCAAGACTGAACAGCGCCATGAACCTGATGGCCAGCGTCACCCGGCCCACGATCCGCTCGATCTCCCGTTGCACCAGCGACAGGTCCAGCGTGGTCACGTTGGACCATCGCTCGGCCAGCTCGCGCTGGAAAACGCCCCGGAGCGCGGGGTCGTCCACCCGCGTGAGCGTGATGAGCGTCTGCGGAGCCTTCTCGAGCGTGCCCGGGGCGAACACCACGAAGAAGTTGGGCTCGAAGCGTGCCCATTCGACCGTGCGGAGGCTGGCGACGCGGGTGGGGATCTCGACGCCCTGCACGTCCCAGACGATCTCGTCGCCCAGCGTTACATCGAGCTCGCGGGCCAGGTCCTGCTCAACCGAGATGGGCGCGGATCCGTCCGTCGGTCCATCCCACCACTTCCCCGCCACCAGCTCCTCACTCGCCACCAGCGTATCCCGATAGGTCGAGCGATACTCCCGGCGGTACGCCCAAGCGTTCCGGGCTTCGCCCCCGCCGGATGGAATCGAGTCGCCGAGCAGCTCGCTCACGCGGCGGCCTTTGATCGACGCGATACGCATGGGGACGATCGGCACCGGGCCGTTCTCCGGGAGCTTGCGTTCCTGAAGCCAAGCCGCGACCGCCGGCGCCTGATCGGATTGCACGTCGAGCAGGAGCAGGTTCGGGCGCTGGGGTCCGCCGGTCGTCGCGAGGCCACGAAGCAGGTTGTGCTGCACCAGGAACAGCGTGCCGAGCAGGAAGGCGCCGAACCCGAGCGCGAGGACCACCGCAACGGTCTGATTGGCCGGCCGGAACAGATTCGCGAGGCCCTGGCGCCACACGTACGGCCAGCCTGCCGGGAACCAGCGGCGAAGGCCCCGCACCAGCAGCCAGGCCGCGAGCCAGAGCACGCCGAGTACGCCGGCAATGGCCGCGGAGAAGATCGCGGCGGTGCGCACGCCGCCCACCTCGACCGTCGCGAGCAGCACGATGCTCGCAGCCAACGCCAGCACCGCGGGCCACCGCCACGGATCGCGCGGCTCGGCGGCCGGCTCGTAGGCCCGCCGCAGCGCGGCCAGCGGTGTCACCCGGCGCACGCCGAGCAGCGGGAGCACGGCGAAGATCATGGCGGTCCAGAGACCCATCCCGATGCCGAGCGCGATCGCGCGCGGCGCCAGCGACGCGTTCACGTCCACCGGCAGCATGCCCTCGAGCAGTCCCGGGAGGGTCTGCTGTACCGCCACGCCCAGCGCCGCGCCGAGCAGGCTGCCGGCCACGCCAAGCCCGGCGGCCTGGACCAGGTAGACGGCGAACACCTGGCCGGCGGTCGCACCGACGCAGCGGAGCACCGCGATGGTGTCGAGCTTGCGCCGGATGAAGACGACGATGGCGCTCCCGACGCCAATTCCGCCGAGCAGCAGTGCGATCAGCGCCACGAGACCGAGATAGCGCCCGAGCCGCGAGAGGGCCTCGTTGAGATCCTCCTCGTCGTCCGCCACCGTGCGGATCCGGACCCGCTCGGTGCGGAGCTCGGGGCGGTACCGTCGCGCGATGTCATCGGCGTCCGCGGCGGACCCCAGCTTGATGAACGCCTGGCGCTCCGCCCGCGCGCCGAACCCCAGCAGCTTGGTCTCCTCGAGGTACCGTGCGGGGATGAACACCCTCGGCCCGAACGCCGAGCGCACGCCGACCTCGCCGGGCAGGTTCTCCACGATGCCGCTGATGACGAAGCGGGCCTCGCCGAGGGAGAGGCTATCGCCTACCCGGGCATTCAGCGCGGTGAGCAGCGTGGGCTCGACGATCGCGTGGCGGTCGTTCTGGAGCTCGGTCCAGGCGCTCCGCGGCCGGGTGAGCATCTCACCGTAGAACGGATACGGTCCCAGGACCGCGCTCACGTTCACCAGGCGGGTGCCTGACGTCCGCGGCACGAAGCCCATGGCCGGGAACTCGGTCACATAGGCCGCGGCGCCGCATTCGAGGCCGGTGCCGCCGCCGCCGCCCCCGCCGCAGCTCAGCGTGTCCACCAGCGCGGTGACCCGCGGCGACAGGGCGCGCCGGCTCGACAGCGCCAGGTCGGCGCCAAGCAGTGCCCTGGCCTGGTCGCGGACCGAGTCCTGGAGATTCTGGGTGAACGAGTTGATCGCCACCAGGGCGGCGACGCCGATGGCCACCGCGCCGACGAGCAACGCGAGCCGCCGCCCCTCGGCGCGGCCTTCCCGCCACGCCATCCGCAGCACGAAGCGGAGCGGGCTCACGCGGCCGAGTCCGTGACCATGCGACCGTCGGCGAGCCGGATGGTGCGGCTCGCGCGCGCCGCCAGATCGGGGTCGTGGGTGACCAGCACGAGGGTCGTGGCGAGCTGGCGGTTGAGCTCGGCCATGAGGTCGATGATCACCGCGCCGGTCCTCACGTCGAGGTTGCCGGTCGGCTCGTCGGCGAACAGGATGCGCGGACGGTTGCTGAAGGCGCGCGCGAGGGCCACGCGCTGCTGCTCGCCGCCGGAGAGCTGGGCCGGATAGTGGTGGCCGCGCCCGCCGAGTCCGACGCGTTGCAGCAGCTCGCGGGAGATCTCGCCGCCGTCGCCCCCGGCGAGCTCGAGCGGCACCTGCACGTTCTCCATGGCCGTGAGAGTGGGGATGAGCTGAAACGACTGGAACACGAAGCCCACCCGCTCGCGCCGGAGCCGGGCACGCCCGTCCTCGTCGAGCAGGTCCAGGTCCTGGCCGTCCAGCCACACCCGTCCGCTCGACGGACGGTCGAGCCCGGCGAGGAGGCCGAGCAGCGTGGTCTTACCGCTGCCGGAAGGCCCGACGATGGCGACGAAGCCGCCCGGCTCCACCTCGAAGCTGATATCCTTCAGGACCGTAAGTTCCCGGCCTCCCGACACGTACGTGCGGGAGAGCGATTCACATTTGAGCATGGGTAATGATAGTCCGGTCCGTCAGCGTCCTCGCGGCCCTCGCGCTGCTCACAGCCTGCGACCAGGCCGCCGACCCGGCGGTACGCCGCTCCTCCGCCGCCACCACGACATCGGCCGAGCGGCCAACGATCGTGTTCGTCGGCACCAGCCTGACCGCGGGATACGGGCTCGATCCCGATGAGGCGTTCCCGGCGCTCATCCAGGGCAAGATCGACTCGGCCGGCCTCTCCTACCGGGTGGCCAACGCCGGGGTGAGCGGCGAGACGTCCGCCGGGGCCGTGCGACGCATCGACTGGTTGCTCCGGCAGGATCCGGCCGTGCTGGTGATCGAAACCGGGGCCAATGACGCCTTGAGGGGCCTGAGCACGGATTCGCTCGAGGCCAACGTCCAGACCATCATCGACAGCGCCCGGGCGCTGTCACCGCCCCCGAAGATCGTGCTGGTCGGGATGCGGGCGTGGCCGAACTACGGGTTCGCCTATGCCCGGCGTTTCACCCGGCTGTATCAGGACCTCGCAGACAAGAACGACGTGCCGCTGGTGCCGTTCCTCCTGGAGGACGTGGCGGGCGAGGACGGGATGAACCAGGCGGACGGGATCCACCCGACGGCCGCGGGACAGCGGCGGATGGCGGAGACGGTGTGGCGAGTGCTGGAGAAAGAACTTCGCTGATGGTAGGATGGTCGGATTGACCGATGGTCGGATGGACAGATGGTCCGACGAACAACCTGACCATCTGACCATCCTGCTTGGCACTCCCCCTGCGTGACGATCCGCGAGCAGCCCGTCATACGCCACCCAGAGAGGTCGCCATGCCGCGTTTTGCAGCGTGGGCCGTCGCGCTTGCCACGGCCACCCCGCTCGCCGCTCAGGACGAGGCGGCGCTGAAGGCCTACTTCGAGGGCCGCACCGTCGCCGTCCGCATGGACTTGCCGGCCACCGAGGACGGTGTGGACATCTATCCGGCCGCGACCCCCCCGATGGACTTTTCACGCTACCAGTCGCGAGTGAAGAAATTCGGAGTCGCCATCCGTCAGGGCGAGACGGCGATGGTCACCAAGGTGAAGCTGAAGGGCAAGCTGATCGAGTTTCAGCTCGGCGGCGGCGGCTACGGCACGTCGGGCGATCAGACCGACCCATCGGTAGGGTTCACGGCCGCGCCGAAGACCGAGCGGGAGCGCAACCTCGAGCGCGACGTCAAGGACGTGCGCGACCCGGTGGTGAAGCGCCGGATGCAGGACGAGCTCGACTACCTGCGCTCGCAGCGCGAGCGGGAGGATCGCCGGAACCGCGCCCTCGTGGCCGAGGCGACGGAGCGGCGCCGGGAGTCGATTCAGGAGCGGCGTCTCGGTGGCGGATCGCGCTTCAACCTGCGTTGGCGCGACGCCGTCCCGGCGAGTGCGCTCACGCCGGACGGGGTGGCGGCGGCGCTCGCGAAATACGTTGACTTCGGAATGGCGCCGGAGCAGCCCGACCCGCCGCCGCTCGCGCTCGGCTTGAGGAAGGGGCTGAGCATCGGCGAGGTGGAAGACATGCTCGGCGAGCCGGTGCGGAAGAACGAGCGGATGGAGGGAACGCTCCGGGTGAGCACGCGCACGTTCGAGCGCGGGCGCGAGCGGGTGGTCGCGGAGTTCGTGGAGGACGTGCTGGTGCGGTACGAGGTGAGCTCGGAGTAGTCATTCCCCCAACTCATGGACCCTCAACCTCGGCCGGGTCGACGCCGGTCGCCGAGAGACAGGGCGCGCAATAGGCAATCAGCATCGGCATCGCTTCCGCCGTGCTGCGGCTGGCGATCAGGATGACCGAGGCGCGCGGAAACCACTGCTCACACCGGGTGCAGCGCCATTCCTCGCGACGGTCGTTGGGACGTGCGTCATCAAAGACGACTCGCTGCGGCAGGTTGCGGGTGTACTCGTACCGAATTCCCATTTCATCCTCGTTGTGCCTGCTCGCCGCGGTGCCACTCCCCGGGGCTGGTCAAGAGTCTTCGCATGGCTGACAGAAGGCCGGACGGCCGCACCGGCTTTGTGAGGACCGAGACGTCCAGCGTCGCGAACTCGAGCGGAACGTCCGTCCCCGCGACCTCCAGACGGAGGAGCGGCGTTCCTGGCAGCGAAATCCGGAGATATCTCAGAAGGTCCCAACCAGAGAACCCAGGCAGGTAGGTGTCCACGATGGCGATCCTGATCGAAGCGGCAGACCCGTTGAGCCGTGCCAGAGCTGCAAGCGCCTCGAAGGCGTCGCCAACGGCGGTGACGTCCAGCCCCTGCGCGCGAAGCGTTCGCTGGATCTCGGCTCTCACGATCGCGTCGTGGCTGACGACCAGCACGCGGGTGCGGTTCCGGCCGCGTGAGCGGCCCGGCTTCGAGACGGACATGAGGACGGCCCCGGCGACAGGCACCGGGGCCGTCGCGTTTTAGCAGGTTGTTTAACGTGGCCGCAATAGGCGTCAAATCACCACGTGAGGTCAGTTTTTCCCGGGCGGGCTGGCGCGCGTTGCTGTGTCACCGGTCCCAGCACCCAACAATAAGACGCCTAGGGCCGCGAATACCCCTACACGCACGCACATCTGGGGCGAGCTCCTCAAAACACATCATCACGCGCGAGGCGGCGCGGACCCTTACCGCGCCTCGGCATCGTGACCACCTCGTTGCACCTCCCCGATCCGAGCGCTAGGGGACTCGCAGGCCTTCCCGACCGGAGTGGCGTCGCGGTGCCCGGCTGGGTCATCAAGCGACTATGGGCTCGACGAGCCGTTGCCGTTGTGCCGTCGGATCAGAGCGAGCACCGCAAGCTCGGCGCCCGACAGCTTACCGACCCCCTTCCCGTTGCGTGACGGGGAGGGGCTCAGCTCATCGGCCAGGACGCCGTCGAGATAGCTCTGGAGCACTGCCGGGTGCACGTAGTACTTCCGGCAGACCGCGCGGGTGTTGTTGAGCTGCTCCGCCACCCGGTCGATCGCGCCGAGCAGCTTCGACTTGCCCTCCCGCTCCGAAGAGAACGCGCCGGCCTCCTGGAGCGCCTCCACCGCGAGCATCGTTCCCGCCCAGGTGCGGAAATCCTTGGCGGTGAAGTCGTCACCGGCAGCTCGGCGGATGTACTCGTTGACGTCGCCGGAGTCCACTGTCTGCCGCTCGCCGCCGCCGTCGAGATACTGGAAGAGCTCCTCGCCGGGGATCGACTGGCAATTGGCGACGATGCGCGCCAGCCGCCGGTCGCTGACATCCACCGCGTGCACCTTGCCCCCCTTGCCCCGGAACTCGAAGCGGATGCGGCCGCCCGACACCTCGACGTGGTTCTCCTTCAGCGTGGTGAGGCCGTACGACTCGTTGCTCCGGGCATACTCCTCGTTGCCGACCCGGATGCAACTGCACTCGAGCAAACGCACGATCGCCGCCAGCACCTTGTCGCGCGGCAGTCCCGCCGCGCCGAGGTCGGACTCGACCTGTTTCCTGATGTTCGGCAGCGCTTCGCTGAAGTCGGCCATCCGGCCGAACTTCGTCTCGTCACGCACCTCGCGCCATCGCGCGTGATAGCGATACTGCTTGCGCCGGCGGGCGTCGCGGCCGGTCGCCTGGATGTGGCCGCGGGAGTCGGGGCAGATCCACACGTCGGTGTAGGCCGGCGGAATGGCGAGCGAGCGGATCCGATCGAGCGTCGCGCGGTCGCGGACCGGCTTGCCTTGCACATCGACGTACCCGAATCCCTTGCCGTGCCGCCGCCGGCGAATGCCAGGTGAGATATCGCTGACGTAGCGGAGCCCGGCCGATGCCGCGGCCTCCGCCGGATCGGCGGAGGGGTTTGGGGGCTTCCGGCGTCGTCGGGCTCGCGGTCGGTTTGTGGGCACAACGGCAGCATAGCTCCGCCCCGGGCCGATCTGACGTGAGGGGGGTCACCCGGCCCCTGCCGGCCCCTGCTATGCTTCCCAATGCGACTGCTCGCCTTTGCCGCCTCACTCCGCCGAGGCTCGTGGAACCGCAAGCTGCTCGACTGCGCGGCCGGTCTGGCGCGCGCGCGAGGAGCCGAGGTGGATCTCGCGGAGTTCGCCGAGTTCGACGTGCCGCTCTACAACGCGGACCTGCAGACGAAGGAGGGGATTCCCGCCGGCGCGCAGGAGTTCGCGCGGCGCATCCTCGCCGCCGACGGCCTGCTGCTCGTGTCACCCGAGTACAACTTTTCGCTGCCGGGGACGCTCAAGAACCTGATCGACTGGGTCTCACGCATCCGGCCGGTGCCGCTCCGGGGCAAGCATGGGATGCTGCTGGCTGCGTCGCCGGGGGCCGTCGGCGGCATCCGCGGTCTCTGGCAGCTCCGCATCCCGCTGGAGGGGCTGGGCGTGATCCTCGCTCCGGACATGTTTGCGCTGGCACAAGCCGACAAAGCATTCGGGGAGGCGGGAAAGTTGAACGACCCTGCAACCACCGACCGGCTAACCAGGATGGTCGACGGCTATCTCCGGATGGGAAGGAAGTTGAGTGGGGCAAAGGAGCCGGAGTAGCAGGGGCGGGACAGGCGGTAGAGGCGGTACAGGGGTTGGGAGGTTGGGAGGGGTGCAAAGAGCACACCGGGCAGCCCTCACGCTTTGCAGCCCCTTTACCGCCTGTACCGCCTCTACCGCCTCTGCTGCCTCTGGTATCGCCTACCCTTCGAGCTCCGCGTGCATCTCCACCTTCACATTTCCGGCTATCGCCCCCGAGATCGGGCATCCCACTTTCGCCGCTTCCGCCGCCGACTTGAACCCCTCGGGCGTGGCGCCGGGAACGACGCCGCGCACCTCCAGCCGCATCGTCGTCACCTTGAAACCGTTGCCCACCTTGTCCACGGTGCAGTGCGCCGTAGTGGTGATGCGCGTGGCCGGCGTGCCGGCCTGCTCCAGGCCCACCGACAGCGCCATGCTGAAGCACGCGGCATGGGATGCGGCGAGCAGCTCTTCGGGGTTGGTGCCCTTCGCACCCTCGAACCGCGTCGCGAACGAATAGTCGCCCTTGAAGGCGCCGGAGCCCGCCTCGAAATGTCCCTTGCCGCTCCGGAGAAGGCCCTCCCAGGTGGCAGAAGCCCGACTTGTAGTAGCCATTCCTCTTGGCTCCTCGTGGTTGAGTGTGAAGGGGGTAAAGTAGGCGGTAAGGGCGGTAGAGGCGGTAGGGGCGGTAAGGGAGCGGTCAAAGACGTAAGGCAGCACGGCGCATCCGCCCTGACTGCCTTCGAGCTGTGCAGCCCCTTTACCGCCTCTACCGCCCTTACCGCCTTTACCGTCGACTCACTTACCTTCCACCCACCATTGCCCAAGTGGCCCTATGCTTCGGCTCCTCGCCGTGTTGCTCCTTCTTGCGCCCGAGGTAGGCGCTCAAGTGGCTGTGCCGGCGGCTCCGCCGCCGGTACTCCCTTCCAACTACGTTCCCGCCTTCGGAACCATGTGGACGTTCGACGCGCCCCCGCTGGACTACTGGCAGGCGCGCTACGGGTTCGCGCCCGACTCCGGCTGGTTGGATCGGGTGCGGCTCGCGTCGGTCCGGATCCCCGGATGCTCCGCGTCGCTGGTGTCGGGCAACGGGCTGGTCATGACCAACCACCATTGCGCCCGCGCCTGCATCACCGCGGCGTCGCCGCTCGACACGAACTATCAGCGCAGCGGGTTCGTGGCTCGTTCCATCCGGGACGAGA
>JBOHSN010000076.1:0-21046 GCA_050733215.1 Gemmatimonadales bacterium
GCGCTGGACCTGCTCGCCGCCGACGCGCTCGTGACGCTCGCGCTCCTCGCCCAGGCGGAGCGCGCGCCGGAGCGGCTCGGCGCATTCGCGGACGGCCTTCTGCGGATGCATCTTCCCACCCGGTGATCGACCTCCATTCCCACCTGCTCCCCGCGGTCGACGACGGGGCGCGCACAGTCGAACGGGCCGTCGCGGTGCTCGAAACGATGGCCGGCCGCGGCGTGACCGCCATCTGCCTGACGCCCCATCTGACCGCCACCGAGGCCGAGCTCGGCGTGCCGCCCGGTCACGACGAGGCGTTCGCGCGGCTGATCGCGGCGGCACCCCCGGCGCCCCGGCTTCACCGAGGCGCCGAAGTGATGCTCGACCGCCCGCTCGGGCGCGCGGCCGCGACCAACCCAGGCGTCCGCCTGAGCGGCAGCCGGTACATTCTCGTGGAGTTTCCCCGCATGGTAGCCGCCGCGACGGTGAGCCACGCGCTCGCGCACGTGGTGGGGCTCGGTCTGGTGCCGGTGCTGGCCCATCCGGAGCGCTACAGCGCGTGCACGGCCGAATCGGTGAAGCGCTGGCGCGCGCTCGGCGGCGTCATGCAGGTGGACGCCACTACGCTGCTGTCCCCCCGCCGCCGCGGCGACCGCGCGCGCCGGCTCGTCACCGAAGGTCTGGCCGACATCCTCGCCGCCGACAACCACGGCGACGGGCGGCTGCTCGAGACCGGTCGCGCCATGCTGTGCGAGCACGGGGGGACGGAGCAGGCCGACCTGCTGACGGTGCGCAACCCGGCCGCGATTCTCGCGGACGGTCTCGTCGACAGCGTCCCGCCGATCGCCTTCCGGGTGTCCGTGCTGGAGCGGCTGCGTCAGTTGTGGTACCAGGCCGGCGAAGAGACATGATCGGGCTCGCGGGACGCACCGCGTTGGTGACCGGCGGCAACCGGGGCATCGGCCGCGCCACGGCCCTCCTGCTCGCGCGCGCGGGGGCCGACGTCGCGATCACCTACTTCCAGCGCGCGGCGGAGGCGGAGGCAGTGGTGGCCGAGATCCGTGCGCTTGGCCGCCGCGCGCTGGCGCTCGGCGGCGACCTGGCCGACGCGGGCACGGTCGAGCGGGTGTTCACCGGCGCCGTCGCGGAGCTGGGGCCGCTCGATCTCTTCGTCGGCAACGCCGGCCTCTGGCCGTCCGAGGAGGTGCCCCTGAAGGACATGGACGAGCGGCGTTGGCGGAAGACCATCGCCGCGGATCTCGACGCGGTGTTCCTCACCACGCGCGCGGCGCTCCGGCACATGCGTGCGGGTGGGCGCGTCGTGCTCGTGGGCAGCACCGCCGGGCAGCGGGGCGAGGCCTACCACGCCGACTACGCGGCCACCAAGGGCGCCATGATCGCGCTGGTGAAATCGCTGGCGGTGGAATGCGCGCCCGACATCGCCGTCAACTGCGTGGCGCCCGGATGGGTGGATACCGAGATGTCGGCCGGGGCGCTCGCGGGCGCTGGCGGCGCGCGCATCGTCGCGACCATTCCGCTGGGCCGGGTCGCGTCCGCCGACGATGTGGCCGGCCCCATCGCGTTTCTGTGCAGCGACCTGGCGCGGCACGTGACGGGCGAGATTCTGAACGTGAACGGCGGCAGCGTGCTGTGCGGGTGAGCCGATGATTCACCTCCTCTTCACCGGCGGCACGATCTCCATGCAGCGCGACGCCGCGGCAGGCGGGAACGTGCCGGCCCACGGCGGAGAGCGGCTCGTCGAGCTGGCGCCGGAGCTCCAGCGGTGGGCGCCATTGCATATCGAGGATTGGGCCCGATCGCCGGCGTGCCACCTCGGACCGGATCGTCTGTGGGCGCTTCGGGAGCGGGTGCGCGAGATCCAGGCGGGCGTCGGCACGGCGGGCGGAGGGCCGCCGGACGGTATCGTGCTGACGCATGGCACCGACGTGCTGGAGGAGACCGCGTACCTGCTGGCACGCACGCTGGACCCCCGCGTGCCCGTCGCGGTCACCGGCGCCATGCGCACGTCCAGCGACGATGGCTGGGACGGGCCGCGCAACCTGGTGGATGCGGCGACGGTGGCGGCCAGCGCCGCGAGCGCGGGACGTGGCGCGATCGTCGTGTTCGCCGGCAAGGTGTTCGCCGGTCACGAGGCGGTGAAGGTGCACACGGTGAATCCGGACGCGTTTGCCGCGCCCCACGGCGCGCCGATCGGGCGCGTGGGAAACGGCCGCCTGCAGTACGACCTGCCCGCCCGGCCGCCGGCCCGCCTGCCCGCCGCCGGCCTCGCGGCCCGCGTCGCGCTGATTTCCGCCGTGGTGGGCGATGACGGTCGCATGCTCGATCTCGCCCGCCCGCACTACGACGGCTGCGTGCTGGTCGCGTTCGGCAGCGGCAACTCGCCGCCGGGCCTCGTGCCGGCGGTCGCGCGATGGCTGGACGAGGGGAAGTCCGTGGTGCTCGCCAGCCGCTGCCCCGAGGGTGAAGTGACGCCGCTGTATGCGTTCGAGGGCGGCGGGGCACGGCTCGTGGCGATGGGCGTCATCCCCGCCGGGCCGCGTACACCGTCGCAGGCCCGGATGGAGCTGGCGATCGCGCTGTCGGCCGGCGCGGTGTATGGTGCGAGCGCCGAGCCCGCGGCGGCATGACCTTTCCCACGCGGCTCCCGATCCCGGACGAGGTGCTGGAGATCGCGCGGCGCCTCGACGAGGCGGGCCATGAGGTATGGTGCGTAGGCGGTGCGATCCGCGATGCGTTGCTGCGCGAGCGCGAAGCCGGAGCCGGTCTCGACCCGGCGGACCTGGACTTCGCGACGTCGGCCACGCCCGACCAGGTGCAGGCGCTCTTCCGTCGAACCGTCGGCGTGGGTATCAAGCACGGGACCGTCGGCGTGCTCGACCGCCGCCGGGCGCTCCACGAGGTCACCACCTTCCGGCGGGACGTGACCACCGACGGGCGACACGCCGTGGTGGTCTTCGGCGTCTCGCTCGAGGACGACCTCGCCCGCCGCGACTTCACGATCAATGCCATCGCGTACCATCCGCTGCGGCACGACTGGCGGGATCCGTTCGGCGGCGCTGGCGATCTCGCCCGAGGCGTAATCCGCGCGGTCGGTGACCCGGCCGAGCGGTTCCGCGAGGATTACCTGCGCATCCTCCGGGCGGTTCGATTCGCTGCGCGATTCGATTTTCAGATCGACCCGCCCACTTGGGCGGCCGCCCGCGCGGCCGCGCCGGGACTCACGCAGCTGAGTGCGGAACGGGTGCGGGACGAATGGTTCAAGGGGCTCCGCACGGCGCGGTCGATCGCGCGCCTGGTGCAGCTCTGGCAAGAGGTCGGGGCGGCCGCGGAGTGGCTGCCGCAACTTGGCGCCACGCACTCGGGCGGCGAAGCAGATCGTACCCCGCGTGATCCCGTGCTGCTCACCGCGCTGCTGCTGTCGGACGCGGCGGCCGGGCTGCGGCGGCTCCGCGCCTCCAATGCCGAGATCGCCCGGGCCGAAGCGATGGCGCGCGGGCCCGCCGCGCCGGCCGCGGAGACTCCGGAGGGGATTCGGCGGTGGCGTTCGGCCGTGGGCGATGCGGTCGACGATTTGATCGTGCTCTGGCGCCTCCGGCATGGCGCGGAGCCGCCCTGGGGCGCCGCCGTCGCCGAGAGCCGTGCCCAGCGAGAGCCGGTGAGCCGCGCCGACCTCGCGCTGAATGGCAATGACCTCGTCGCGCTCGGGGTACCGCGCGGCCCGCGCATCGGGGAGATGCTGGATCTCCTCCTCGACCGCGTGCTGGCCGATCCCTCGCTGAATACGAAGGAAACGCTCACCGCCGTCGGGCGGACGCTCCTGTGACCACGCTCGCCTTCGCGGTCGCGGCGGCGGCGGGCAATCTGGCCGGTGCGCTTGCCGTCATCCGCCGGCTCGAGGGCAGCCTTCGCGCCATCGACCTCGGGATCGCGTTCAGTGCCGGCTTCATGCTCAGCGTGGCGCTGCTCGGCGTGCTGCCCGAGGTGTTCGCGCAGGGCGACGCGTCGGCCGCGGCGTACGTGCTGGCGGGCTATCTCGCGGTGCATGTGGCCCAGCACGTGCTCGCCCCCCACTTTCACTTCGGCGAGGAGACCCACCCCGTGAGCGCCTTCGCCGGGCTCGCGGCCCTCGTCGGCCTGGCGGTGCACACGTTCTTCGACGGGGTAGCGATCGCGGCGGGGTTTCTGTCGTCGAGCAAGCTCGGGCTGCTGCTTGCGCTGTCTGTGCTGCTGCACAAGCTGCCCGAGGGAGTCACCGTGGCGAGCCTCATGGTCGCGGGAGGACACGGGCGCCGCGGCGCGATCGCCGCGGCGGGCGTGGTCGGCCTCGCGACGGTGCTGGGCGTGCTGCTGACGGAGGCCGTCGCGCCGCTCGCCCGCCACGGACTCGCGCTCTCGGCCGGCGTGACGCTGTACGTCGCGGCGTCCGAGCTGGTGCCCGCATTCCAGAGCCGCCGCCGCAGCGTTGCCACGCTGGCGTTTGCGGGCGGCATCGCGACGTTCCTAGCGGCAAACCTTCTGGTGTGAGTCCGCCCGGGCTCTGAGGGTGGCGAGGGCCGGTTCCGCGGCGGCCCAGAGCTCTCGTACCCGTTCCACCAGGCGGCAGGGCTTGTCATCCCGGCCGCCGGCCAGCGCGAGCCCGGCGCGACGAAGTCTCGCCACGGCGGCGAGAGCCGCGTCCACCTCGCCGGCCTGTGCGCCGCCCTGCGGCCAGCCCTCCACGTCCCAGGCATCGCTCCAGAGCCAGGCGCGGGCGGCCCCGGCCGAGTCACCGGTCACGAGCAGCCATTCGCCGCGGCGCAGGTACAGGATCGCGCGGGCGAACGGGTCGCGCACCAGTCCGGCCGCATCCACGCGGAGCAGCGGGGCGGTCCGGGCGAGCGCGGAATCTTGGCGACCCCGGGCGGCGTCCTGCAACGCCGCGGCGAGCTGTGCGAGGGGCGCGTCCGCGCCCGACGCAGGGGCGCTCACGAGGCGTGCCTCCCAGCGGAGAGCGGCGGCGGTGTCGCCGCGGGTCTGCGCCTCCACGGCGAGCGCCCAGGACGCCCGCGCACCCAGCGGGCCCTCCGCGAGCGCCGCCAGCCGGCGAACAGCCTCAGCCTCCACCGTCGAGTCCGCCGCCGGCAGACCCAGTGACCGCCGCAGCGCGCGCCACTCCCATCGCTCGAGCTCGGTCTCCGGCGAGCCGAGGAGCGCGGCCGCGGAATCGAACTGAGCCAGCGCAGCGCCGGGCCGGCCGAGCAGCACGAGCGCGAGCCCCTGCGCCTCATGACCGCTGCCGCGGAGGGCCGGGGTCGTGCCCTGGTCCGCGAGCATCTGTCCAAACCCGAGCTGCCCCTGCGGGATGTCGAACATGTTCCCCAGGCGGACGTAGCGGCTGAGCGCGTCACGGGTGAGCGAGTCGGCGGTCCACCGGATGATGGCCAGCTTCACGGCGGCCCAGCGGGGCGCGAAGCGCTGCGATCGCACGAACGCGATGAGACGCCGCCGGCGCCCGGCCTCCTCGCCCGACGTCGCGCCGGCCTGCTCGAGCAGGGCCAGCGCGCTGTCGGCCCGCGCGCGATCGCCCGTTCGCGCGTAGCCGACCACCGCGTGTTCCAGTGCCGTCGAGAAGCGCTCTCGCTGGGCCGCCTCCTGCATCACCGCGAGGCCGCTCTCGAGCGGGATCCCCGCCAGCGGCCCCCGATGCACCAGCTCGTCGGCGTAGAGAAGCGCGGCTTCGCCGCGCCTCGGATACCGGCGGAGGGCATCCGCCAGCAGGGCGAACCGGGCGGGGAGGTCGGGCTCCAGCTGCGCTTCCGCGAGCAGCGCCTGCAACGGGGGAAGGGCGGCGCCGAAGCGCTGGTGCAGGGCGCGGA
Organism: Gemmatimonadales bacterium; assembly: GCA_050733215.1. Taxonomy (GTDB): domain Bacteria; phylum Gemmatimonadota; class Gemmatimonadetes; order Gemmatimonadales; family GWC2-71-9; genus DASQPE01. Next base: position 5,859 of record JBOHSN010000076.1, read on the forward strand.
GGTCCCCCGCGAACGACCGCTCTCTCCAGCGGCGTACCAGCGTGAGGTGCCATGCGGCCTGCGCGAACGCCGTGTCGCGTTGGAGCGCACGCTCGAAGTGTCCCTGCGCTGCAGCCCAGTCGTCGCGCCGGAATGCTTCCTGGCCGGCGAGCAGCTCGTTCCACGCGCTCACGTTCGCGCTCTCCCCCGCCGTGAGCTCGCGGTACTGGTCGAGGTGCTGGGGGTAGAGACGCGCGACGATCGAGTCGGCCGCGGCCGCGCTCCACTCCAGCAGATCGGCCTCGCCGCCGGGCACCGCGAGGGCCTGGATCAGCCGGCCGATGGAATCCCGCAGCGTCAGTCTGAGCGCACCTCCCGCGGCGTCCACCTCGCCCTCGGCATACACGCGAGCGCTGATCGCGCCCGGCAGCAGCGCTTCGCGCCGATCCGGCGGCGCCCCGTCCCACCAGGCGAACGTCGCGGCGACCGGCGCGAGTCGCCAGGCCGGGAACCACTCGAGCCGGTTCGCAACGAGGCGGGCGACCCGGCGCCCGGAGGCCGAGCCGCCTTCCTCACCGAAGGGCAGCACCGCGATGTCGCCGCCGCGCGTCTCGATGTCCGGAGGGCGGTCGGGTCCGAGGACGACCGCGGCGATGGCGAGCGCGAGTGCGGCCGCGAGCGCCGCCGCCGTGCCGATCCGCCGGCGGGGGCGAAGCGCACTTCGGAACGCCTCCGCGTTCGGCCACCGGGCCTCCGGGCTCACCGCCAGCGCCCGCGTCAACGGTCGCACGAGGTGCTTCGGCACGTCCGACCAGTTCCCGTGCTCCGGTGCCATCGCCGGCTGCCAGCGCTCGCCGGTGCATGCCTCGTACAGCACCATGGCCACCGCGTAGAGATCCGTGTGCGCGGTGACATACCCGCCGGTGAGCTGCTCCGGCGCCATGTAGGCCGGGGTACCCACCAGTGCGCCGCTCTCCGTGAGCGCCGTCTCACCGGTGTCGACCCAGGCCGCGCCGAAGTCGGCCAGCAGTATCCGGTCGTCCGACATGAAGATGTTGGCCGGCTTGATGTCCCGGTGCACCACCCCTTGCCGGTGCGCGACGCTGAGTGCATCGAGCAGCGCGTCTCCCAGAGCCACCGCCGCCTCGTCGCCGAGCGGTCCGTCGGCGAGCGTTTCGGCCAACGTCCGTCCTTCGACGTACTCCATCGCGTAGTAGGGCAGTCCGTCGGCAACGCCGGCGTCGTGGACCGGTACGATGTTCGGGTGGGTGAGCCGGGCGAGCAGCTTCGCCTCCCGCACGAAGCGCTGGGTGGCGCTTTCCGTGGCGAGCTCGGGCCGGATCACCTTGATCGCCACCAGGCGGTCGAGGCGCACGTCGCGCGCGAGCACGACGACGCCCATGCCGCCCGCCCCGAGCTCGCGCTCGACGGCGTACCGGGCACCGAGGGCGGCGCGAAGACGGTCGAGAAAGGTGTGCATGGGGCGGTCGGAACCTGTGCGCTGCGGCTTGCGGGGGCAACCTCCCCGGCTAGCTTCGCGTCGTGCTCGCCCGAATCATCGTCGTCCTGACCCTCGGAGTCGCCACGCTCGCCGACCGGTACGTCTGGCGCGGCGTCACCCGGGTGAACGGCTGGGTCTTTCAGCCCGCGGCCGATCTCGAGCTGCAGGCCGGTCGCGTCTCTCTTTCGGTCGGGGCATGGGGCAGTATTGAGCTCAGCCGAGCCGGCGCCGGGGATCTCGGCCGGGATCGCGGGGGTCTGGGCGAGGTGGACGTGGAGGCAGCGATCGGCGCCAACGCCGGGTCGCTGGCGCTCACAGCGGGCTGGGTGCGCTACACCTACCACGGCGACCCGGCGGCCGGCGGCCGTGGACGGGCACAGAACACGAGCGAGCTGTTCGCGGCGCTGTCATGGCCAGCGTCGCGGATAACGCCGGAGCTTACCGTGTTCCGTGACATCGGCTCCGTCCGCGGCGTGTATGCGGAAGCCGGAGTGATGCTGCCGGTGTTCGCCAGCCCCGAGCCGCGCCCGGCGGCCGTGATCTCGCTCCGTCCGACCGTGGCCTGGAGCGCGGGGCCGGGTGCGGACCGCGGTCTCACTCACGTGGACCTCCCCTTGACGCTCGACTTCCAATTGCCGGGAAGCCTCCTGGAGCCTGCGGTGGCGGTTCGACTCCACACGCAGTGGTGCCGGGATGGCGCCACCCGCGTCACCGATGCTGCGGGCACCAGCACCCGCGTGAAAGTGTGGGCGGAGCAGCCTGACGCTCAGGCCGGGGGTCGCGCCGACGAGTATTGCCCGACGCAGCCGGCCCGCGCGCCGTGCCGCGCCGCTTCGTGCACCTTGCCTGCGGCGACAGCGGCATTGCCGCCGAGTGGGAGGATGCCGGGCCGGGCGCCCTCGACATCTCGGCGCAGCCGATCGTGCGCATCGAGCGCCTGCACGACACCGGCGCCGGACACGGTGGCGTGGGACGACGGTGCGATCGAGGTGCGCTCGTTAGGGAGGGGCCGCGGATTCGCCTGGCGCTGGCAGGCGTGGTGGCCCGGCAACGAGCCGGGCCGCTATCGGGTGGTGCTCGCGGCGCGGCCCGGCATGGCGGAGCTCGCTGCGCCTTGCCCCTGAGCTCGCGAGCGAACTCAGGGGCGGACGCGCCAGCCGAGCTCCGCGCCTACGTACACATTGATGCCCGGCGCCGGCTCGATCACGCGGGGCGCGTTCGCCAAGCCGTCGAAGCCGTTGATCGTCACCGAGCCGACATACGCCTTGTCGAAGAGGTTGTTCACGCCGACGAACGGCCGCACCACCGCGCTTCCCGTCTCACCGTTCCAGCTCACCCGCAGATTCGTCACGCCAGCACCCCAGTCCGCGACCTCGAAGCTGTTGGCGTCGTTCGCGAAGACCGACGAACTCAGCGTGTGGTCGATGTCGACGGCGAAGCCGTAGCCGGGCTCGCTCCGGACACCGAACCGTGCGAAGTGCCTCGGCACGCCGGGGAGCCGGTTGCCGTCGAGCACCACGGTCTCGGTGCCGTCGAGGAAGCTGTAGTCGGCGAAGGTGTAGTCGGCGAACGTATAGGCGGCGCTCAGCCGGAACTGCGGAATGGGGGACGCCGAGAGTCCCAGTTCGACGCCGTCGTTGTGGGTCTTGCCGGCGTTCCGGAAGAAGGCCCGTCCACCCACCTCCGAGAACTGCACGATGGCGTCGCTGACCCGCGTGATGAAGCCGCTGACCGAGTACTCCACGATGCGGCCCACCCGTCCGCGCACACCGATCTCGTAGTTCCATGCCCGCTGCGGCCCGAGCTCCTGGTTGAACCCGCCGCCGCCGTCGGGACGGTTGGCGAGCTCGGTCGTCGTGGGTGTCTCGAAGGCGGTGGACACGTTGGCGTACGGCACGACGGCCTCGGAGACGAACCAGCTCGCGCCGAGGTTCCCGTTCCAGGAATCCAGGGTGCGCTCGCCGCTGTCGTCGTCGCCGTCGGCGAAGAAGCGGTCGCTCACGTCGAACTCCACCCGGTCGTACCGCCCGCCGGCGCTGAGCATGAGCTCGGCCACCGGCGACCAGTTGAGCTGCACGAACGGGCCGAGCTCGAGCACCGTCTCCTGCTGATCGACGTACGTGCTGTCGGTGGCGACGCCGGCTTCCGAGCGAAAGTTGCGCCGGTCGTCACGCAGGTATTGCAGGTCGGCGCCCGCACTCAGACGGGGGGCGAAGGGGCTTTGCCCCAGCGCTCGCGTGGCCGAGGCGCGCGCGCCGCCCACGAGGCGGTCGATCTGCACGTAGGTGCCGACGGTCGCCCCCGGTCCCTGCGGCGGCGGCGCCGCAAGCGGGTTCTCGAGATCGCGTTTCAGGCCGAACAGCGCGAGGTCGTACGAGTTTCCGGCGGCGTCGCCGTGCCGCAGCGTCAGCGCGAGCTGGTACTGCTGCACGTCCTTGTCGGCGTTCCGGCGGATGTTGCCCGCCGCGGCGCTATCGGGGTTGGCGGCGAATTCGGCGGGCGTCAACGCGCCTGGATTCTGCGCCTTCGGGTTATCGGCACCGAAGAACCGGAAGCCGATCCGGGTACGCTCCGCGACATCGACGTTCACCGAGGCGTTCAGCAGACGGAGGTCTGCCTCGCTCCGCTGCCGGAACCCGTCCCATAGCGTCCGGGACACCGAGAGCACTCCGCTCGCGGGCCCTCGGCGGCCGCTCGTGCGAGTCTGCCACTTGAAGAAGCCGAACGATCCGCCCTCGACCCGCGCGTACTGGGAGAAGGGGCCGGGGTCGGCCCCCTCGCTGTGGAGCGAGATCACGCCGCCGGACGCGTTCCCGTAGAGCGAGGACGAGGCGCCGCGGAGTACCTCGATGCGCTCGAGCGCGCCGAACTCCACGTTCGTGAGTTGGCTCTGTCCGTCAGGCAGCGTCTGCGGGATGCCGTCCAGGAGGATCTTGACGCCGCGGGTACCGAAGTTGGAGCGGCTGCCGAAGCCGCGGATCGAGAGGCGCTGATCGAGCGAAAAGTTGTAGCGGTTGGCGACGTACACGCCGGGGACGTTGTTCAGCGCTTCATCGAGCCCCACCGTCGCCTGCCCGCGGCGGAGATCGCGCTGGTCCACCACGCTCACCGCGGCCGGTACCCGGCTCAGCGGCTCGGCTGTGCGGGTGACCGTGACTTCGATGGTCTCGAGCCTTTGAACGGAATCGGCAATGGTCGAGTCGGGGCGCACCGGCTCCTGTGCGGCGGCGCTGGTTGCGCTGGCGATGAGCCATATGAGTCCTAGGGAACGGGGCAGCTTCGGACAAGACGCAGAGCGCATGGCGATCCGTTGGCTGAGGAACGGTACGGCGGGCTGGGGCAAATCCCCCAATTCGCGAGACAAAGACTGCTCTAGAAGCAGAGGATGTGCCGTGCCGCGTCCCACTTGGGAAGGCCGACGTGCCATCGCCGTGCGGCAATGACTTAGCCCGCCCGTGCCGGGGCTTTCCCGGAGCCGCATCAGCAGGCGATCCCCATAGGCTGGGTGGTATCACCCAGCTTGAAAGGGTCTCAGCCCGCACCTACCTTTCCCGCCGCCTATGGCCGACTCCCCGTACAAGCTGCCGGACTTCAGCAAGCCTCCATTCGCCGGGGCGCCGGAGGCCCGGTTCGTGCCGCTCCCGGCCGATGGCGTACTGCCTGAAGACTTCTTCTCCACCTCGAACCTTCCCACCTACGTGCACGTCGGCGGCCGCTGGCAGATGCCGGAGCGCCCGCGGATGGATTGCGTGATCGCGCGACGCGATGACCGGCTCGAGACGATCGAGCCACGCCGGCTCAAGAAGGGGGAGCTGGTGGCCATGGGCCTGGCCGAGGACGGCACCGAGGGAATCGTCGTGCACACCGAGGGATTCCTCGGCGGCAGTCACGGGGCCAACGAGTTTCGCTTCATGTCCACCGAGGTGAGCCGCGAGCGGCCGGTGAACTACGAGGAGCTGGCCGCGCGGGTGGGGGAGGAGAAGCGAAGCGGCGGATTCCTCATCTGGGTGGTGGGGCCCGCGCTGGTCCACTCGCGGGCGCGCGCGGATTTCGAGTGGTTCATCGCCAACGGATACGTGCAGGCGGTGCTGGTCGGCAACGCGGTGGCGGTGCACGACATCGAGGCGGCCATCTTCGGCACGACGCTCGGGATGAGCAATACCGGCCAGCCCACCGAAGGCGGCCACGGGCTCCACATGCGCGCCATCAACAAGGTGCGCGCCGTGGGCTCCATCGAGCGCGCGGTCGAGACCGGCGTGATCCGCAGCGGCATCATGCACGCGCTCGTGAGGCACCGGGTGCCGTTCGTGCTCGCCGGGTCGATCCGCGACGACGGTCCGCTGCCCGGTGTCGTGAGCGATACGCTGGCGGCGCAGGACGCCATGCGCGAGCACACGGTTCAGGCGACCGGCGCCATCTTCGTCGCCACAGCCCTGCACGCGATCGCGGTCGGGAACATGCTGCCCGCGTTCCACACCCGGCACGGCGCGCCCGCCCCGCTGATGACGATCTGCGTGGACCAGACCGAGTTCGTCGTCAACAAGCTCAAGGACCGCGGCACCCATCAGGCCTATGGCGTGGTGACCAACGCACAGGACTTCATGCACGTGATCCGGCACTACGTCGAGCAATGGGAACGGGCGCAGGACTGATCGGGCCCGCCTCCGGTCCCGGTGTCGGCCCGGGGTGGCGCCGGCTCGCCGACGAAGTGGCGCGCTCGGTGCCGCGCGCCGAGCTCGACGGCGTCTGGGTATTCCCCGTGATCCGACGCGAGGGCCGCGAGTGGGGCACCGCCGTGGTCACGCGGGTGGATGGCGATCGCCGCCGCATCTACACCGCCCGCTACATGCTCACGCTCAAAGGCAAGGAGCGGGGTGAGTTCGAGTGGGGCCTGGAAGAAGTGGGAAGCGGTCCGGCGGCTTCCCTCGGGCCACTCCTGCAGGACGTGCACCAGCGGACCAACGACGAGCATCCGCCCATCGCCCTCGCCGTGGACGACTGGTTCGCGGAGCCGGCCGATGGCGCGGCTCGCTAGGGGCGAGGGCGCGGCCCTCCTCGACCGCTTCCGCCGCCATCTCCGCGAGCAGCACCTGCCGATCACGCGCCAGCGCGACCTCGTTGCGCAAGCGGTACTGCTCTCCGACGAACATCTCTCGGTCGACTCGATCCAGCGCCGGCTCCAGGACCAGGGGGAGCGGGTCGGCCTGGCGACGATCTACCGCACGCTCGACGTACTGGTCGGCAGTGGACTGGTGCGCGCCCAGGACTTCGGCGAGGGGTTCAAGCGCTACGAGCCGATGGCCCAGCAGTCCGGCCACGAGCACCTGATCTGCGTCCGTTGCGGGCGGGTCGTCGAGTTCCAGAACGAGCGGCTTGAGCGCATGCTCCCCATCATCGCCGACGAGTACGCGTTCCAGCACCAGTGGCACCGGGTCGAGATCCACGGCGTGTGTCCCGACTGCCGGCGCCGCGATCTCGGCGCGCTGGCGGAGTAGCGCATGGAAGCGCCGGCCAGCCTCGGCCTCCTGGTCGCCTTCGCCGCGGGCGTGCTGAGCTTCCTCTCCCCTTGCGTGCTTCCGCTCGTGCCGTCGTACGTCGGCTTCCTCACCGGCATGACGCTGGACGAGACCGCCGCGCGCCGCCGGCTCGCGATGACGCACGCACTGCTCTTCGTCGCGGGATTCTCGCTGGTGTTCATGCTGCTCGGCGCGAGTGCCACGGCACTCGGCGGAGCCCTCCGGCATTATCAGGTGTGGCTCCAGCGCGCCGGCGGGGTGATGATCATCCTGTTCGGTCTCGTGTGCCTCGGGGTGTTCAAGACGCGATGGCTGGATCAGGAGCGCCGGATCCAGCTGCAGCACAAGCCGGTCGGCTTCCTCGGATCCGCGCTGGTCGGCATGGCGTTCGCGTTCGGATGGACGCCGTGCATCGGGCCCGTACTGGGCGCGATCCTCGGGCTCGCCGCCACGTCGGCCGATGTCTCCCGGGGCATGCTGCTGCTTGGCGTCTATTCGGCGGGGCTCGCCCTGCCGTTCCTCGCGGCCGCGTTCGCGCTGGATGCCTTCCTCGAGTGGTTCCAGCGATTCCGCCGCTATCTGCCGTGGGTCATGCGTGCGAGTGGAGCGCTGCTCATTTTCGTAGGGCTGCTGCTGGTGACTGGCGAGTTCACCCGACTGGCAGGCTGGCTCCAGTCGCTGACGCCCGACTTCATCCGCAGCCGGATCTGAGTCGGTGAGCGGTGAGCGGTGAGCGGTGACCGGTACAGTGGCGGAGCACGAAACTTGGGCCGCGGAGCCCCCGCTCACCGCTCACCGCTCACTGCCTTCCAGCTCCTCCTCGAGCTGCTGGCGGCGGAGCAGCTCCCAGTAGCGGCCGTCGCGGGCGGCGAGCTCCGAGTGCGTGCCCTCCTCTACCACCCGGCCGCGCTCGAGCACCACGATGCGGTCGGCCTCCCGGACCGCGGCCAGCCGGTGCGACACGATCACGCTCGTGCGTCCCGCGAGCGCATCCCGCAGTCCGGCCAGAATCCGCGCCTCGGTCTGCGCATCCACGGCGCTCAGCGCGTCGTCCAGCACGAAGATCGGCGGATCCTGCGCCAGCGCCCGGGCGATGGCTGTTCGCTGCTTCTGGCCTCCGGAGAGATTGATGCCGCGCTCGCCAAGCATGGTGTCGTAGCCGTCCGGGAGCGCGCCCAACGCCTCGCTCAGCTGCGATGTCTCGGCGACGCGCTCCAGCCGCCCATCGTCCGGGGCCCCCAGGAGCACGTTGTCGCGAAGGGTCTCACTGAACAGAAAGGTCTCTTGCGGGACGAAGCCGACGGCCGCGCGCATCTCGCCGAGCGCCACGTGACGGATATCGACTCCGTCGATCAGGATGCGCCCGCGATCGGGATCGTAGGTGCGGACCAGCAGATCCACGAGCGCCGACTTGCCCGACCCGGTCGAGCCCACGACGGCAAGCGAGGCGCCGGGCTCCAGATGGAACGACACGTCCTCGAGCACCCAGCCGCGGTCCACGGCGCCCGGGTAGCGGAACCAGACGCCTTCGACCGTGAGCGCACGTCCGCCCGGCGGGCGCGGTGGGAGCGGGACCGGCCGGACCGGCGGCAGGATTGCCGGTCGGGCGCGAAACAGCTCGTTGATGCGCGCCATCGACGCCGCGCCCCGCTGGAACAGGTTGATCGCCCAGCCGAGCGCGATCATCGGCCACACGAGCATGGCGAGATACACCCCGAACGCCACGAACGCGCCGACGGTGACCGTCCCCGCCATGACCAGCCGGCCACCGACGTACAGGATCGTGAGGCCGCCGAGACCGCCGAGCACGGTGAGCAGGGGATAGAAGACGCCCTGCACCCGGGCGAGGGCGATGTTGCGGTGGCGGTACTCCTCGTTCAGCGTCCGGAAGGCCTCGGTCTCCGCGCGCTCCTGGCGATATGCCCGTACTACCCGCACGCCCGAGAGATTCTCGTGCACGAAGCTGGAGATCTCGCCGAACTTGTTCTGGATGTCGAGCGTCCGGCGGTGGATTCGGTTCCCGAGCACGACCATGGCGAAAGGGAGTGCCACCAGCGGCAGAAGTGACAGTCCCGCCAGGGCTAGGCTGATACGCACCATGGCTGGTACGATTAATGCCGTGCGTATTATAGTGTCTATGACGTACATGAGCGCGGGTCCGGCCACCATGCGCACGGCGAGAAGGTCGTTGGTGGTACGCGCCATCACCTCGCCGGTGGGATAGCGGTCGTGGAACTCCGCCGACATCCGCTGCACATGGTCGAACAGATCGTTGCGGAGGTCGGTCTCGACCCGGCGACTCGCGCCATTGAGGATCTGCCGCATGTAGTACCGGGCGATGCCGCCAGCGAGCGCCACCGCCACGAGCAGCAGCGCCAGGGCCCGGACCTCGGCGAATGGCGCACCGGTTCGCAGCGCGTCGATCCCGCGCTCCAGATAGTGAGGCGTGCGGACGTTCAACGCATTGGATACGACGACCATGGCCAATCCGGCGGCCATGATGAGACGATACGGCCGGAGGTAGGGCAGCAGCGCCCGAAGCTCACGCATGAGGCTGCAATGTCACCGAGAGGCGACACCCGAGCAAGCTATGCCAAGGAGGCATTAGATGATGTCGAGAAACCTGCTGGTGACCCTCGCACTCGGCGCGCTGGCGGCGTGCGGCGGCGACAAGAACGAGAATGTTGCAGCGGCCGACAGCCTGAGCCGCGATCTCCAGCTCGCGCCGGTCGATTCCGGCGTCCCCTTGAACGACCAGTCCGCGGCGTCCCCGGCCGCGGCGCCTGAGGCGACGCCGGCGCCGGCCCCGAAGCCCGCGGCACCCCGGCCCAAGCCGAAGCCGGTTCCCGCGCCGGCGGCTCCGGCCCCCGCGCCGAAGCCCGCCGCTGCCCCCGCGAGTCTCGCGTCGGGCACGGTCATTCGGGCCACGATGGACGACTCGATCAGTTCGCGGCGGAACAAGGCGGGTGAGACCGTCACCGCCACGACGATCGCGGACTTGAAGGACGCGCGCGGCCGCACGGTCATTCCGGCCGGCTCCACGATCACGATGACGATCACGGCGATCAAGGAATCGGAGAACAAGAGCGACAAGACCGGCACGCTCACACTCAACGTCTCCGATGTCACGGTCAACGGGAAGAGCTATGCGCTCAACGCGTCGATCGACTCGGTCTCCCGATCGCTCCAGGGACGCAAGACCAACGAGGGCGACATCGCCAAGGTGGGCGCCGGCACCGCGATCGGCGCGGTGGTGGGCCGAGTCATCGGCGGCAGCACCAAGGGCGCCGTGATCGGCGGTGTCATCGGCGGCGCGGTCGGCACCCAGCGCGCGGTCGAGACCAAGGACCGCGACGTGGTGGTTCCGGCCGGGTCGCGGATCACCTTCACGCTGACGGAGACGTTCACGCCGACAACGTGAGTGTGAGTGCGAGTGTGAGGGCGAGGGGGCTCCGGCGCAGGCCGGGCCCCCTTTGCCTTGCCACCCACACCCACACTCACACTCACACTCGCGCTTGCACTCACGTTGCGCTTCTGCGCGCTCTCCCGCGCAGAGACGGTTGCTCGCCAGCCGCGAGCCCGCTTCATTTTCGCCATGCCTGACGAGTTCCTGGATGCTCGCCTTACGGAGCGGCGCAACCCGCGCACCGTCGCCATCGACGTCGCCTCGCCGCTCGAGATCGTGGATCTCATCGCCGCCGAGGACGGGGATGTACCCGCCGCGGTGGCTACCGCCCGTACCGCGCTCGCGGCCGTCATCGGGATGGTGGAGACCGCCTTCCGGGCCGGCGGGCGCCTGGTCTACGTGGGGGCGGGCACCAGCGGCCGCCTGGGTGTGCTCGATGCCGCCGAGTGTCCGCCCACCTTCGGCACACCGCCGAAGATGGTCCTGGCGGTCATCGCGGGCGGGGCGCCCGCGCTGGTGCGGTCCATCGAGGGTGCGGAGGACGACGTCAATGCGGGGATCTCCGCCATGGACGAACGGCGCGTGAGCGCAAACGATGTCGTCGTCGGGATCGCGGCCAGCGGCACCACCCCATACGTGCGGGCGGCGCTCGGCCGGGCCCAGGCCCGCGGCGCGCGCACCGCCCTCGTCACCTGCTCGGAGCCGCCCGCGCTGCTGCGCGACACGTGCGATGCCGTCGTGTTCGTTCCGGTCGGCCCCGAGGTCGTGACCGGCTCCACCCGCATGAAGGCGGGCACTGCCACGAAGCTCGTGCTCAACACCATTACCACCGGCGCCATGATCCGGCTCGGCAAGACCTACGGCAATCTGATGGTGGATCTCCGCGCCTGGAACGACAAGCTGGTGGACCGGAGCCGCCGCATCATCATGGAGACCACCGGGCTCGACCGGACCGAGGCCGGGGACGTCATCACGCGTGCCGAGGGGCAGGTGAAGCGCGCGATCGTCATGGCGCGTCGCGGGGTGTCGCGCGAGGAGGCAGACCGCCTGCTCGCGGAGCACCAGGGCCGGCTCCGCAGCATCGTCGGAGACCCGCCACCGGTCAGGACCCCGTGACCGAGCGCCCCTCTCTCGCCGTGGGGCTGATGTCCGGCACGTCCATGGACGGCATGGACGCCGCGGTCGTGCGGCTTGCGGGGCCGACTCATGCCGAGCTGCTGGGCTTCGTCACCCGCCCGTACGCCGAGGCGGAGCGCCGGCTCATCGCGGCGGCGCTCGCCGGCGGTACGGCGCGGGAGTTCGCGACGCTCCACGTGCGTCTGGGGGAATGGGCGGCACAGGCGGTGCACGAGGCGCTCGCGGCCGCGCACACGCGCGCCTCCGACCTCGCGTTCATCGCCTTTCCGGGACAGACGCTCTGGCACGAGCCGCCGGTGGTGACCTGGCAGCTCGGCGAGGCGGCGGTGCTGGCCGAACGGTTCGGCGTGCGCGTCGTGAGCAACTTCCGCTCGCGCGACGTGGCCGCTGGCGGGCAGGGCGCCCCGCTGGTGCCCATCGCCGACGTGCTGCTCTTCGGCGCCGCCGAGGGCCCGCGGGTGCTGCTCAACATCGGGGGCATGGCCAACTTCACCTACGTCGCCCGCCGGGGCGAGGACGCGGGCGCGCTCGCGCTCGACACCGGTCCCGGCATGGCGGTGATCGACGCGGTCGCCCGGCTGGTCGAGCCGGGGAACAGCTTCGACCGGAACGGCGCCATCGCGGCGCGCGGCCGGGTGGACGAAGACGTCCTGGCCGAGCTGCTCGCCGACCCATTCTTCGCGGCCCCGCCGCCCCGAAGCACTGGGCGGGAGCGCTTTGGCGACAGCTTCGCCCGGCGGCTCCACGAGCGGGTGCCCGGGCCAAACGGCGTCGCCACGGCGGTCGAACTGACGGCCCGGTCCATCGCCCGCGCATTGGACGAGTGGGTGCCGGGATCGCCGGAGGTGGTGGTATCCGGCGGCGGCGCGCATCACCCTGGGCTCATGCGCTCACTGGGCGCCGGGCTCGTGAAGGGCGCGGGCGCCGCCCGGCTCCGCCGCTTCGACGACCTCTTCTTCCCGGGCGACGCGAAGGAAGCGGTTGCGTTCGCGCTGCTGGGCTACCTCACCATTCACGGCCAGCCCGGCAATCTGGCCGCAGCCACCGGGGCGGCGGGCCCGCGGGTGCTCGGGGCGGTCACTCCCGCATGACCGCCCTGGACGTCGGCCGGCTCGTCCTGCCCGCGCTCCGCTGGCGCGAGAACGGCGGCTACGCGCACGAAGATCAGGCAATCCGCGCCGCACTCGAGCAGGGCGCGGGCGGCTTCATCATCTTCGGCGGACCCGCGTTCATGGCGCAGGCGCTCGCCTCCGACCTGGTCCGGCGTGCCGGACGACCGCTCCTGATCGCCGCCGATCTGGAGCGCGGCGCCGGCCAGCAGTTCGAAGGGCTTACTGAGCTTCCGCCCCCGGGGGCGCTCGCCTCGCTCGGCGATCTGGATGTCGTCCGGTGGGCCGGGGCGATAACCGGGGGCGAAGCGCGCTCCATCGGCGTCAACTGGGTGTTCGCGCCGGTGGCCGATCTCGATCTTCTGCCGGAAAATCCCATCGTGCAGAGCCGTGCGTTTGGCGCCGACCCGGCCGTCGTCGCGCAGAATGTGCGCGCGTGGGTCGAAGGCTGCGGGTCGGTGCACGCGCTCTCCTGCGTGAAGCACTGGCCCGGGCATGGCCGTACCACCACCGACTCGCACGTTGGCCTGCCGGTGGTGGAGACGCCGGCCGCCGAGCTGCGTCGCACCGACCTTGCGCCGTTCGCCGCGGGCATCGCGGCGGGGGCCACCGCCGTGATGACCGCTCACGTCGCCTACCCCACGCTGGACCCGTCGGGGCTGCCCGCCACCCGCTCGCCCGCCGTGATGGAGCTGCTCCGGCGCGAACTCGGCTTCGGCGGTCTGGTGATCACCGATGCGCTGATCATGGACGGCGCCACGGCCGGAGCGGACGAAGGCCAGGCGGTCGTGGAAGCGGTGCGCGCCGGCGTTGATCTGCTGCTCTACCCGGCGAACCCGCGCGGTGTGCGCGAGGCGCTGGACCGGGCCCTTGCCAACGGCTCGCTCCCGCGGACGCGGGTGGATGAGGCGCTCGGCCGCTACGCGCACGCGCTCGAGCTCACCCGCCGGGGCTACGTCAGCCCGCCGCACGGGCCCTACGACTCAGCCGCACACCTGGCTGATGCACTGCTCGACCGCGGTCTGGCACGGGGATCCGTGCGGCGGCTCAGCGCGCCGCTCGAGCTTGCCGTGGTGGACGACGATGTCGGCGGCCCGTACGCACCCAGCCCGAGCGGCTACACCGCCGACGAGCTCGGCGCGCGCGGCCTGCTCGGCGGCGGCGGCTCCAAGGTCGTGCTGGCGTTCGCCGAGCCACGCGCATGGAAGGGCCGGAGCGGCTTCAGCGACGCGTCGCGCGCGGCACTCGCGCGCGAGGCGCCCGGCGCGGCGCTCGTGGTGCTCTTCGCGCATCCACGTCTGGTCGCGGAAATTCCCGAAGGGCCGCCGGTGCTCGTCGCCTGGCACCGGCAGAAGCTCATGCAGGACGCGGTGGCTCGCTGGGTGGCGGCACGCGCCTGATCCACGGCAGCAGCGCGTAAGCGGGGAACGCCAGGACGAACGTCAACAGGAAGAACGGCGCGTAGCCCATCGCCTCGGCGGCGGGCCCGGCCGCTTTCGCGGCCAGGCTCCGGGTGAGCGCGAGCAGCGCGGAGAGCAGCGCGAACTGCGTCGCCGCGTATCGCTTCTCGCACACCGACATCAGGTACGCAAGGAACGCCGCGGTACCCATACCGGCCGCGAAGCTCTCGAACAGCGCCGCCGCAAAGATGCGCTCGGTCGAGCCCCCCGTCCCCGCCACCCACCAGTAGCCCAGCGCCGAGAACGCCTGTACCAGTCCCAGCATCCAGAGCGCGCGGAAGATGCCGTAGCGCGACGTGAACAAGCCGCCGAGCGACGCGCCGGCGAGCGTCGCGAGCACGCGGCCAAGCGTCAGATTCTTGCCGATCGTCTCGAGCGAGAGTCCGCGATCCACCCAGAACGGCCGCATGATCGGCTCGAGGGCCGCGATGTCGAGCTTGAACAGGAGCGCGAACACGACGATGGACCAGACGCCGGGGCGGCGGAACAGCGCGCGGAGCGGCTCCCAGATCGAGGTGGCCGCCGCATCGGCACGGCCGGCGTCGGGCAGGAAGAGCGACGCGAGCGCGAGCGCGCCAAGCGTGACGGCGCCCGCGGCAAAGCTGGTGCTCCAGTCGGTGCGGCCGGCCAGCCAGATCAGCGCGCCGCCCGCGGTGAACATGGCCACCCGGTAACTCGTGATCCGCACCGAGTTGGCCACGCCGAGCTCCCGCGTCTCCATCGACTCGATCGTGTACGCATCGATCGCGACGTCCTGCGTCGCCGAGAGAGTCACCAGCAGCAGCAGCAGCACCCAGAAGCCGGGCCCGATATCGCCCGAGTCCAGGGTGGCCAGCGCGATCGTGAGCGAGGCCAGCAGGGCGAGGCAGCTGGTGATCCAGTGCCGGCGGCGGCCCACGCGGTCCACCAGCGGCGCCCACATGAACTTGAGCGACCACGGCAGCGTGATTGCGGTGACGTCGGCAACCTGCTCGAGGCTGGCGCCGATGGTGCGGAGATAGATCGGAACAGTTTCGTTGACGAGGCCGAACGGAAAGCCGGAGGCAAACGCCAGCGCGCCGATCCAGCCGAGCCTCACGC
>JBOHSN010000077.1:0-20303 GCA_050733215.1 Gemmatimonadales bacterium
GTGGGAGCTCAGCATCACCCACACCGGCAGCCACGCCGCGGCCAGCGCCGTCGCCGACGGCGAGGCTTAGGGCGCCTCCTCCTCCGCGACCGGGAAGTTCGTCGGCAGGTCCGCGGCGATGCCGGCTGCGGTGCCGTCGCCGTCGCACTCGGGGTGGCCGAACCCACCCGCGCTAGTGCCGTCAGTGATGTCGTGAATGATGTTGTCGTCCCCGGTCGGGCTCACGCCGGCGGGCACGTTGTCCAGATTGAGCGCATCGCGGAGCTTCCACGCGATGATGTGATCGGTGCAGCTGGTGTCGCCGCTCACGCCGAGCGCTCCCACCAGCTCGCGATCGCCATCCCCCGTGCCGCTGTAGAGTGCGAGGCCGCCGCCGAACACGTTGACGCCACCGATGCGGTGCCCGACCAGCGGATCCTTGACCGTTCCGAAATCCTCGATCTTGCCGTCGTACGCGATCGTGGCATCGACCGGGTTGCTCTCCTGGAGCCCGAACAGACTGCCGCCCGGCTGCGTCGCCGAGTAAAGGTTACCGGTGGAGAGTGCGAACGCGGTCAGGCTGAACGCGTTCGCCGTGTTCGCCTTCTGCGCAGAGATCGCCCGGCTGCCGGGCCACTGGTCCACCGGTGAGTCGCCGCTGAACGTGACGACCTGCACGACACCGGCGCGATCCACGATCGTCGCCCACATATTGAAGCCCAGGCCGGCATTACCGCCGGCGGTCACGATCGCGTCGAGCGCCGTCTGTACCTGGGCGAAGCTCGGCAGACCCGGCGGGGCCTTCTTCCCGTTCGGACCGGTGAGATCGGCGGCGTTGTCGCCGCCGCAGCCGGCGAAAGAGAGCACACCCAGCAGGACGACCGTCGCCCGCGTCCGTGCGGACACACACGCGTGGTTCATGCGACACCTCGGTTCGGATGTTGGTTGGAACGAGGAGACCGGCCGGGGGCAGGGCTCCGCCCCGCCCGGTATCCGGACGCCCCATGATGAGGCGCAGACGTTATATGAGCGTTACGGCAGGCGTTATCAGAGCGTAACAGAACGGGGGCGAAGCGTGGACGTGCGGGTCGGCCGCGGGTGCGCGCGGATCGAATGCAGGAGGGCCTCGGTCTCGGGACTGGGAGCGCAATCGAAGTCGTGCGCCAGCCGCCGGCACAGCTGAAGGTAGGTGGAGACAGCTCCCACGCGGTCGCCGATCCGGGACTGCAGTCCGATGAGCCGCCGATAGCTGCACTCGTCGTGGTCCGAGTGGTGGACCGCCAACCGGGCCCAGACTGCCGCCGCGCTGAGCTCGCCCGCCGCTTCCGCTTCCGCCATCAGCCGCCATGTCGCGGCCACCGCCAGCGCGCGAAGGCGGGCGCGCTCGTCTTCCAGCCAGCGCTCGAACCCCGACGCGCCGTCCACGAAGAACCCCGGCAGCAGCGGCCCCTGGTAGAGCTCGACGGCTTCCGTCAATCGCCCCGCGCCGATCGCGGCCTCGAAGCAGACCGCATCGCAGCGGAACAGGGAGGCATCGAGCCGGATCTCCTCGTCGCCCCGAGACCGGATGACCCCATCGCCGAGCGAGCGTCGAAGCCGGTGCACCGCCTGCCGGAGCGCGCTCCGGCCCCGCTCCGCACCCAAGTCGGGCCAGAACACGCCGAGCAGCGTGGAGCGGCGATGGATGCCCTGCGGACGCGCGAGTGCGAGATAGGCCAGCAGCGCGAACCGCTTCGGCTGACTGAGGAGTGCCTGCGGCTCGGCCGGTGCGATGCCCCGGAGATCAATACCGCCGAGCGTGATCAACTCGTACACGATGCGAAAGTTCGATGCGGGAGAACACGAAAGTAGGAAAGCAGCCGTCCGGGAGCAATGATTCGATTGAGATGCAAGGAATTGCAGTCAGCGGCTTGGCCGCACCCGGGTAGTGCTGGCAGGTGTGACCAGCGGGGCGCCATCCGTGAGCAGTGAGCCACTGATCGTATAGAGGCCCGGCGGCGCCGGCCGGCCGGCCTGGTCACGCTGCGGCCACACGTCTTCGAAGGAGAGCGTCTCCCCGGGCGCGAGCGTGCGAATGCCGAGAATCGCCGTGATCGTCTGGCCCTCGAGGCGGCGCCATACCACGGCGCCGCCCTCGTCCTTCACCACGATGTCGAACGCCGTGGGTCGGCCCTGGAGGTAGACGGTGAGCGGCCGGTCGCTGGTGTTGGTGAGTCGCAGGGTGACCGGGACCGGGTCACCCTGCGGAACGTCACTCGGCGCTGTGATGTCGACGCGCATGGAATCGGGGGGCGCGCTCGCCGGCGGCCCGGCCGAGCATTCGGCCGATGCGCCGATGAGCGCGCCAACCAGGATCAAGATCCGAACGCGCTCGATCAGAACGTGGTGAGCGCGCCGAGCTCGCTCTCGATGTTCGAGATCGGGCTGAAGACGAACGTGGTCGAACCGCTTGCACCCCATAGAATTCCCGCCAGGGTCGCGTTGCCCCCGGTCGTTCCGCCGATGAACACCGGCGAGCCGCTATCGCCGCCGCCCACGCCCGCAGTGACGAATGTCTGGCCGATCTGGGCGATGTTCGTACCCGACACCCCGGTGGTGACGTTGGTGTTGGTCACCGCGCCGCGGGTCCACCCTGTCGTGCGGCCGACCTTGTTCACGATGTCGCCGACGACCACGGCGCCGGACCCGGCCTCCGCGTTGATCGTCCAGTTGCCGACGATCTCGAAGTTGTTCGCGGTGTTCGGGGTGCTGGTCCGCGCAATCCGGGCCAGCAAAGACGTGGTGCTGCCGGCGTAGAGCGCGCGCGAGGCGTCGCTGTGCCGGCAGCGGCGGCCCCTGGGGCACCCGGGAATGTTGCGTTGGTAGGTTGGATCCTCGACTTCGGTCGCGATCTGGGTCGGGCTCGTGCTTTCGAGCGGCTGCCAGTACGGCGTGCTCTCGACACCTCCCTGCTTCGTCGTGCAGTGCGAGTTGGTGATGAACGACCGTTGGGTGCCGTCGTTGGCGTTGAAGCCCAGGGTGCAGAGGAAGCCGGGGAAGTTGATCTGCACGCCGCCGATCACCGGCCGGACCTCGTCTCTGAGGCCGACCGCGAACTCCACCGGATCGGTCTCCTCGACCACAACGGCAGCCTCCGGGATTCCGAGCCGCGCGAGTGTGGCGCGCACCTGACCCGCGGCGCCCTTCCCGCGCTCGATCCCGATCCGGAGGCGATTGGCGGCCTCGTCGGCGTCGGCGAACACGGTGCCCGGCAGCGCCAGCGCTTCGACCGACGCCTGTTCGTGCCAGCGCTCGAGGTCGGACCAGGCGAACTCGCCCCGCCGCACCTGCACCGCCGCCGGGTCGATCCCGCGAGCCCTCAGGAACGGTCCCAGGGCACGCGCCGCGTTGCCACGTTCCCCCGCGTCCGTGAGATAGATCGTGGGGGTGCCTTGGGCATCGAGGAAGAAACCACCGAACCCGCGCACGCCCCGGGCGAGCGCGTTCGGGTTCTCCGACGGACCCTGCGCTGCCGCGGCGCGGAGCGTGGGATCATCGGGCTGGTCGGAGGGAACGGTCGGTTGACTGGTATCGGAACAGCCCAGGCCAACCAGAGCCAGCCCGAGGATGGTTGCTACACCGACGCGCGAACGCGACATCGCAGACCTCGTTGTAGGGGGAAACATCGCTCACCGGGCCGGAAAAACCGGCCTTCCAACCTATCAAATGTTCCCCCCTGCAACCAGCGGGCCGGATCCCACCCGATCAGCGCCGGGCGTCGAGGCTCAGCGCTGGATCATCGGGGCGTCGAGCGCCTGCCCGATCCGCTCGCGCGAATCGGTCAGGTGGGCGCGGGTGTAGGGATCCAGACGGTCGCCACCCCGGGTGAGGGAACGCTCGAGTTGCGTGCCGAGGGAGGTGAGGGTCATTCGGGCGACGGCGCGCGCGTCCTCGGGAAGCCCGGCCGGCGGGCTCACCACCATCGCGATCATGCGGTTCAGGTGCGCCCGCTGGAGATCCCGCCGTACCGAGGTGATGCGACCCGGCTCCGAGCGCCGGCCGGTCGGCCCGGAGATCAGTCCCGCGGTCTCGGACCACACGGCCGCGGCGAGCGAATCGAACAGCTCCGGGATGGTGAAGACGTCCTCATGCGGCGCCGCGCGGAGCTCCGCGTCGCGGATCCGCGCGAGCACGGCCGGGTCGAGGAGCTGCCCCAGCAGCGAGCCCTGCTGCGTGGCCGCCCACGCGTGCAGCGGGAAATCCGCCCGCTCATCCGTCGTGCCCGAGCCCCAATGGCTCCAGCGACTGGGCGCGAGCCGGGTGAGCAGGTCGGGCTCGAACCGGTACGCGCCTTCGCTGAACGCGGCCGCGCTGATGAACGCGAGCGCATCCCGCTGGAGGGCCGCGGGCACGTTCACGAACGCCGGACGGGCGCCGCGGTCGCCCCGGTGGTCGCGCGACGTGTACGCGCCGCCGATGTACTTGGTGGCGACCAGCGTGGCGTACCAGCGCGCCGACAGCAGGTCGGCGAAGGCGCTCCGCAGCCGAGGATAGCCCTGGCCCGGAGCGACCAGACGCGCCTCGAGCGAGTCGAACGAGCGGTTCACCAGCGCCACCCGGTCGCGCGCCCAGTCGAGCGGATTGTCCGTGTGGTCGTACCGCGTGACCGTGGGATCCAGACCCCAGCGGCCGAATCCGGCGTCCTCGTCGCTGCCGTACAGGTGTCCCATCTTGGCTGCCTGGCCGGCGATGGACTGGAGCGCGCCGATTTCCTGATCCGGACTCCAGGCCTCACTCCCTCCGCCGCCGCGCGCCTCGCGCGCGCGGGACGCGACCGCGCGGCTCTCGACCTCACCGTACCCGTACCGTACCGCCCAGCGATCGTAGCTGCCGATGGTGCTCGTGTAATACTCGCCTTGGGCCGTGCGGTCGAGACTCACGGCCGGCGGGGCGTAATCCATCACCGAGGCGCCGAGGCCGTGCTGCGAGGTCCAGCCGCGATCCCCGAGCTGCGCGCGCGAGATCCCGGCCGAGCCCCGGAAGTTGTGCCGCAGTCCGAGCGTGTGGCCGACCTCGTGCATGACGAGATCCTTGAGCGCCTGACCGATGTACTCCTGGGGGACCGAGCCGCCGGCGGGGATGGTGCCGGCGCTCACCAGCGCGGACCGGAAGAGCGTGCCTTCAGGGCCGAGCTCGGCGCCGTAGCGGCAGAGGCGTGCGCCATCCGGCAGCGTGCGCAGCAGCGAGTCTTCGGCAAGCACGGCGCCCACGAGCGCCTCGGGGCCGGCGAGCTGCACCGCCTCGCCGCGCCACGCCTGGATCCACGACGCCGCGATGAGAATATCGGCGTTGAGAATCTCGCCGGTGCGGGGATCCACGGTGGTCGGTCCGATGGCGTAGACCGAGCGGTGCGTCGCAGTCCAACGCACGGTGGAGTAGCGCGCGTCCTCCGCACTCCACGTGGGGTCCGCCGGGGCATCGAGCACGCGGATCGCGCCCCGGAAGCCCGCCGGCTCGAACGCCCGGTTCCACTCCAGAATGCCGGCCCTCACGTAGGGGCGCCATTCGTCCGGCACCGTGCGATCGATATAGAAGGTGATCGGCCGCACCGGCTCGCTCACCGCCGCGGTGTCCTTCCTCTCCAGGCGCCAGCGATTCAGATAGCGGAGGAAGAATCCGTCGGCGGTGTCCCGCGAGAAGTCGCGGATGGCGGAGACGAAGTAGCCCACGCGGTCGTCGGCATACCGGGGACGCATCGGCACGCTGGGCAACTCCACCAGCGAGTAGTGGACACCGAGCGGCACCGAGCGCCAGTCGGGCACCGTCTCGAGCCCGAGGTTTCTCGTGGGCGTGTAGGTCAGATGCGCTTCCGCCTCGAGGTTGGTCGGGAACAGATGGACGGGCCCGAGGCTCGACCGATCGAAGTCGAACGCCACGTTCGCCGTCGTCTTGCGATCGGCGCCGGCGCGCTGCAGCGTGCTGGCCAGATCGGCCCAGTCGGACAGGAGCAGCGGCTCGAGATCGATGAGGATCTCGTTCGTGTCCCTGATCGTGGCGATCGGGAATGAGCGCGTCACCGAATGGCCGAACGAATACGCCACCGTCCGCGCCATCGGTGAGCCGGCCGGCGCGGCAACGTGGGGATTGACGATCCAGAGCTCCACCCGGTCGCCGGCGCGGTGGAAGCGCACCAGGTCGGCTCGAAGCGAGGCACCGCCGTCGAGCCCCGCCTCGCCGATGCCCTGCGAGAGCTGGGTGACAAGGAGATAGTCCCGATCGAACTGGTCGGGGCGCAGGCCGACCAGCAGCCCGCGGCGCTTGATGTAGCCGGTGACGAGCCCCGGGACCACGCGCGCCCCGCGCGTCACCTCGGAGAAGGATCGCCACGGCACGTCCTTGCTGCGGTCGTCCGAGCGGATCAGTCCGGTGTCCGAGGGCTCGGGATCGCGGGCCGGCGCCGCCTCAGCGCGCGGCTGCGCGGCGGCGGGGGCCGCCGGGCGCTCCGGCGCCTGGGCCGCGAGCGGCGCGGCGATCGCGAAGACGAGAGCGAGCAGCGCGAGTGGCGAGGTGATCGAGAATCGTGACACGGCAGAACTCCACGACCAGAGACCTGCGGAAGCCTGCCTCCGTAACCAACCCCGGAGCAGGCGGGGCGCCCGTTGCACCTGCAAGTCGGAGGCCGTGGTTAAGGCTCAGCGTTACAATGGTTTGAGTAGCATAGCAACGGGTACCTGATCTGTCAAAAGGCCCCTGGGAGTGCAAGAAGCAGCAGCAGCCTCGAAGAGCGGATGAGCCGAAGAGCCGAAGAGCCGATGTTCGCCGGCGGGGATGGTCAGCTGCTCCGCTGCTCTTCTGCTCATCTGCGCTTCCAGTCGTCATTGACCCAGCATGGCCTCGTTGCTACGTTTCGCGGCTTATGCCGACCATCAATCAGCTCATCCGGCACGGCCGGAAAGACGTTGCGGCCAAGGACAAGGCGCCGGCGCTCCGCCAGAATCCGCAGAAGCGCGGCGTCTGCACGCGGGTGTACACCACCACGCCCAAGAAGCCCAATTCCGCGCTGCGCAAGGTCGCGCGTGTCCGGCTCACGAACGGATTCGAGGTCACGGCGTACATTCCCGGCGAAGGTCATAACCTCCAGGAGCACTCCATCGTGCTCATCCGGGGCGGTCGCGTGAAGGATCTTCCCGGTGTCCGGTACCACATCGTCCGCGGCACGCTGGACGCGGCGGGCGTGAACGACCGGCGGCAGGGTCGGTCCAAGTACGGCGCCAAGCGGCCCAAGACGGGTGCCGGCGGGGCGGCCAAGGGAGGAAAGCAGTGAGTCGTCGGACGCGCGCAGTGAAGCGGCCGGTCCCGGCCGATCCCCGGTACGACAGCCAGACGGTCTCCAAGTTCGTCAACAACCTCATGTTTCAGGGGAAGAAGAGCGTCGCCGAGGGGATCTTCTACCGGGCGATGGACCTCATCGAGGAGCGTACCGGGCAGCCGGGCGTGGCCGTGTTCAAGCAGGCGGTGAACAACGCCAAGCCCACGCTCGAGGTGAAGAGCCGGCGGGTCGGCGGCGCCTCACTCCAGGTGCCGGTCGAGGTGCGGCCGGAACGCCGGACCGCGCTCGCCATGCGGTGGCTCATCTCGTTCTCGCGGGGCCGCAACGAGAAGACCATGTCGGAGCGCCTGGCCGCCGAGCTGATCCTGGCGTCCAAGGGCGAGGGAAATACCATCAAGAAGAAGGAAGACACGCACCGGATGGCGGAGGCGAATCGCGCCTTTGCCCACTACCGCTGGTAGCGGAGGCGGTAAAAGGCGGGACCGACGGTAGGGGTGGGTTTGAAGGGCGTTTGGGCCGCTGGGTGCGTTCCCGGCGGCCTCTTTGTTGCTTGGTCTTCGCGCGCTCGCGGTTTCTTCGCGCCCTTTGCGTTTCGAGGGTTGACCACGCGCCGAAACCCGCTATTTTCATCGGGCTACGGGGAAACTGCACTTCCGGTATCCCTCAGCCAGACAGACAATCGGGCGACGTGACGGCCGCGGGAGCGGCCATGACCTCTCGCCTTCAGAAGACAACGCGTACTCACGCCGCCGAGGTTCGCCTCGCAGGGGTGGGTCGTCCAGGGAGCTGATCCCGGATGCGCGCGGAGCGATACCACCGGATGCGCCGGAGTACGGTGCGGGCCGGGTCGGTCGCCCCGCTTTTTCGTTGGACCGAGACAGACCTGACATCGCCGAACGGAGCCATGGCCCGGAACACCCCACTCGAGCGTTATCGCAACATCGGCATCATGGCCCACATCGATGCCGGGAAGACGACGACGACCGAGCGCATCCTCTACTACACGGGGAAGAACTACAAGATTGGCGAGGTCCATGAGGGCGCGGCCACCATGGACTGGATGGAGCAGGAGCAGGAGCGGGGCATCACGATCACCTCGGCGGCGACGACCTGCTTCTGGAAGCGGCACGGCACCCTGTACCGGATCAACATCATCGATACGCCCGGCCACGTGGACTTCACCGTCGAGGTGGAGCGATCGCTGCGCGTCCTCGACAGCGCCGTCACGCTGCTCGACTCGGTGGCCGGCGTGGAGCCCCAGACCGAGACCGTCTGGCGCCAGGCCGACCGCTACGGCGTGCCGCGGATGATCTTCGCGAACAAGATGGACCGCGTCGGCGCGGACTTCGAGCGCTGCCTCGCGATGATTCGCGACCGGCTCACCAAGAAGGCGCATCCCATCCAGCTCCCGGTGGGCTCGGGCGAGCTGTTCACCGGGCACATCGACGTCATCCGGCGGGTGGAGGTCATCTTCGACGACGAGACCCTGGGCAAGACCTACACCGAGATGCCGGTCCCGGAGGCGTACCGCGAGCGGGTCGAGCAGGTCCGCCACGAGCTGATCGAGGCGGCGGTGGAGCACCACGACCGGCTGCTCGAGAAGTATCTCGGGGGCGAGGAGCTCACCGAGGCGGAGATCCACGAGGCGATCCGCAACGCCACCATCAAGGACGGCTTCGTGCCCGTGCTCTGCGGCGCGTCCTTCAAGAACAAGGGCGTGCAGGCGCTGCTCGATGCGGTCATCGACTATCTGCCGAGCCCGATGGACATCCCCCCGGTGCAGGGGCACCTGCCGCTCCACGACGACACGCACGTCGAGCGGTGCGCCTCGGACGCGGAGCCGTTCAGCGCGCTCGCCTTCAAGATCATGACCGACCCCTACGTGGGCCGGCTGACGTACTTCCGGGTGTACTCGGGCTCCCTCAAGTCGGGCAGCTACGTGTACAACACGACGAAGGACAAGCGGGAGCGGATCGGCCGCCTGCTCCAGATGCACGCGAACAAGCGGGACGAGATCGAGGAAGTGCTCGCCGGCGATATCGCCGCGGCCATCGGCCTCAAGGACACCCGCACGGGCGATACGCTCTCGGATGAGGACAAGCCGGTCATCCTCGAGGCGATGAGGTTCCCGAATCCGGTCATCGACGTCGCCATCGAGCCTAAGACCAAGGCCGACCAGGACAAGCTCGCGGTGGCGATGCAGAAGCTGGCGGAGGAAGATCCGACGTTCCGGATCCGCTCCGACCAGGAGACCGGCCAGACGATCATCGCGGGCATGGGCGAGCTGCACCTCGAGATCATCGTGGAACGGATGAAGCGGGAGTTCAAGGTCGAGGCCAACGTCGGCCGCCCGCAGGTGGCGTTCCGCGAGAC
The DNA here is from genome assembly GCA_050733215.1 of Gemmatimonadales bacterium. Classification (GTDB taxonomy): domain Bacteria; phylum Gemmatimonadota; class Gemmatimonadetes; order Gemmatimonadales; family GWC2-71-9; genus DASQPE01. Next base: position 9,662 of record JBOHSN010000077.1, read on the forward strand.
GGTCCGCAGGAAGGTGGAGAACGTCGAGGGGAAGTTCATCCGGCAGTCGGGCGGCAAGGGCCAGTACGGGCATGTCGTGATCCATCTGGAGCCCACCGAGCCCGGCGCCGGCTTCCTCTTCGAGGACAAGATCGTCGGCGGCGTGATCCCGCGTGAGTTCATCAAGCCGGTGGAAGCGGGGATCCGGGAGGCGCTGGAGAACGGGGTGCTGGCCGGCTATCCCATGGTGGACGTCAAGGCGACGCTCGTCTTCGGGAGCTACCACGACGTCGACAGCTCGGAGATGGCGTTCAAGATCGCGGGCTCCATGGCGGTGAAGGAGGCGGCGCGCCAGGCTCACGCGGTGCTGCTCGAGCCGGTCATGGAGGTGGAGGTCGTGACCCCCTCCGACTTCCTGGGCGACGTCATCGGCGACCTCTCCAGCCGGCGCGGCAAGGTCGGCGGCATGACCCAGCGCGGCGACGCGCAGGTGGTCGCCGCGGACGTGCCGCTCGCGGAGATGTTCGGGTACTCCACCACGCTCCGCAGCATGACGCAGGGGCGGGCGGTGTACTCGATGCAGTTCGATCATTACGAGGAAGTGCCCAAGAACATCGCGGAAGCGATCATTTCGAAGCAGAAGAGTTGAGACGGTCGTTGGTCGTCGGTCATCGGTCATCGGTCGACCGATAGCCGATGACCGATAGCCGATGACCCATAGCGCACAGCGGCAAGGAACCACAGGGGAGCACCGACCATGGCCAAGGCCAAATTCGAGCGTACCAAGCCCCACGTGAACGTCGGCACGATCGGGCACGTGGACCACGGCAAGACCACCCTCACTGCCGCCCTCACCAAGGTGTCGGCCGAGAAGGGATTGGGGACCAAGTACGTGCCGTACGACGAGGTGGCGAAAGCCTCCGAGTCGCAGGGGCGGCGCGACGCGACCAAGATCCTCACGATCGCGACGAGCCACGTCGAATACGAGACGACCGCCCGCCACTACGCGCACGTGGACTGCCCGGGTCATGCCGACTACGTGAAGAACATGATCACGGGCGCGGCGCAGATGGACGGCGCCATCCTGGTCGTGAGCGCGGTGGACGGCCCGATGCCGCAGACCCGCGAGCACATCCTCCTGGCCCGCCAGGTGAACGTGCCGTCGATCGTCGTGTTCCTCAATAAGTGCGACCTGGTCGATGACGCCGAGCTGCTCGACCTGGTCGAGCTCGAGGTGCGCGAGCTGCTCTCCCAGTACGAGTACCCGGGCGACGACACGCCCGTGATCCGGGGCGCGGCCAGCAAGGCGATCGAGGGTAATAAGGAGTGGGTCGGCAAGATCGAGGAGCTGTACACCGCGCTCGACACCTTCATCAAGGAGCCGGTCCGCGAGACCGACAAGCCGTTCCTGATGCCGGTGGAGGACGTCTTTTCCATCACCGGCCGCGGCACCGTGGCCACGGGCCGGATCGAGCGGGGCAAGATCAAGGTGGGTGAGGAAGTCGCGCTGGTGGGCTTCGGGGCGGTCAAGAAGTCGGTCGTCACCGGTGTCGAGATGTTCCGCAAGCTGCTCGACGATGGCCAGGCGGGCGACAACGTCGGCCTGCTGCTCCGCGGAATCGAGAAGAACGAGATCGAGCGCGGGATGGTGCTGGCCAAGCCGGGCAGCATCACGCCGCACACGCAGTTCGAGGCCGAAGTCTACGTCCTCACCAAGGAAGAGGGCGGGCGGCACACCCCGTTCTTCAAGGGCTACCGGCCCCAGTTCTACTTCCGCACCACGGACGTGACGGGCAACGTCGAGCTGCCGGCGGGCGTGGAGATGGTAATGCCGGGCGACAACATCCAGATGACGATCGAGCTGATCATGCCGATCGCGATGGACGAGGGGCTCCGCTTCGCGATTCGTGAGGGCGGGCGGACGGTGGGCGCAGGTGTGGTGACGAAGGTCCTGAAGTAGGCTAACGGCTATCGGTCGGCGGCTATCGGTCGGCTCGCCGCGACGACCGATGACCGACGACCGATGACCGACGACCGACGACCGATGACCGATAGCCGATAGCCGATAGCCGATAGCCGATAGCCGATAGCCAACAGCGAGCAGCGATTATGGCGCAGAAGATTCGCATCCGCCTCAAGGCGTTCGACCACGTCGTCCTCGACCAGGCCGCGGCGGACATCGTGCGCACGGCGGAAAAGACCGGGGCGCAGGTCTCCGGCCCGATCCCGCTCCCGGTGAAGACCGAGCGGTGGACGGTGCTCCGGAGCCCGCACATCGACAAGAAGAGCCGGGAGCAGTTCGAGCTGCGCACCCACAAGCGGCTGCTGGACATCAACGACTCCCGCCCGCAGACCATGGACGCGCTGACCAAGCTCGACCTGCCGGCCGGCGTGGATGTCGAGATCAAGGTCGAGTAGGCGGAGGCCAGGATGACCACGGGACTGATCGGACGCAAGCTGGGCATGACGCGCCTCTTCGTGGATGACGGCAGCGCGGTGCCCGTCACCGTGATCGAGGCGGGCCCCTGCCGCGTGGTGCAGGTGCGCGAGGGCGGCGTGCAGCTCGGCTGGGGCGCGCGCAAGGCGCAGCGGGCCACCCGCGCCGAGCTCGGCCACGCGAAGACCGCCGGTCTCGACGTGGCGCCGCGGGTGCTGCGCGTGTTTCCGGTGAACGGCGACGCGCCGGCCGCCGGCGCAGAGATCAAGGTCGACATCTTCCAGCCCGGCGAGCTGGTGAAGGTCACCGGCACCACCAAGGGCCGGGGCTTCCAGGGCGTCGTGCACCGACACGGCTTCAGCGGCGGGCCCGCCACCCACGGCAACACGCGGCACCGGAAGCCGGGCTCGATCAGCCCGGGCACCGACCCGTCGCGGGTGATCAAGGGCAAGAAGATGCCGGGCCACCACGGCGCGGCGCGCCACACCGAGCTCGGACTCCGGGTGGTCAAGGTCGACGCCGAGCGGAACCTCCTGTTCGTACGCGGGGCGATCCCCGGCGCGCGCAACGGCATCGTCACGGTCGCGAAGCAGAGGGGGCCCAGCCGCCATGATTGAAGCGCCGCATTACTCGCCCGCCGGCGCGCGGCGTGAGTCGCCCTTCGCGCTCCCGGCCGACGTCTTCGACGGTACGGTGAACGAGCCGGTGCTGCATACGGCGGTCCGCGCGTTCCTGAACAACCAGCGCCAGGGCACGCACCAGACCAAGACCCGCAGCTTCGTCTCCGGCGGCAACCAGAAGCCCTGGAAGCAGAAGGGCACCGGCCGGGCGCGGCAGGGCTCCACCCGGGCGCCGCACTGGCGGGGCGGTGGCATCGTGTTCGGCCCGCAGCCGCGGGATTACACGACCGACCTGCCGCGCAAGGTGCGCCAGCTCGCCCGCCGCTCCGCGCTCAACGCGCGGGCCCGCGAGACCGGGCTCCACGTCGTCGAGCGGTTCAGCTTCGCCGCGCCCAAGACCCGCGAGCTGGCGGCGCTGCTTGGCAAGCTGGGCATCGACGGCCGCAAGGTCCTGGTGCTCACGGCCGCGCACAACCCGAACGTGTACCTGAGCGGCCGGAACCTGCCGAACGTCGAGGTCATGCGGTACGCCGACGCATCGGCGTACGACATCCTCTGGTCGGAGGCGGTGGTGATCGAGGAGGGCGCGCTCACCGGGGTCATTCCGGAGACCACCGACGAGCCGGACACCGCCGAGACCACGAAGGCCACGAAGGCCACGAAGGCCACGAAGGCCACGAAGGCTGCGAAGGCCACGAAGGCGGCGAAGGCGGCGAAGAGTGCCAAGCGGGCAACCGCGAAGAGCGCCAAGGCCGCGAAGGCGGCCGCACGCAAGCCGGCCAAGAAGCCGGCCGCGAAGAAGTCGGCCAAGGCGGCGGCCAGGAAGGCCGCGCCGCGGAAGAAGAAGGGAGACGCGTAGATGCCGTCACTGCATCAGACCATCGTGCGGCCGGTGGTGACCGAGAAGAGTTCGGCCGCCTTCCAGACGGATCAGGTCTATACCTTCGAGGTGCATCCCGAGGCGACCAAGCACCAGATCCGGGCGGCGCTCGAGTCACTGTTCGACGTCAAGGTGGGGGCCGTGCGCACCATGCAGGTGCGGCGGCACGAAGTGGTGCGCGGGCGCACCCGCGGCGCCACCGCGCGGTGGAAGAAGGCGATCGTCACGCTCACGTCGGGGACGATCCCCGTGTTCGAGGGCTGAGATGAGCATTCGCCAGTTCCGGCCCATGACGGCCGGCACGCGGTTCCGCTCGGTCTCGGGGTTCGACGAGATCACCCGGGACACTCCGGAGAAGTCGCTGCTCGAGCCACGCAAGGTCTCGGGGGGGCGGAACAACCAGGGGCACGTCACCATGCGGTACAAGGGTGGCGGGCACAAGCGGATGTACCGCAAGATCGACTTCAAGCGGAACAAGTTCGGCGTCCCGGCCCGGGTGGCGGAGATCGAATACGATCCCAACCGGAGCGCGCGCATCGCGCTCCTGGTCTACGCAGACGGCGAGAAGCGCTACATCCTGCACCCGAAGGGTCTGCATCCGGGCGACCACGTGGTGTCGGGGCCGGGGGCGGACATCCGCACCGGCAACGCGGTGCCGCTGGGCGAGATCCCGCTTGGCACCACGGTGCACAACATCGAGCTCAAGATCGGCAAGGGCGGCCAGATGGCGCGCACCGCCGGCTCGAGCGCCCAGGTGGTGGCCAAGGACGGCGACTACGTGACGCTCCGCCTCCGCTCCACCGAGATGCGCATGGTGCACGCGCGCTGCCTCGCCACGATCGGCGAGGTCGGCAACGCGGAGCATGAGCTGCTGTCGATCGGCAAGGCGGGCAAGAACCGCTGGCTGGGCAAGCGCTCGCGGGTGCGCGGCGTGGCGAAGAACCCGGTCGATCACCCCCTGGGCGGCGGTGAGGGCAAGAGCTCTGGCGGGCGCCCCCCGGTCTCCCCCTGGGGCAAGCCGGAAGGCCGGAAGACCCGGCATAAGAAGAAGGCGTCCAGCAAGCACATCGTGCGCGGGCGCAAGCGCGGGAAGGCAACTACATGAGGCTATCCGCTATCCGCTATCCGCTATCCGCACGTTCCGCCGTCGCTCGGTGCTCAGGGCCGACGCGGGATGACCGCGGCCAGAGCGGATAGCGGATAGCGGATAGCGGATAGCGGAACTATGGCTCGAAGCGTAAAAAAGGGACCGTTCGTTCAGGAAGCGTTGGCCAGGAAGGTCGGCCAACTCAACCAGCGCAACGAGAAGCGGGTCGTGAAGACCTGGAGCCGGGCGAGCACGATCCTCCCCGAGTTCGTGGGCCACACGTTCGCGGTGCACAACGGGAACAAGTTCGTCCCGGTGTACGTCACCGAGAACATGGTCGGCCACAAGCTCGGCGAGTTCGCCCCCACGCGGCTCTTCCGCGGCCACAGCGGCAAGCTCGTGGCGGACAAGAAGGCCAAGCCGGAGTAGCGATGCCAGGCCACGCGATCCAGCGGATGGTGCGCCAGTCACCCCGCAAGATGCGGCTCGTCGTCGACCTCATTCGCGGCAAGGACGTGAACGAGGCGTACGCGATCCTCAAGTTCAACAAGAAGCTCGCGGCGAAGCAGATCGAGAAGACGCTCCGCTCCGCCGTGGCGAACGCCGAACAGCAGGCGCTCCGGGACAACAGCGCGTTCGATCCCGACGCCCTCGTGGTCACTCGCGCCACGGTGGACATGGGGCAGCCGCTCAAGCGGTTCACCGCGGCGGCGCAGGGCCGCGCCACGCCGATCCGGAAGCGCACGAGCCACGTGACGATTCACGTGGCGTCGAAGGAGACCGACTGATGGGCCAGAAGACGCATCCGACGGGGTTCCGGCTGGGCATCGTCCAGCCGTGGCGGTCCCGGTGGTTCGCCATCAAGGAGATGCCCGCCCTCCTCAAGGAGGACGAGCTCATCCGGAAGTACCTGAAGACCCGTCTGGGCCACGCGGCGATCGCGCGGATCGACATCGACCGGCGACCGGGCAAGGTCACGATCACGGTCCACACCGGGCGGCCGGGGGTGGTGATCGGCAAGCGGGGCGCCGAGGTGGACAAGCTCCGCGACGAGCTGGCGCAGCTCACCGGCAAGGACGCGGCGATCAACGTCGAGGAGATCAAGCGGCCAGAGATCTCGGCGCAGCTCGTGGCCGACAACATCGCCCACCAGCTCGCGCAGCGGATCTCGTTCCGCCGCGCGATGAAGCGGGCGGTGCAGTCGGCGATGCGCACCGGGGCTCAGGGCATCAAGGTGCGCGCGTCGGGACGGCTCGGCGGCGCCGAGATCGCCCGCACCGAGGGCTACCGCGAGGGACGGGTGCCGCTCCACACGCTGCGGGCCAACATCGACTACGCCACGTCCACCGCCAAGACGACGTTCGGCACGATCGGCATCAAGGTCTGGATCTTCACCGGCGAGGTCATCGAGGACGTCTCGGGCCGGACCTACAGCACGGGGAGCTGAACCGATGCTCGCGCCGAAGCGGATCAAGTTCCGCAAGACGTTCAAGGGCCGGACCAAGGGCATCGCCCAGCGGGGCAGCACGGTCGCGTTCGGCGAGTTCGGGTTGATGAGCCTGGATCCGGGCTGGATCACCAACCGCCAGATCGAGGCGTCGCGCGTGGCGATGACCCGCGAGATGAAGCGCGGCGGCAAGGTGTGGATCCGGATCTTCCCGGACAAGCCGATCACGAAGAAGCCGGCCGAGACCCGCATGGGCAAGGGCAAGGGCAACCCGGAGGGCTGGGTAGCCGTGGTGAAGCCGGGGCGGATGCTGTTCGAGCTCGAGGGCGTGACCGAGGACCTCGCCAAGAAGGCGCTCGGGCTCGCGGCGGCCAAGCTGCCGGTGAAGACCCGCTTCGTGAAGCGGGAGGAGAGCTGAGCGATGGGCACGAAGCAGCGGTGCGAAGAACTGCGTGAGCAGTCCGACGACGAGCTCCAGGGCAAGCTGGCGGAGCTGGTCGAGGAGCGGTTCCGGCTGCGGTTCCGCTCGGCCACCGAAGCGATCGAGAATCCGATGCGGTTCCGCGCTCTGCGCCGGGACATCGCCCGGATCCGGACCGTCCTGCGCGAGCGCGCGGGCCAGACCCAGGGATGACCATGGCGGACGAAACAGCGGTACGCAATCGGCGGAAGACCCGCGTGGGCGTGGTGGCCAGCGACAAGATGACCAAGACCGTGGTGGTCACGCTGGTGCGCCGGGTCACCCATCCGACCTACGGCAAGCAGATCACCCGGACCAAGCGGGTGAAGGCGCGGAACGACCACGGCGCGAAGGCGGGCGACACGGTGCGGATCGCCGAGACCCGGCCGCTCGCGAAGACGGTGTGTTGGCGGGTCACTGAGATCGTGGAGAGGGCGAAGTAGCCATGGTCCAGCAAGAGACCATCCTCCGCATCGCGGACAACTCGGGCGCGCGCCGCGCGCTGGTGATCCGCGTCCTCGGCGGGAGCAAGCGGCGCTACGCCGGCCTGGGCGACCTGGTCGTGGTGGCGATCAAGGACGCGATCCCGACCGGGCAGGTGAAGAAGGGCGACGTGGCCAAGGCCGTCATCGTACGCACCGCCAAGGAGACCCGCCGCAAGGACGGCTCCTACATCCGGTTCGACGAGAACGCCGCCGTGCTGATCAGCGATTCGGGCGAGCCGCGCGCGACGCGCATCTTCGGCCCGGTGGCGCGCGAGCTGCGCGAGAAGAAGTACATGAAGATCGTCTCGCTCGCGCCGGAGGTCCTGTAGCATGAAACCGCTGGTCTACAAGAAGGCGCGCCGGGTGCGGCACGCGCCGCCCGTGCGGGTGAAGCTGCACGTCACCAAGGGCGACACGGTGCAGGTGATCTCGGGCGACGACAAGGGCAAGCGCGGCCGGGTGCTCCAGGTCCTGCCCAAGAGCGGGCGCGTGGTGATCGAGGGGATCAACCTGGTGAAGCGGCATCGCCGCGCCACCGCTCCCGGCGGCGAGTCGGGCATCATCACCATGGCCGCGCCGGTGCACCACTCGAAGGTGATGCTGGTGGACCCGAAATCGGGTGAGCCGACGCGGATCCGCCGACGGAAGGACAAGGACGGCACCGTGGAACGGATCGCCGTGAGGTCAGGGCAGCCGATTTCGAGGAACCGCTGATGGCTGACGAGAACAAGGGCGGTAAAGGCGGTAAAGCCGGTACGGGCGGTACGGGCGGTAAAGGCAGTAAGGGTGCGGCGCCGAAGGGCGCTCCCACTGCCCAGCAGGCGAAGGGCAAGGAGAAGGCTAAGGCCGGCGGAGCGACCGATCCGGCCCCGAAGGGGGCCGAGGGCAAGCCGCGGCTCCAGGCGTACTACGAGGAAACCGTGCGCGGACGGCTGCAGAAGCAGTTCGGGCTGGGCAACCCGCATGAGGTCCCGCGGGTCCAGAAGATCGTGCTGAACGTCGGGATGGGCGAGGGCGCGAAGAATCCGAAGTCGCTCGAAGCGGCCGCCGAGGAGCTGGCCACGATCACCGGGCAGCGTGCGGTGATCACGCGGGCCAAGAAGGCCATCTCGAATTTCAGCCTCCGGGCGGGTGTGCCGATCGGCTGCGCCGTGACGCTCCGCGGGGCCCGGATGTACGAGTTCCTCGACCGGTTCATCACGCTCGCGGTGCCGCGCATCCGGGACTTCCGCGGCCTGCCCAACCGGAGCTTCGACGGACGGGGCAATTATACGTTCGGCATCAAGGAGCAGATGATCTTCCCCGAGATCGATTTCGACAAGGTGGAGAAGATCCACGGGATGGACATCACGATCGTGACGTCGGCGCCGCGCGACGATCTGGCGATGGCGCTGCTCCGGGAGCTGGGATGGCCGTTCCGGGGCGAGACCCCGGCGCGCGTCGCGTAGCGTCGGGAGGTGAGCGGTAAGCGGTGAGCGGTAAGCGGGGCGCACGAGGATCGCGGTGAAGCGGCCAGCATCGAAGGCGTGGGGCGGGGTCGCCCGCTCACCGCTCACCGCTCACGGACTGGGAGTTGAGGAGAGGGAATGGCGAAGACCTGTTGGATCGAGCGGGCCAAGCGCACGCCGAAGTTCAAGGTGCGCACCGTGCGGCGCTGCCAGCGGTGCGGCCGGAGCCGCGCCGTGCTGCGGCGGTTCGGGCTGTGCCGCATCTGTTTCCGCGAGCTCGCGCTCAGGGGAGAGATCCCGGGCGTGCGCAAAGCCAGTTGGTGAGGGATAGGGGATGAGCCTGACAGATCCCGTAGCGGACATGCTGACCCGCATCCGGAACGCCTGCACGGCGGGGCACCGGCGCGTGGACATGCCCGTGAGCAAGCTGAAGCTGGAGATCGCGCGGCTCTTGCGCGACAACCATTACATCGCCGACTTCAAGAATCTGGACGACGGCGCGCATGGGATGCTCCGGCTGTACCTGAAGTACCACAATGACCAGCCGGTCATCCGCGAGCTGCGCCGCGTGTCCACGCCGGGCCTGCGCCGGTACGTGAAGTGCCGCGAGCTGCCCCGGGTGCGGAACGGGCTCGGCATGGCGATCGTCTCCACGCCCAAGGGGCTCATGAGCGACCGCGACGCGCGCACGGCGAAGATGGGCGGCGAGCTGCTCGCCGTCGTCTGGTAGGAGGGCGCGTGTCCCGCATCGGCAAGAAGCCCGTCACGATCCCCAAGGGCGTGAGCGTCGCCATCACCGACCACACGGTGTCGGTCAAGGGCCCCAAGGGCGAGCTGGTCCGCCGGCTCCACCAGGACATGGCCGTGGCGGTAGACGGTGACCAGGTCACCGTGGCGCGGCCCAGCGACGAGAACCGGCACAAGGCGCTGCACGGCCTCACCCGGACCCTCGTGCAGAACATGGTGGACGGCGTCTCGAAGGGATACCTCAAGACGCTCGAGATCCAGGGGGTCGGCTATAAGGCCGAGACCAAACCGTACGGCGTGAATCTCATCGTGGGGCTGTCGCACCAGGTGAAGTACGAGGCGCCGAAGGGCATCAAGATCTCGGTCGAGAACAACACCGTGGTGAAGATCGAAGGGCCGGACAAGGAGCTCGTGGGCCAGGTGGCCGCCGAGATCCGCCAGGTCCGCCCGCCCGAGCCGTACAAGGGCAAGGGGATCCGCTACCAGGGCGAGCACGTCCGGCGCAAGGCCGGCAAGACAGGAGCGAAGTAACCATGCGGTCGATTCACGCGCCCAAGTCCCGGCAGGACCGGCGCTACCGCCGGCACCTCCGGGTGCGCAAGAGGCTCGCGGGCACCGCGGCACGGCCGCGGCTGGTTGTCTTCCGCTCGCTCAAGCACATCTCGGCCCAGCTGGTCGACGATGACCGCGGCGTGACGCTGGCCGGCGTGACCGACCGGAGCGAGGGGATTCAGGTCGACGGCGCCGGCAAGGTGGCCAGGGGCAAGGCCACCGGCAAGCTGCTCGCCGAGAAGGCGAAGGCCGCCGGGATCAGCAAGGTGGTGTTCGACCGGAACGGGTATCGTTACCATGGTCGCGTGCAGGCCGTCGCCGACGGCGCGCGCGAGGGCGGATTGGAGTTCTAGGATGGCGGACCAGCAGAGCACGACGGCACGGCCCTCCGGGGCGGCCGAGGCCCCGGCGGCTCCGGAGCAGCAGCGCCCCGGCGGTGGTGATCGGCCCGGCGGCGATCGGCCGAGTGGCGACCGCCCCGGCGGTGGACGCGGGCGGGG
>JBOHSN010000078.1:0-19991 GCA_050733215.1 Gemmatimonadales bacterium
GCCGCCCGCCAGCCCGCCGGGCCGCCGACGGCGCCGGCCGGCCCGCCGGTCCGCCTGCCCGACGCCGGCTTCACCGATCTCCCGCTCACCCAGATCCGGAAGACGATCGCCAAGCGGCTGGCCCAGTCCCTCGGGCCCATCCCGACGTTCTATCTCACGTCCGAGATAGACATGGAGCGGACGGCGGAGCTCAGGGCCGAGCTCCCCGAGGAGGGGCGGCCGTCGTTCAACGACATCATCATCAAGGCCGCCGCCATGGCGCTCCGGCAGCATCCGATGGTGAATGCCTGGTGGCAGGAAGATCGCATTCGGCAGTGGCACGATGTCCACGTGAGCATGGCGGTGGCCATTGAGGAGGGGCTGATCACGCCCGTGATCCGGCACGCCGACCGGAAATCGCTCCGGGAGATCTCCGCGGAGTCGAAGGAGCTGGCCGGCCGCGCGCGCGAGCGGAAGCTGACCCCCGACGAGTACACCGGCGGCACCTTCTCGATCTCGAATCTCGGCATGCTCGATATCGACGAGTTCACCGCCGTCATCAACCCACCCGAGTCGGCGATCCTGGCGGTGGGACGGATCGTGGCGAAACCGGTCGCGCACGAGGGGCAGGTGGTGGTGCGCCGCCGCCTGCGGCTCACCCTGTCGTGCGACCACCGCATCGTCGACGGGGCCACCGGCGCGATGTTTCTGAAGACGCTCAAGGGCATGTTGGAGAATCCGTTGGCTCTGGTCTGGTAAGCGGTGAGCGGTGAGCAGTGAGCGGGGGTGTCGGCCCCCGCGTCCCGCTCACCGCTTACCGCTCACCGCTCACCTTCTGGGGGAGATGTGGCGAATTTCGATGTCATCGTGATCGGCGGCGGGCCCGCCGGCTATGTCTGCGCCATCCGCTGCGCCCAGCTCGGACTCGCCACGGCCGTCGTGGAGCGCGACAAACTCGGCGGCGTCTGCGTCAACATCGGCTGCATTCCCACCAAGGCGCTGCTGCACAGCGCATACATCCTCAATACCGTGAAGCACGGCGCGAAGGATCTGGGGGTCGAAACCGGAGAGGTGAAGGGCAATTACGGCGTAGCGATGCGGCGGTCGCGCAAGGTCTCGGAGCAGAACTCCCGCGGCGTCGAGTCGCTCATGAAGAAGCACAAGATCACGGTGCTCAAGGGCGAGGGGGTCCTGCAGGCCGGGAAAAAGGTCCGGGTGGGCGGCGAGACTCATACGGCGGGCAAGGCGGTGGTGATCGCGACCGGCTCGCGCACCAAGGGCATCCCGCAAATCGGCCTCGAGCTCGACGGCGGCACCGTGATCAGCTCCGATGAGGCGCTCTTCCTCGAGCAAACGCCGAGGTCGATCGCCATCGTGGGTGCCGGGGCCGTGGGCTGCGAGTTCGCCGACATCTTCAATGCGTTCGGCAGCCAGGTAACGCTGATCGAGGCGCTCCCCCGCATCCTGCCGATCGAGGATGCCGAGGCGTCCGACGCGCTCGCCAAGGCATACCGGAAGCGCGGGATCACCATGCACCCCGGTGCCAGGATTACCAAGGCGACGGTGACCAAGGAAAAGGCCGTGCTCGAGGTCGAGGTCAGCGGAAAGGCCATCGCTGTCGAGGCCGAGAAGGTGCTCATGGCGGCCGGGCGCGCGGTCAACACCGAAAGGCTCGGTCTCGAGGAGGCCGGCGTGCAGCTCACCGAGAGCGGCTTCGTAAACGTGGACCCGGTCACACTGGAGACCACGGCGCCCGGCGTCTACTGCATCGGCGACGTAGCGGGCCCGCCCATGCTCGCCCACAAGGGAAGCCGGGAAGGGACGCACGTCGCCGAGCTGATCGCCGGCCACCAGCCCCGCCCGATCGACTACCGGAACGTGCCCAGCGTGACCTACTGCCATCCGGAGGTCGCCAGCGTGGGGCTCACCGAGCAGGACGCCAAGGCCAAGGGCCTCGACATCAAGGTGGGCCGGTTCCCGTTCAGCGCGAACGGCCGAGCCCGCACCGCCGGCGAGACCGACGGCTTCGTGAAGATCGTGCGGGATGCGAGGTACGGCGAGATCATCGGCGCGCACATCGTCGGGTCGCACGCCTCCGAGCTGATCCACGAGCTGGTCGTCGCCAAGACGAACGAGTACACGGTGGAAGAGGTGGACCTCGCGATCCATGCGCACCCCACGCTGTCCGAAGCGATTGCCGAGGCGGCGCTCGATTCCCTCGGCCGGGTGATCCACATCTGAACCCGGTCCGCCTGGCGCTCTGCTCGCTTCCGGCCGGCGCCTTCACCGGCGCCGCCGTGGCGTGCGTGACCGCGCTCGGCTTCGACATGCTGGGCCCGCGGGGACAGAATCCCAGCGCGATGCACGTGCTGCTGCTCATCGTCGGCATGGTGGGCGGGCCGCTGCTCGGCGCGCTGCTCACGTTCTGGCTGCTCGAGCCTCTGGCGTCGCTCTATCGCCGCGGTGGGCTGGCCATCGTGAGCGGCTTCGCCGCATTCCTCGCGATGTTCGTCGGGATGCCGGTGCACCAGGCGTTCGGCCAGCCGGGGCTCGCGACGTTCGCGCTCCTCTTCGCGGTGACGGGGGGCGCCTTCTTCGCACGGGCGCGCCAGGCCGCCCGCACTCCGTGACCCCGCCCCTCCTCATCGTCGACCTGGGCCGCCGCCGCTACGGCGAGACCCTCGTGCTGCAGCGCGAGCTCGTCCGGCAGCGGCTCGCCGGAGCGCTGCCGGACGACCTGCTGCTGCTGGTGGAGCACGAGCCGGTCGTCACCCTCGGACGCGGCACGCGACCGGGGAGCCTGCCGTCGTCGCCCGCGGCGCTCGAGCGCCGCGGCCTCGAGGTGTTCGGGGTGGAGCGCGGCGGCGACGTCACCTGGCACGGCCCGGGGCAGCTCGTGGGCTACCCGATCCTGGATCTCACGCGCCACCGCCGGGACCTGCACTGGTACCTCCGGGGGCTCGAGCAGGTGCTGATCGGCGCGCTCGACTCGCTCGGCGTCCCCGCAGAGCGAAACGCCGGGCTCACCGGCGTCTGGACCCGCGGCCGGAAAATCGCCAGCATCGGAATCCACGTGAGGCGGTGGATCACCTTTCACGGGTTCGCGCTGAACGTCGTCACGGACGCGCGGGCGTTCGAGTCCATCATCCCCTGCGGGATCCCGGGGGTGGAGATGACCAGCGTGGCGCGGGAGCTGGGCGATCCCGGCGCGTCGGCCGCGCTTTGGGCGCGCACTCGCGAGGCGGTCGTCGCGGCCTTCGGCCGGACGTTCGCCCGCAAGCCGTTGCCTGCCGTGCTCGCGCCCAACGCAACCATCGAGGCGAGTCGGGCGCTGGCGTGAACCACGAAACCTTTGTGGTACGCGCACCCGACCGCGACCGGCTTCCCCCCGGCCAGATCGTCACCCAGAAGTGGCCCGTCCTGCATTCCGGCACGGTGCCGGCGGTGGATCTGGCCAGCTGGCGCTTCGAGGTGACCGGAGCGGTCGAGGCGCCATTCGCTCTGTCCTGGACCGATCTCCAGGCGCTTCCCCGCCAGGAGACCGCATGCGACATCCACTGCGTCACCCGGTGGAGCCGTTACGACAACGTCTTCGAAGGCGTCGCCGTCCCAGCGCTTCTGGAGCGAGCCCGGCCCCGTTCGGGGGCGCGCTACGCCCTCGTGCACGCGGAGCACGGCTTCACCACGAATCTCCCGCTCGATGACCTCGACCGGCCCGCCAACCTGCTCGCGCTCTCGCACAACGGGGAGGCGCTGACGCCGGAGCATGGCGGACCCGTGCGGCTCCTGGTGCCCCATCTGTACTTTTGGAAGAGCGCGAAATGGGTGCGTGGATTCGAGCTGCTGGAGGAAGACTACCCCGGATTCTGGGAGCAGAACGGGTACCACATGCGGGGCGATCCGTGGGCGGAAGAGCGCTATGGCCGCCCCGATCCTGCCCGGATGCGCCGCGGCCCGAGACGGTAACGCGGGGCTTCGCGCACCGGTTGCCTTTGGCCCGCCGATCCATCATCCTCAACGGCATGACGGACGCAACCAAGCGCGCGGCCGCCGAGGCGCAGGCGGGCCAGCGGGTTCAGGACATTCTGCGGGCGGCCGAGAGCTGGTCGCGCGAGGCGCCGACCGCGCTGCTGCCGGCGATCAGGGCGGTGTGCATTCGGCTGGCCGAGATGGTCGCCGACCAGCGCCACTATCTGGCGCCGCTGCCCGAGCCGCAGGAGTCCGAACGGCGAACCGTGCTGACCCTCGTGGCCGACCGGCTCCGGTCGGCGGCGGTGAGCCGTGGCCTCGAGTCGCACCTTGCCGCGCTCGCGGACCTCGAGCTGCGCTCCACGGGCGCCTGGGCCACGGTGGACGCGGCACAGACCGAGTGGATCACCACGGCCATCCGCTACCTGGAGAGCGCGGCCAACGAGCTGCCCGCCGGCGAGCGCCCCGACCCCTATTGGGCCGACGACGTCGTGGCGGGCATCATCGCGTCCGTTCGCGCCCTGATCGGCGTGGACGAGCTCCACGCACGCACCGAGGCGCGCTACTCGGGCGGTTTCAAGCGGCCGCTGGAAGAGGAAGACGAGGGCGGGATAGGGCGGGAATAGGGAGCCAAGGGCGGGAGAGGGCGGGAGTAGGAGGGAGAGGGAGAGGGAGAGGGAGCTCTCCCTCCGGATCACGCCTCCTGCGCCTGCTCTTCCGGCTCCTGCTCTTCCGAGCTGGCTTCCTCTCCCGCCTTCTCCCGCCTTCTCCCGCCCTTTTCTCCGAAGAGCTCGAAGAACCGCCCGAAGACCTCGATCCCCTGCCAGAGCTGCTCCAGATCGAGCTTCTCGTTCGGCGAGTGCAGCCCGTCGTCCGGCAGGCCGATGCCGGTGAGAATCACCGGGGCGCCGGAAAGCCCGAGCTCCGGCACGATCGGAATGGAGCCGCCGGCGCGGGCGCGCACCGCCTTCCTGCCCGCGACGCTCTCGAACGCCTCGTCCAGCACATCGAACGCCGGGTGGCTCGTGTCAACCTGCACCGCATCCCCGCCGTGGAGATGCCGTACCTCGACGTCCGCATACTTCGGCGCGAGGTCCCGCACGGCCCGCGTGAGCTGCTTCTGTACCTTGTGCAGCTTCTGGCCCGGTGCCAGGCGGAGGCTGACCTTGGCGGTAGCCTGCGCGGGGATCACGGTCTTGGCGCCGTCACCGGTGAATCCGCCGCGGATGCCATGGATCTCGAGCGTGGGGAGCGCCCAGACCCGCTCGAGCACGCTGTACTCCTTGAGGCCGGTGAGGGCGCGACCGGTCACCTCCTCGTCGAGGAAGCGCTGCTTGTCGAAGGGCAGCTTCTTCCAGGCCTTGAGCTCCGCCTTGGCCGGCGGATCCACATCCTTGTAAATCTTGGGGATCCGGATCTCGCCGTCCGGATCTTTGAGCTCGGCCAGAAGTCGGACCAACGCCTCCAGCGCGTTGGGGGCCACGCCTCCGTACGTGCCGGAGTGCAGGTCCCGCTGGAGCGTCCGCACCGAGATCTCGGCGTAGCATAGTCCCCGGAGCGCGGTGTACACGGCCGGCAGGCCGGGCGCGTAGTACGCCATGTCGCAGACGAGCGCCGCATCTGCCTTGGTCCGCCACGGCTCCTCGCGCAGCAGGTCGAAGATGACATGCCCGCCGCACTCTTCCTCGCCCTCGATGATGAAGCGAACGTTGAGCGGGGGCCGTCCCTCGGCGTCCCGCACGGCCTCGTAGGCCTTGAGCAGGCAGAACACCTGGCCCTTGTCATCGGCCGCGCCGCGGGCATACAGCCGACCGTCGCGAACCGTGGGCTCGAAGGGCGGGCTCGTCCACTCGTCCAGCGGATCCGGCGGCTGCACGTCGTAGTGGCCGTAGATGAGCAACGTGGGCCGATCCGGCACGTGCGGGCTCTCGGCCCAGACCACGGGGTGGCCTCGTCCCTCAATGAGACGTACCGTGGGGCAGCCAAGCCGCTGGAACTCGCGCGCGAGCCATTCCGCGGCGGCCCGGCAGTCACCGGCGTGAGCCGGCAGGGTGCTGACACTCGGAATGGAGAGGAACTCCCGAAGTTCGCGGAGCAGGCGCTCCCGCTCCCGCGATACGAAGCTGGTATCCATGGTCGCGAAAACTACACCGAAACGTCGAGGGCGCGAGAGATGGCGGCAATCAGCAACCGCTGACCGGGTGACCCGACTCACAGAATGTCATGGGTCGGGGGGATAACCTCGTGCCCTGACGGAAGCTCCCGCAGCCCTCGAGGCAACGGCCGGCCGGCGCCGGCATAGCAGTCATAGGAGGATGGATCATGGAACTCACGCAGCGGAAGGCCTTCATCGGACTGGTCGCGCTGACGCTGGCAGCGGCCACTCCCGCCTTGGCGCAGGATACCACCGCCACCGAGCGGACCCCGCAGCCGGGGCAACAGCCGGTTGACTCCTTGACCATGCCGGGTCAGGGTGGCGGCGCCGATACCTCCGGATTCGCCGGGATGGAGCGGAACGATCCGACCGGCGCCCGGGCGGGCGACGTTCAGCCGACCGAGACCGGCCCGCAGGCGGACACCGCGGCCGCGCCGCCGCCGAGCGCCGGGCAGGCGCCCACGGGGGCGGCCGCCGAGAGCCGGGACCCCAACGGGTTCAGATGGACCGAGCCGAGTGACTTCGCCAAGGCCGGGCAGACACCCCCCGTCGGCGCCGCCGACGCGGTGCAGCCGAAGCAGCCCAAGGATTCCTTGACGATGCCGGGTCAAGGCGGTGCTGCCGATACCGCCGGCTACTCGGGTATGGAGCGTGAGAAGCCGCACAAGGACCACAAAGCGGAGAAGAGCGACAGCACCAAGCCGTAGCTACGGTGACAGGTAACGAGGGACAAGCGGGGGCTCCGGGAACCGTTCCGGAGTCCCCGCTGGTCATTCGTCTCAGCCTCGCGTACGCGCTGTCACCCTCCGTCCCCCTAGGAGGCGCCCTGCACGGGGACTGCGTCAGCCGGCGGACATGAGGACCGCACCCACAGCCGGGGACAGCACGAACCCCAACGACGCGAACACCCCGGCCGCAGCGGGGATCGCCACGATGTTGTAGCCCGCCGCCCACCGGAGGTTCTGCACCATCTTCCGGTAGCTCGCCCGCGACAGGCTGATGATGCGCGGGACGTCTCGCGGATCGCTCAGGACGAGCACCACATCCCCGGCCTCGACGGCGACGTCCGTCCCGGCCCCGATCGCCACGCCGACATCGGCCGTGACGAGCGCTGGCGCGTCGTTCACCCCATCGCCCACCATGGCCACGCGCTTCCCGGCTCGCTGCAGCTCCTCCACCTTGGCAGCCTTCTGCTCAGGCAGCACTTGCGCGAAGGCGCTGTCGATCCCGAGCTCGCGTGCGACGGCGTCTGCCACCGGACGGGCGTCTCCGGTGAGCATCACGACCTCGACCCCCAACGCGTGGCAGGCGACGTACGGCTTCGAGAGATTCGGGGCGCACCGCGTCGGCCACAGCGAACGCCGCGAGCGCGCGCGAACCCTCGACGAGGTACACCGCGCCTTGGCCTCGCTCCGCTGCCTCACCGGCGAACGCCTGCAACGCCGCCGGCACGGTCACCCGCGCTCCGCCAGCAGATTCGGCCCACCGACGGCGAGTCGCCCAGCGTGCGCGGGCGGACCGATGTCACATGGCCGGGCGAGCTCTGGGTGCTCGGGATAGCCGGGCTCCGCCGGGGCGGCAGGACCGTGCCGATGATGGCCGTGATCGTGTTCGCTCATACAGCCTCAGCTCATCCGAGCTGCAGAGTCGTCGGTACACCCGGCAGCGTCAAGCGGAACGTGGCCCCGGGATGATTGCCAAGAAATTCGAGCCGCCCGCCGTGGGCCTCAGCGCCCGCGCGCGCGATCGCAAGACCCAGCCCGGTCCCGTCCGCGCGGGGACGCGCCGGATCTGCACGAAAGAACCGGGTGAACAACTGGTCCAGGTCGGCAACTGCGATCCCCGCTCCTTCGTCACGGACCGTCAGCGTGACCTCGGCTCCGTTTGCTACCTCGACGCGCACGCGGCCCCCTGGGGGACTGAACTTCACCGCGTTGTCGACAAGGTTCCCCACCACACGCGCCAGAACGCGACGATCCCCGGCAGCGATCGCCGAATCCCCGGTAACCTCGATCTGCACGGACCGCGCGTCACCCAGGGTTCGATAGCGGTCGGCGACCTGGATGGCGAGCTCGCACACGTCGAGCTCGCCCACGTGAGCCAATGGGCGGCCGGCGTCGCTGCGGGCCAGTGCGAGCAGGTTCTCAACCAGTCTGCACAGTCCAATGACCTCGTCGCGGCAGCGCTCGAGCGTGGCACGATATTCGGCCGCGTCACGATCGCGCTTCAGCGCGACTTCCACGTCACCGCGGAGCACGTTGAGCGGGGCCCGCAGCTCGTGGCTGGCGTCCGTGATGAATCGCTGCTGAACCTGAAACGCCCGGTCCAGCCGGTCCAGCATCCCGTTCAGCACCGCCAGCAGGCTCTCGAACTCGGCCACATCGGCATGCGCCGTGATCCGCGCCGAGAGGGTTCCGGCTTCGATCGCCTGCGCCTGCTCGGTGATTTCGCGCGTCGGACGAAGGGCCACACCTGCCAGCTGCCATCCGGCCCCGTAGGCCAGGGCGGCGGCGGCGGCCGTGAACAAGGCAACCAGCAGCCCGAATTGCACGAGGGTACGGCTGATCGGCTCGGTGGGCGCGGCCACCTGAAGGAGGTGCACGCCATGGGCGGCCCCAACGAGCTGGAGGGGATACACCACGCTTCGGAGCGTCCGGCCGCGCCAGGCATACGTCGCCCACCCGACGCCGCCGCCACGCGCGGTTTGCAGAGCGTCGGCCGGCAGCAACAGATTCTCGGTCAGGTTGCGGGTGCGAACCAGGGGCTGTCCGTCCCGGGTCCAGAGCTGGGCATAGCGAGTGAGCTCGGCCGCCGGCCCTTCCCGCGAGGCCAGCAGCACGCCCTCGTGAAAGGCGAAATCCGGGCCGGTGGCGTCGGCGCCGGCCCGGGCTTCGACCTCGGCCAGATGCAGCAGCGTGCGGTCGAGCTGCCCGTAGAGCAGGCTTCGGAGGGCAGTGATGCTCGCCGCACTGATCGCCGTGACGATCGCGAGCGTGCTCAGCGCCGTCCGGACGGCCAGCGACGCGCGGAACGAGCGCATTACGGCGTCTCAGTCTCGCGCAGCGCGTATCCGGCGCCGCGCACGGTGTGGATGAGGCGCGATGCGCCACCCGCTTCGAGTTTACGGCGCAGGTTCGAGACGTGTGCGTCCACCACGTTCGTCTCGGGATCGAACGACATGTCCCACACCTTCTCGAGCAGCCTCGTCCGGGAGATCACCTCGTCCGGGTGCAACATGAAGTGCTCCAGCAGGCGGAACTCCCGGGGGGACAGATCGATCGAGCGGCCGCCGCGATGCACGACGCGGCGGAGGCGATCCATCTCCAGATCGGCGCAATGGAGCACGCCGGCGACACCGCCAACCTTACGGCGGCCGAGCGCCCGCACCCGGGCCAGCAGCTCGTCGAAGTCGAATGGTTTGGCGAGATAGTCGTCGGCGCCGGCGTCGAGGCCCCGTACCACGTCGCCTGTGGCATCTCTCGCGGTGAGCATGAGGATGGGCGCCTCGACCCCCAGGCGCCTCAGCTCGGCCGCTACCTGGAGGCCCGATCGGCGCGGAAGCATGACGTCGAGCACTATCACGTCATACGGGTGGAGGTGGCCGAGCGCGATCCCCTCCTCTCCATCGCCAGCCACGTCCACAGCATGTCCCTCCTCCTCCAGCCCCTGCTTCAGAAAGCGGGCCGATTTCGCATCATCCTCCACGACGAGAATCCGCATCCACCCATCTTGCGTTTGTCTGCGGCTCGGTGAAAGGCCGAGCAGGCAGCCCTCAAGAAACCTTAATGCCGGCTTGAACCAGACGTAATGTGCCCGGCGTTAAGCTACTGCCGTATGTCTGCACTCAGCCGCCCGCATCCATGGGAGCTTTCGTGAAGCCGTCCTTGTCTTCGATCCAGAGGTTTTGCCGCAGCGCATCGCTCACGTGGAGTATTGCCGCGGGGGGCGGCGCACTTGGTGCCGGACCCGCGGCGGCGCAGATCGACTACCGGAACACGGACGACGACCGGCCGACGGTTCTGGAAGACGCCTACGCCGTCGAGCGGTATGCCTTCGAGGTCCAGCTCCCGTACCGCTACGAAGACGAAGCCGACGGCGCCCAAGTTCACCTGACGGTGCCGGAACTCAAGTACGGGATTCTCCGAAACGCGCACGTAGGCGTGAAGTTTCCCATTGCGGGGCTTCGCGAGCCGGCGCTTGGCGGGACCGAGCCGGCAACGGATTGGGGACTCGCGGGCATCCGGCTCTTCGGGTTCTACAACTTCAATACCGAGAGTCGCTGGCTCCCGGCCTTGAGCCTGCGGACCGACGTCAGCTTGCCCGTCGGCTCGCTCGCGGGCGACGAGACCCAGGTGACCCTGCGCGGAATCCTCACGCGCACGTGGGGCCGGAACCGCCTCCACGTGAACGTCGCGCGCACGCTCAATGAAGCGGACGAGCTCGCCGTGGCGGAGCCCGCCTCACGATGGCTCTACGGGCTGGCATACGATCGCACTCTGTTCCGGCAGAGCATCCTGCTCTTGGCCGAAGTGTACGGCCTGCAAGGCACGTCCGAGAGCCGCACCCAGTACAACGCGACGGTCGGCGCGAGGTATCAGTTCAGCCCGACCATCGTGCTCGACGTCGGCGTGGTCCGGCGGCTCCGGAGCGGCGTCGGCCCCGACTTCGCCGTCACCGCGGGAGTATCGCACGCGTTCGCCTTGCCCTGGCTCATCCCGGTGCCCCGGCGCTGATCGGCCGACGGCTGTGTGATACGACGATGAAAGGCTCACGAACCATGAAGCTCCGGATTCGTGCGGCGGCGCTCGCCGCGGTGCTCGGTGTGATCGTCGCAGAGGACCTCCCCGCGCAGGACACGCGCGACGAGCAGTTCTACTATCCCGGCTCGTTCAACTGGCAGTTCCTCAAGCGCTACAACAACGCCGGCCGGCTGTTCAACGCGTTCGACTATGGCCACGCGGTGCTGTACGAGAAGCTCCTGACCAAGCCCGACGACCTGCGCGACGAGCTGGAGCAGAAGCAGTTCACGTATCTCACGACGGACCTCCTGGTGCGCCCACCGCGATTCGCCGTGGCAGAGGAGGCGATCGAGCCGAGCTACGCCAAGCTCGCGTGGCGGGGCAAGATGATGTTCGACTGGGCGCACATCCTCCACCGCCAGGTCTACGACGTCTACGCCGACGCGCGGCTCTCGACAGCCGCAAAGGACTCGCTGATCGAGAAGCTAACGGACTACTATCTCACGAACCCGCACGCCTTCGTGCCGGTACCCAAGTCCATGGCGCTCATGGACGAGCAGTACTACAGCCAGGTGTTCCGGAAGGGCTATCCGAAGATGAACGGCCTCATCTGGGCCTACCACTGGCTGCAGGTGGGCCTGTACGAGCCGCTGATCGAGGGGCGCGCGCCGGCTGACCGTAAGGCGGGCCTGGACGCGGCGGTGGCGCGGTTCTGGTCCATGGTGCAGGACCCGCCGCGGAACATGCCCAAGGTGATGCCCATGACCTCGACGGTGGCGCCCCGGTTCTCCGCGGCCCACCCGCGGGCGGCGGTCATCTTCGACAACCTGCACATGACCCACGACATCATCAGCGACATCCTCGCGGCGGACACAGTGCCGCCCGGGAAGAAGCGGGAGGTCATCTACGCCGCGCTGGATGAGATGCAGGACTCGGCGCGGAACGTGATGTCGATGGACGAGTGGCGGAACATGGGCGAGATGATGGGCGGCATCGCGGCCATGGGCGGCCCCGCCACCGGCATCGTCTCCGCTCCGCCGTCGCGCGACGTGCCGGCCGACGTGATGCACGGAATGACAGAACGCGGCATGCAGCATGGCGACAGCATGCCCGGCATGCGGCACGGGGCGGCCGAGGCGGAAGCGGTCGACAGCGCGGGCGGTGAGGCACCGGCGCATGGGCGGCAGATGATGAAGCTGCACATGCGAATGATGGCCGACCCGGTCATCCGCGAGCGGATGATGGCCGACACCGCCATGCGGCGCCTCATGATGGAGATGATGAACCAGATGCCTCCCGAGCACCGCCGGCACATGCGGCAGCCGACGGGGGCGAGGCGCGCGGCACCGCGCAAGCCGGACGCGCCTGCGGCGAAGCCAGCGGACCCGCACGCCGGGCATCAGAGCGAGCCGGCGAAGCCGACGACGACGAAGCCCGCTGGCCCGACGCACGACTCCATGCCAGGGATGAGCCACGACACGATGCCGGGAATGGGCAAGCCGTAGGCGGACTCGGAGAGGAGGCCGGATGCCTGAGCACTTGCGCGTCGAGGACGCAGTCGAGGCGCCGCCCCACCCGGCGCCCACGCCCTCGCCGGCTCGCGCCGGAGGGGCACTGCAAGAGCGGCTGGCATGGGACGCCCTCGAGTACCGGATCGCACCCGTGGCGAACCGGCTTCCGTACATGCTGGGCGGTCTGACGTTCTTCGGAATCCTCGTTCTCATCAGCACCGGCATCCTGCTCGACCAGTTCTACAATCCGAGCCCGGTCGGCGCGCATGACAGTATCCTGTACATCATGACGCGCGTGCCGCTCGGCAGTTGGGTCCGCGGCCTGCACTACTGGGCGGCAGCCGTCGTGCTCGTGAGCATGATCCTGCACCTCATATACGTCTTCTGGCGCCGAAGCTACCTCCGACCCCGGGAACTCACGTGGTGGGCCGGGGTGCTCCTCTTCATCACCCTCTTCGGCCTGGTGTTCACCGGCACCGTGCTCCGGGCCGACCAGGAGGGGAGTGAGGCCCTCGCCCACGCAGTGGCGGGCGCGCGCCTGGTCGGCCCGCTCGGCTCCCTGCTCACGCCGGACTTCACGCGGAGCGTCCCCCTTCTCGCCCGAATGCACAACGCGCACGTCAGCCTGCTGCCGCTCCTGCTCCTCGGACTCGTCGGGCTGCACTTCTGGTTGATCCGGTATCTCGGCATCCGTGCGCACGAGCCCAGAACTGTGCTCTTCACCACCCATCTGCGGCGGCTGACCGGGTATGGGCTCGTGCTGCTGGCGTTCCTGGGCGGCCTGGCGGCGTTCGCGACACCGGGGATCGGCTACCCCGGCATCGAGGGGGCCGAGGTGACCAAGCCGTTCTGGCCGTTCCTATGGATCTACACCGTCGAAAACACCATGGGGCTCTGGGGAATGATCCTGGCCCCGCTGGTGCTCTTCGGTTTCCTGTTCCTGGTGCCGCTGCTCGACCGGCCGCGCGATGAGCACGCCGGACGCCCGCGTTGGCTGCTCGGCCTTGCGGTTCTGATGCTGGCTCTGTACGTGGGCGGCATCGTGTACGGCGTTTTCGCACCGCAGATGCAGCATATCGGAATGTGAGGGATGATGATGACACACCTTCGCCTTGGTTATCTGGTGCTCGCCCTCACCGTCGCGCCTGGCGTCCCCGCGCTCGCCCATGAGGAGGGGGTGCTCCGGTTGGGCGCCAATGAGATAGCCACCGGCGGGGAGCTGGCGCTGCGCGGTGAGAAGCTGCCGAAAGACGCGACGATCCGGCTGGAGCTGCGCGGTACGCTGGAGACGTTCCCGCTCGCAAAGGTCCGGACGAACGCCACGGGTACCTTCGACGCCCGCCTGGCGCTGCCGCTCGAGGCGCGGGCCGGCGGGTATACCGTCGTGGCTTTGGCGCCGGACGGCGACGTGGTAGCCAGGGCCGAGTTGACGGTTGCCGCGGTGGCGCCTCCGGCCGCGTCATCGGAGGAGATGGGGGAGCACGACGCCCACGGAGCGATGAACACGGCTCCTGGTACGACCGATGCCCCGCACCCGACGGCAGAGATGATGAAAGTGCCGATCAGCGCGAGCGTGGGGGAATGGGCGGCGATCATCGGGTTTGTCGCGCTGAGCCTGGGTGCGGGCGTGGTTCTGCTCCGCGGGCCGGCCCACGCCCACCGCCACATCCGAACCCCGGCCACGAACCGGACCTGATTCGGATCGCCGCCGACGGCCGCGAGGTATACCTGGTGTTCCAGGTGCACAACGAAGCGATCGTGATTCCGGAAACGATCGACTGCATTCGGGCGCTCTCCGGCCTCGAGGCCGACGCGGCGCGCTCCATGGCGACGACGGATGCCGCACTTAGGGTGGTGAACGGCTTCTTCCCGGCCTCCGCCAACGGTACGGCGGCGGTTCCGAGTGGAGGCTGGTTCAAGGGCTCCGAGGAGCCCGCCCAGCCATACCAGCCTCCCCGTAACGCTCAGTGCCCGCCGGCACGGGGCCGTGACGACCAGTGCACCGCCGCAATCTGCCAGTTCCCGTCCACGCGCCGCAGCGCCATGAGCTCAGCGCCGAGCCGATCGAGTTGCCGCCCCTTGTAGGCTCCCTTCGATTCAGAGGTCGAGGTGACCCAGGCCGCGTCGCCCACGACCCGGATCTGGCGTACACTGCGGGACGAGGGGACCGCGCGCACGAACGCGATATCGCCGGGCAGGTGATGCGACCGGTACTCGTCAAGCGTTTCGATCCCGCCGCCTTCGAGTACCAGCGCGTCCGGGGTAAGCAGCGCGAGTACTCCAGCGGAGTCGCCGGCCGCCATCCGCTGGTGCAGTGAGTCCACCACCGCGACCGCCGCCGCCGAATCGGCGGGCGCCGTGTCGCGGCGGCTGGGTCGCGAAGAGGGGTCCGGAACTGCAGCCGCCGCGAGGAGAACCCCTACAAGGGCGAGCGGCGCGACGAGAGCGACACGAAACCTCATGGCAAACTCCGGATCATGTGGGCGAATGGCGACCGCGTGGCTGCATCCGCAATGCAGCCGCGAATGCGAAATATCGCTGCGAGCCCAGCGGATGAAGGCACCTCCCCATCCCGCACGCGTGCGACAGAACACGAACCCACAGAGGAGCACCATGGCACACCAGACCACCAGCCCCCAGATCTCGCGAGAGATGCAGGAGTGCATCGAAGAGTGCCTGCGATGTCACGGCATCTGCCTCCAGACCGTGAGCCACTGCCTCGAGCTCGGCGGTAAGCATGCCGACCCGGCCCACATCGGGCTGCTGCTGGATTGCGCGGAGATCTGCCAGACCTCGGCGAACGTCATGCTGCGGAATTCCGACCGGCACCAGCTCACCTGCCGGGTCTGCGCCGACATCTGCCGCGCTTGCGCGGAGGATTGCGAGCGCATCGCCGGAGACGACAAGATGATGAAGCAGTGCGCGGACGAGTGCCGCCGTTGCCAGCAGTCCTGCGAGCTCATGGCCGCGTAAGGTACCGCAAGCGGCCTCGAAGCGAGGGCACCCACCAGGGTGCCCTTTTTCGCCGGGGCTTGGCATAGGGGCATGGGACACCGCCCGCGCGATAGGACCTGGATTACTTCTTGCTCGCTGCGGATTCAGCCTCGGCCAGCATCTGTCGCACCTCTGACTTAGTGACGAGCCTGCCATTCACGATAACGGCGGCGATCTTTCGGGTGTTACTGATCTCGTCGAGCGGGTTGGCGTCGAGTAACACCAGATCGGCGATTTTCCCCGCCTCCACAGTGCCGAAGGCGTCCGTCATCCCGAGGTATCGAGCCGGCTTTAGCGTGGCCGTCTGCAATGCTTCCATCGGCGTCATGCCCGCTTGGACGAAGACTGCGAGTTCGTCGTGGAGGCTGAAGCCGGCGAAGGAGTACTCGTTGGCCCCCGCGTCCGAACCCGGCAGGATGCCTACGCCTGCCCGGTGCATGTCCCTCACCAGCTTGAACAGCCACTCGTAATAGACTTTAAGCCTCGCCAGGCGCTCCAGGCGCTTCTCGTCTTGAAGGCTCACGCTTTTCCAGTATTCTCTGAACGGCTTCGGGTAGTAGCGAATTCGCGCGTCATCCGTGAGCGCCCGGTCGGTCGTGTGCGCGTGACGCCATTCGTTGTACAGCGTCGGCACTTGCCACGTGCCGTTCCTGACGAAGCGGGCGAAGAGTGAGGCGCATTTCTCCCCGCTGTAAGTGCTCAATACCTTCGGATTGCCACGGACTAACGGATCAATCGTCTCCCTCCGCTCGGCGTACCCTCGCTCGATCTCCTTCCTGAACGCCCCCTCCTGGCTGGAGCACGCCAGCATTATGCCGTCCAGATGTTCCATGCTTTTCTGCCCGGCATCGGATACTTCTGCCGCGCTGACCAGATCCTGCACGTGACCCACGAAGACTACGCCCAACTTCTTAGCTTCGTCGGCAAGGCCGAAGAACGCCGGTCGGGGTAGCCGCGAGTAGAGCTTGATGAAATCCGCGCCGCGCGTGTAGAGTCCCCGCACCGCATCACGGGCTTCTGCCTCCGTTGAGACGCTGAAAGAGCCTAGCCACCTGGGCGGACGTCCATCAACAAAAGGGCCGGCGGCCACGATCCGCGGCCCGAGCATCTGACCGAGTGCTATCTTCTGCTTCCACTGCTGCAACTGTTCCAGACTGCCGGCCATGTCGCGTACGCCGGTCACGCCGTTGGCGATCAGGAGCGGGAAGATCACCTCCTTTTCTTCGCGCGACACGAGCGACGGCCACATCTCCGGGTCGTCCAAGTGGATGTGCATATCCCATAGCCCGGGTATCAAGAACTTGCCCGTCGCGTCGATCACCTGTGCGTCCTGGGGTGGGGTCAGGTTGGCACTGGTATCGAGCACGCTGATCCGCCCCCCGGCAATCACCACGGTCCTGTCAGGTTTCGGCGGCGCACCGGTGGCGTCAATGACTGTAACGTGCGTGAAGGCAAGGGGCTTCCGTTCGTGTGACTGACCACGCTGTGCAAGCAGCAGCGCGGGCAGCAAGAAGACGAGCGCCAGAGATGCCAATGACTCTCTCATCGTCTCCTCCAACGAGAGGTGTCTAACGACCGGCGCATCAGCTGCAGGCCCTCGAGCCCGCGCCCTTACGTCGGCAACGGGCTGGATGCGCTGTCAAATTGGCGTTGCGAGCACTGCAAGAGTTGTGTTGTAACCTATTCCGGCCCGCGTACCGCGCGAGTGGCGCCCAGTCCTCCGGGCGAACTACCCGGCGGTCGCAGGTCGGTGTGGACCCTCGCGGGCGAGTTGGGCGGCTGAGAATCTAGTGCTCGCGGTCACGCGGCGGGTAGGGATCGTTGCCGGGCCTCCCCACCGCCGGCGGCATGATGACGGGCCGGTCAGCCCGTAGGGCAGAAAGGTGAACCGCCGCCGATAGTCGCGACTGTCGGCGGCGGTGTCGTCTTGTCGGACTATGGCGATCGTCGCTCGCAACTACTCGCCCGCCGCCTTCTCCAGCCTCGCGTAGGCGCTGTCCCCTTCGGCGCCATCCATCAGCTCCCGCATCGCGTTCACGCTGCGGCGCACGTCGCTGCCGTGCTGCTGGTGCCACCGGTCGAACAGGTCGAGCCGCGTGCGATAGATCGTGGCACCGTAGAGCTGCGCATTGTTGATGGGCCGCTCCGTGAGCCGGCCGATCCGGTACGTCCGGAGCTCGGCGCCGACCGGTCCGTCGAGCTGCGCGCGCGCCCACCGGGCCGCGTCCGCCCGGCCGGCCTCCAGCGCCACCGAGTCGGGCTGGGTCGCATAGAACGAGTTGAGGCGCTCCGTGAGCTCGGCGTAGTACCGGCCGAGCACGATCTCGTCGCGCCAGCGGTCCATCGCGCGGCGGGCGGAGGTCGTGTCCCCCTGGGTGCGGAAGAAACTCTCCGCCGCATGATACCCCACGTATTCGGCGAAGCTCTCGTTGAAGGGCGTGGCGCTCCGCACATATAACGTGTTGTGCGCGATCTCGTGGAAGACCAGCGCCGCCAGCTCGACGGAGTCACGCGTGAGCGCCGTCGAGAGCAGCGGATCGTTGAACCAGCCCAGGGTCGAGAACGCCGCGGCCGGACGCAGGTAGACGTCGTAGCCGCGGGCGGCGAGTTCGTCGGCCTCGAGCCGTGCCTTCCGGAAATCGAAGAAACCCTTGTAGGGGATCCGACCGACGATCGGATACTTCCAGGTATAGGGGCAGATACAATCCTTCGGGGCCGCGGTCAGGTTGAGCAGCAGCGTGTCCCGGCCGATGTCGGTGAACGTGGTATAGGTGCGCTTGGCGGCGAGGCCGAGCTCCGCGGCGTGGTCGCGGGTTTCACGGACCAGCCCGAGCGAGGCGCGGAACGCGGGCTCGATTCCCTCGTCGGCCAGGAGCTGGTCGAGCGGCCGTGCCTCCCGCAGGATGCGCGACTCCTCGAGGCCCGCGCGGGTGACGTAGCGGACATCGTCGCTGGCGAGGTAGGCAGTGCCGTACCCCGCGAACAGCACGCCGACCGCGATGAGGAAGATCATGAGCATCCACCGGACCCGCATCGCGCGTC
The DNA here is from genome assembly GCA_050733215.1 of Gemmatimonadales bacterium. Taxonomy (GTDB): domain Bacteria; phylum Gemmatimonadota; class Gemmatimonadetes; order Gemmatimonadales; family GWC2-71-9; genus DASQPE01. Next base: position 18,390 of record JBOHSN010000078.1, read on the forward strand.
AGCGGACGCGCACGAGCCCCACGCGCGGGACGGCGGTGGCGGAGATTGCGCCGCCACTGGCGTTCGTCAGGAGGAACTGCACTCCCTGCGCGCCCGCGTCCTGGATGATCCGCACGTGGCGCCCCGAGCCTTGCCGCAGCGTGCCCGTCCAGCCAGTGAGCTGCGGGTAGTTGTCGGGAACCAGCGGGTACTCGCGCGCGAAGACGCTCGGCTGCTGAGCGTGGAGCGACGCGAACTGCTGCCGGAGGTTGTCGGTGATGTAGCGGAGGCGCTCACTCGCGGGCGTGAAGCCCTGGAGGTCGTCCAGGTAGTTGGCCAGCTGCCACTGCGTGACCATGGGCGAAAACGGTTCGCCTGCCTCCGTGGCCACGTTCAACGCGCCGTTGAGGCTCGTCTGGACCAGCGCACGCGTGAAGTCGGTGCCGCGCACGCGGAACTGTGCCAGATTGTCCGCGCTGGTGCCGAACTGGTCCGCTGCCCACCGGACGAACAGCCATCCGGCGCCGCGCTCCGCGAGCGAGCCGCCGGTGCCGGTCGGCGAGATCAGGAAGGTGGCCTCCGGGTTTGCCAGATAGTCGTAGGCGTTCTGGTAGTTCGAGAGCGCGTACTGCGTGTAGGTGGTCCCTGATGGCTGCCCGGCCGTATCCGGCACGATCCGGCCCGCCAGCTCCTCGGCGTAATGCGACAGACCCTCGTTGAGCCAGGTGTCCTCCGAGTCGCCGTTCCGCGCGATCGCATGCTGCGCATAGCTGATCATGTGCTGGAACTCGTGGACGAACGTCGGGGCGAGGTTCGGCTTGGCGAAATTCTCCTTCTGGATGGTGCACTGCGAGTTGAGCGGGTCCGGCACGAGACTGTAGAACACCTCGCCGTTGTTCGAGTTCGGATCCACCAGCAGGTCGAGCGCAAAGAAGTAGCCGAGAATCACGCTGCCGGTCTCGTTGCAGTTGCCGCTCAAGGCATTGATCCGCGGGGTGAGCAGCACCTGCACCACTCCATTCGCGTCGATGTCGGACTCGCGCCCGAAGTTGAGAGTGTCGATCGGATAGAGAAAGTCGTCGAACACGCGGGCGATGTCGGTCAGGTCGGCGTTGGTGTAGCCGTTCGCGGGCGGGGCGTAGCGAACATCGCCGGTCATCGCATTGTCGACGTAAATCGCCACCCTCTCGGCCACGACCTTCGCCGTTGCCGTCACCGAGACGAAGTTGTTGCAATCGGTGGTGGTGCAGACGAAGAACGACCTCTCCGAGTTTACGGCGGGCGCGGTGGCGAACGACGGGAAGGCTGTGCGGCCCTCGCGCGCGCCGAACAGCCGGTGCGCGGGGTCGGTCGCCAGCGCCCGCTCCCGCTCTCTCAGCATCCGGTGGAACCGCGGCGCTGTGGCCGGTCCCCGGAATGCCGAGACCAGTGGCGAGGGTAGCTCCGCGATCCTGGTGGTGGCCCCGGCGGCGCTGCCGGCGATGGAGTATGGCGCCGTGATGCCCCCGCTTACCTCCGCGCCGGCGGTGGAGATCGCCACGTAGAGATGCTCGGCCCCACCGACCCCGGCCGTCTGGACCGAAGGAACCGCCACGCAGGCCGCCTGAACGGTGGGATCGACGA
>JBOHSN010000079.1:0-19759 GCA_050733215.1 Gemmatimonadales bacterium
GGTCCGCGGCCCCCGACCAACCGCGAGGCCTCGTCGCGCAAGCAGTCTGGGCTGATTGTCCGGGGCAAGAGCCCTCCGCAATCAGCGACGGCGGAGCCCGCCCTTGCCAATCTCTCTCATGGAACTAGCGCATGCAGCTGACGGGCGCTGCTGGCGCGCGACTCCGCTGGGGTGCGTGGCTCCGGTACCGGATCAAAGGAACGTAGGCTTGTGTTGTTCGAGCACTGCGCCCGCAGCTGATGCGCGGTCCGTTAGCCAGTCAGAGGGAGATCACACGTGGCTGAGCTTCCTATCCCGGCAGATGTGCTCGCATTCGTGACAGAGGTGTTCCGGCACTGCAACCAACGAATTACGGAGAAGCTCTCGCGCAATCCCAACATTCCGGAGGAGTCCCTAGATCTCACATGGATTGAGCATCTTTCACGGTACTCGTCGGCTAGGGTGCTCCCCTCCAACTGGACCGTCAAGATCGACGTCCATTACCTGGGGGGCCTGAGACACTATTTCAGGTGGGAGATTGCGGACGTTGGTGTTCTCCTGTTTATCCGACGTGGCGGGAAAATCGAACGTAGCAAGGTGGGACTGCTGCAGTCGAAGCGACTCTATCCCACGACTGGGACGGTAGAGGAGGAGGGGAAGGTCGACTACGAGGTTGGCTTCGGCCGCTTGGCAGACCCAGAGGTACTCGCTCAGTCGATAGTGGTTGAAGCGGAGTTCAACTTCTCGAGCGAGTGTAGGTACGGGGCACTCATAGCAAAGTCCGAACAAGTGAAAGCTATCACTGACTATGAGACGACGAATAAGGTCCGTGTCTACTACCAGTTCTACAATCCGTATGGCCTGCCGTTCGTACAACGGGTGCCGGTATCAGCTGCCGACGGCGGAGCCAACGAAGTAGCGGTAGGTGTACGGGTCGTGCCAGCTACACTGGTTCACGCTTTTCTAGCAAAGCAAGCAAAGGGGTATCGCCCGACGTTTGAAGATCTCGCCTCCCTTGTAGGCGACAAGAACTCTGGTGGTTGGCCGTTGCAACACTTCGTAGCTGGGCTGTTCTTGACATGCAAAGAGGGTTCGCCCTTCGACTCTGTCGCGGATGGGCGGATACAGAATCTCTTCTACAGGCGAAGCGGACCGATCGCCGCCGCTATCGCGATCGTTATTGAAGCTCCCGAAGCTGCTGGCTAACCCGCGCATGCAGCCGACAGGCCGGGGCGGGCCGGAGTTCCGCGCGGGCGCCGGCCTCCGGGTGGCCAGGAAGTGGAAGTATTGATTTGTGGGGGCGCGGGCCCGCTCGCCTGCAGCTGATGCGCATTCCGTTAGGCGGCCGCAGTCCAAGCGATTGAGCGACGGTCCGGGATCAGATGAGCACGGCTCGTACAACCCAAACGCGGACCCTTAGCCGCGCTCTCGCGTACTGATTTGCGAAAACCGCGGCCGCTCGGGGCATCCGTTAATAGTTCCTACGTGCGGAAGGGCGTCCTGTCATGAGTGCAGTAGTTCCGATCAAACGGCTGTTCGAGGCTCACATCCTCGTTCGGGATCTGGGGCGCTCGGTGGCATTCTACCGGGACGTTGTCGGCCTGCAGGTGGGGGTCGAACAGCCAGAGCGACCAGCCGCCTTCTTCTGGGTTGGCGGCCATGGAACGTCGATGCTCGGCATCTTCACCTTGGGGAGTTGGCCGACGCAGATGATGCAGCACCACCTCTCCTTTCAGGTAAGGCTGGAGGATCTCTTGGGGGCCGCCGAGAGGCTGCAAGCTGTCGGTGTAACGCCCAAAGGTCGCCGCACTCCACGGCATCCGCGAGGAGAACTCGTGGACGAGCCGATCGTCTTTACATGGATGCCGGCCGCCGCCATTTTCTTCGACGATCCCGACGGCAATCTCCTCGAGTACATTGCCATGTTACCGGATCCGCCGCGCCCGGACCTGGGGGTTGTGACATGGCGCGAATGGAACGCGGGCCGCTGGCGGCCAAGCGACACCCCGCGCGCCAGCCCTGTTACCCCTGTGGAACGGTTGTTCGAGGATCACATCAGCGTCCGGGATCTCGACCGCTCTCTGCGATTCAATTGCGACGTCCTGGGCATGGGGGTCGGGTTCCAACAATCACCGTCGCCCGAAGGCATGGGTGGGGCCCTGCTTTGGGTCGGTGGGCGGGGCTGCTCGATGCTTGGTCTCTATTCGTTGGGGTCGACCTGGCCTTTGACGATAATGCAGCACCACACCGCATTCGAGGTGGCGCTCGACGACTTGTTTCGGGCCCCGCAGCAGCTTCGCGCGGCCGGCGTGACACCGCTGGGAGGGAGGCGGGAGCCGATCGACCGGCCCATCGTGTTTACGTGGATGCCGGCAGCTTCCGTTTTCTTCGATGATCCGGACGGGAATGTTCTGGAATACATCGCGATGCTCGACTGCCAACCGCAGCCGGATCTTGGGCTCGTGCTATCGTGGAGCGAATGGGAAGCGCGTCGCAGCCGAGAGCGGTGACCGCCCAAATCCCCTCTTGCTAGCGCGACTCGGGCAGCGCGGTTCGCTCTAGGGCCGCCTAACTAGCGCATGCAGCTGACGGGCGCTGGCTGCGCCGGCGCTCGTGCGACGCCTGGCGGCGTCGCCGCGATAAGGACCGTAGGTTTGTGCACCGCGGGGCCAGTCGCCCGCAGCTGATGCGCGATTGCGTTAGGCGGCTTCTCTCGCATGGCTAACATCATCGATCGCGGCCATCCATGAACGAGCTCGAATGGGCTGAATCTGTTCAGAGCCTGGTCAATGCGCGCCTCAGGAGAGCGCGCCCTAACCTCGTGATGCGCCTGGGTGCCCGCTTGCCTTATGCCAGCGAGATCCTGCTGTACAAAGAGCATTCGCCAGCGAGACACGACACCGTTTCCTACCAGACCGATCTGCTTGTCGTCGAGCAGATCCACGAAGACACCTGGAAGCCACGCCTTGTCATTGAGACCAAGATCGGGAGCGTCACAACACACGACTCTATCACATACAGCGAGAAGGCCTTCACTCACAAGCGGGTGCATCCCTATCTCCGGTACGGGATTCTGCTCCGCGACAGGCGACATTACCCACTGCCGGGACGACTGTTTCGGCACGGGCTTTACTTTGACCTGATGCTCTCCTGGGCCGGGGAGGCACCGACACGTAGAGAGGCAAAGACTCTCATCGACTTGTTGCTTGACGAGGCCGAGGCGTCAAGAAACCTTGAGGACATTCTGTACAGCAGCCGGCGCTCAGACAGAAAGCGATACGTTGTGCTCCACCGTCCACTCCGGCTGAGCAAGTAGGGAAGCCGCCTAACCCGCGCATGCAGCCGACAGGCCGGACCCGTCGCAGAGCTCCGCGCGGGCGGTACGCTCCTGTGGCGCCGCTAAGGAAGCGTAGGTTTGTGCGGGCGCGGGCCTGAGGGCCTGCAGCTGATGCGCAATCCGTTAGGCGGCAGGTACTGACATCCGGCTCCGAGAATGACTCCGCGCCTGCCCCTATTGCTGTGCCTCGTTTCTGCGTGCGCCGCTGGGCATCCGCAGCGTCCCCTCGTCGCGCCGACCTTGCCGCGCATCGTTACGCTGTCGCAAACGATGGAACTCGCGGGCGTGCAGTATCGCATCGTCATCGTCGACACGGCGCCGCCGGTCACGGGATCGCTGACCGTCCTCAGTGGCGATCGCAACCGGGAGCGCCTTGAGGCGCGCTTCGGATGCCCGATGCGCCAAGCAGCGCCGGCCCCTGAGTGGCAGTGCAGTGTGCCGTTCCGGAGCAGGGCTCCAGATTGGGGCGCGCTGCTCAGGCAGCTTGACCGCGCCGGGCTGATGGCTCCGCCGATCGACTCGTCGCTGCGGCTGGTCCCGGTAATCGTCTGCAGTGACGGGACGCCCTGGAACCTCACGGTGCAATCGCCGGCGGGGGCCGTGTTAGTTCGCGACGAACAGGTCTGCGGCCCGACCAGCGCGCAGCGTGACGCATACGAGGAGCAGGTCGAGGCGGTTGCAGCAGCGGTAGTGGCGCTGGCCGACTCGGTTTAGGCGCGCGCCTGCGCGGACCTGCGGCCTAACCAGCGCATGCAGCTGACGGGCGCTCGCGTGGCGAGCGCGCGTGTGGGCCCGAGCGCCGACGCGGGGTGGACCATAGCGTTCGTATCGGCGGGGCTTGCCGCCCGCAGCTGATGCGCGATCCGTTAGGCGCATACCGAAAAGCCCCCATCACGCGTAAGCTTCCCGCATGGCCTTCACCTTCGAATGGGACCCCAAGAAGGCTGCGGCCAACGCCAAGAAGCACGGGGTCACGTTCGACGAAGCAGCGACGGCCTTCAACGACCCCTTCGGACTAGTGGTCGATGATCCCCGGCACTCGGTGGGTGAGCCCCGCGCGGTGCTGCTCGCCTACTCCCAGCAACGCCGGTTGCTTGCGGTCATGTTTACCGAGCGCCATGACCGCATTCGGTTGATCAGCGCGCGGAAAGCGACTCGTCGCGAACATCGAGCTTATGAAGAAGGCGCCTCGTAGCCGGCAGCGGCCCGAACCAGGTCCCGACGACATCCTGCCCGAGTACGACTTCAGCAAGGGCAGGCGGAACCCGTACGCGGCCCGTCTCGCGGCGGGCAGCCACATCGTCATCCTTGAGCCGGATGTAGCCGAAGTGTTCCCCGATTCCGCAGCGGTCAACGACGCGCTGCGGGCATTGGCTGGCATTATCCAGGAACGGCGCGGCCCACAGCGGCGTGCCCGATTCCCTCGCACCCGACGATCGCGCGTGCGGTAGCGCCTAACCAGCGCAGGCAGCTGGCGGGCGCTCCCGAGCCGGTCGCCTAGGGGCGACCGACCTCGGTCGGCGCGAACCAGGGACCATAGAATTCGTATCGGCGGGCACGTCGCCCGCAGCTGATGCGCGGTTCGTTAGACCGCGCCGTTAGGTTCCACCTCATGCCGCGATCGCCGGGCGCCCGCTCGCCGGGCAGTATCATTCAACTCCACATCGCGCTTCGGGAGATAGCGCCACCGATCTGGCGGCGCGTGCTGGTCCGGGACACAACGACGCTCGCCAAGCTCCACGCGATCATTCAGGACGTGATGGGGTGGGAGAACTACCATCTCTACCGGTTCACAATCGGCACGTCTGACTTCGAGGCGCCCGATCCCGAGGCCACCGGTCAGGATGCCACCCGCACAAAACTCAAGGACCTGCGACTCCGAACCGGCGACAGCTTCGAGTACGTCTATGACTTCGGCGACGACTGGCAACATGTCGTCACCGTCGAGAACTATCTGAGGGCTGAGGCTGACCACTTCTATCCGTGGTGCACGGGCGGAGCGCGCAACTGCCCGCCAGAAGACTGCGGGGGCCCGTACCGCTATGCGGAGGTTCTGCAGATTCTTCAGGATCCCGAAGACCCGGAGTATGGCGAGCTCGCGGAGTGGCTTCGGGATGACTTCCAGCCGGAAGCATTCGATCTGCGGACCACGAACCGCATCTTGATGTTGGCGTTCAGCCGGGGCGCGGTCTAACCAGCGCATGCAGCTGACGGGCGCTTTTGGGCGAAGCGCCCGGCGACGCGTGGCGGCGTCGCACAACTAAGGACCGTAGGTTTGTGCACGGCGGGCGGCTCGCCCGCAGCTGATGCGCGGTCCGTTAGGCGGCAGCGCGCTTGGAGAGCACCGTGATCGTCGCTAGCGGAGGGCGAGCCATGAGAGCCGGACGCGTGGCAACCACAATCCTCTGGGTGGCGATGCTGGCGACTACTGCGGGCTGCCAGCAACAGCCGTCTGACACAACGGAAGCCTTAACCGAGCGCAACAAGGCTCTGGTTCGTCGTTGGATCGAAGAAGGCTTCAACCAGCGCAATCTAAAAGTAGTAGACGAACTCTTCGCGGAACGAGTTGCGGTCAATGGGCAGATCGTTGGCCGTGATGGCCTTAAGGAGAGCATGAGTCGCCACCTTCGCGGCTTTCCCGACCTACACGTAACAATTGACGATATCGTCGCCGAAGGCAGGAAGGTTGGTATCTGGTACACGGTTGAGGGCATGCACCGAGGTGAATTCGAAGCCATCGCGCCAACCGGCAACCACGTGAACTGGATTGGGTTCGACCTTTTCAGCATTGAGGGGGACAAGATCTCCGAGGCGCGGTTCCTGTCCGATTTCCACGGTCTTCTGACTCAACTCGGCGCGACCGTCTCACTGCCCCGACCGCCAGAGCGAGCGCGACCGTGATGAGCCGCAGCGCGTGCCGCCTAACCAGCGCATGCAGCTGACCGGCCGGTGGAGGGCTCAGCATCCCTGCACGGCCGCCTTCCGTCCGGCCGCTGTGGAGGCGTTGATTTGTGCACAGCGGGCCTTCACCGCCCGCAGCTGATGCGCGATCCGTTAGACGCCGCTTTACGCGAGGAGGTTCGATGAAACACGTGGCAATCGGCGTTCTCTTCCCAGCATTCCTGACAGCGGCATGCGATTCCGCCAGCACGCCAGATCCAGCCGCTGACCGTCAGGCCATCGCTGCCGCGACCGCTCAGTTCCAGGCCGCCGAGAACGCCGGAAGTGTCGACCAGTTTCGAGCTTACTTCGCTGACGACCTGGTGATGATGGGGCCCAACATGCCACCAGTGACCGGTGGGGACAGTGTGGCCGCCCTAATGCGGGTGTTCCACGATGCGTTCGCAGTGCAGGTTGAGTACTACAGTCAGGAGATTGTGGTGTTCGGCGATTGGGCCTTTGATCGGGGCACGGAGCGTTACACGCTGACTCCGAAGGCTGGTGGGGCTCCAATCCGGCGGAGCGGCAACTACCTCTACCTGTATCAGCGTCAAAAGGATGGTTCCTGGAAACAAAGCCGAGTCATCTGGAATAGCAGCGATCCGTTGCGATAAGGCGGCGTCTAACAAGCGTTTGCAGCCGACGAAGGCGCGGCGCGCGCAGAAGAAGCGACGGACTAGGAAGTAGGATGGCGCCGCGCCTTCGCGGCTGAAACGCATGGCGTTAGGCGCCACCGAGAGCGGCTCGTTGCCCAGCTTCTCGACGAAGCAGAGGTCCCGATGTCCAACACACCCCTCTTCGACCGGCTTACCACGGTAATTCTTCGGGTCCGGGACTACGAGGCCGCCGCCGAGTGGTATGGCGAGCGGCTTGGCCTCCAGGCCATCCACACGGATCCCGTGGAAGGGCTCGTGATCCTCCCGTTCGACGGCCACAGCCTCACGTTGTGGCAGCTCAAGTCTGGCGAAACGCTCCCGCCCCACGGGACCTGTGTGCCGTTCCCGATCTTCGTGACGGCCAATGCGGCGGCCCTTCATGCCGAACTCCAGACGCGCGGCGTAGTGGTCGAAACCATCCAGGAGGGGGGTGGGGTGCGCTCCTTCGGCTTCTGGGACTTGGATGGCAACCGGCTGGAAGCATGCCAAGCGCTCGCTCAGCCAGTGGTGCCTACCGGCTTAGCCGGTGGCGCCTAACCAGCGCATGCAGCTGACGGGCGCTCCGGTGGCGAGCCCCCGTGCCGGCCGGCGCGCCGGCCCGCGGGTAGACCATAGAATTCGTATGCGCGGGCACGTCGCCCGCAGCTGATGCGCGGTCCGTTAGGCGGACGGCGAGCCCAAGCACACTCAAGTGTGGAGGCGCATGAGACCGACAATCCCTCTAGCTGAGTGGCGCCTCGCCGTCGCCGTGTCGTCAACGCGTGATCTCCAGGAGTTGCCCGGCCGTCCGGCGAGTGATTGCGCCTGCGCCTGGTGCCGCAACTGGGCTGAAGTCCACGGACGTGCCTTGCCGTCATCGGTCCGGGATGAGTTCCACCGCTTGGGCATCGATCCGGCCCGCCCCAGCGACTTGTACGCATTCGCGGAAACCCGAGAATTCGTGGACTATCGCGTGACGTACCATTGTGTCGGTGAGATCCTGGGGGGACCGGCCGTCTACCGCGTAGATCCGAATCTGGGTCAGGTGCGAGAATATGTCCGCGTCCGGAACCTCCCTCCCGTCCTTGGGCTGTCGGTGGCGTATCAGGATGCTGTCCATGAGCCAGCTCCTTGGTTCCAAGGCAGTTCAGAGGGCAAGCTCATACAGATTGATGTCCGGCTGGGGGTTCCTTGGCTGCTTCAGGAGCCGCGGCCGCCGGTATCGGTAGCCTGATCGTCGGGCTCCAGCGCGCACGCCGCCGCCCAACCCGCTAATGCAGCCGACAAACGCGGGTGACGCTAGGTGCCGCCCGCGTCCGGCCCTCCCAGCGGCGAGAGGTTGTCACAGGTCGTTTGCAGCTGATTAGCCATCCGTTAGGCGCACGCACCGAAACTCCGGCAAACGCGTATGCATCACCGAGACCAGATGGCCATTCAGCGAGAACTGCGTCGGGTCGGTCGATTTAACGCAACTCGGCGGGCTCGCGTTCGGGACAGGCGGACCGAGCCTCCAAGACCTGATGGCGTGGCTGCGGCGCGTGCCCACGGCGATCGGTCACGCCGAATTCGTGCGACGCCTACAGACTGCCGGCCCACGAGCTGGGCTCGCCGCAGCCGAAGGTGTGCCGCCGGCGGATCCTGATTTCCGCGATCCAGAGACCGACGAGCTCGAAGCGCTGCTGGACGAGATTGAGCGGGTCTGTCCGCCTGCCGAGCAACCTGAGGACTTCGGCCTGCAGTTTCCGCATGGGCGCGCAGCCGCGCTGGCAGCCTTGCGCCGGTTACCGAGTCGCTCAAGCGCCGATGTGATCGTGCGGGCGCTTGCCGAGCCCCCGACGGAATCGTCGCAAGGCTCGGACACGTGCTGAGCGGTCGGAGAGATCCTTGACAGATTAGACCGGAGACATGGTTGACAGTCTCCGGTGGCGCGTAAGCCGACCGCGATCATCTTCGATCCGGCCGGTGCGCTCGGAAAAACGACCGAGTTTCAAACTGCGATAGTATGCGTCCCACAGCCCGTCGGCGACCGCTTCGAGGCCCACGGTCTCCTCGGCCAGGACGTGGCTGACGTTGACCCAGGCCTTCTGCCAGCGGATGCCGTTGCGACTGACCTTCCGCAGCTCGAAGTGTCCGGGGTACTCGAGCGGCTCCACGGGGCCGCGATAGGGCCGCGGCGAGGGGCGGTAGCGCGTCGCCGGGGGCTGCATGTCGAGACTCTCGTGCGGCCGCGCCGCGTTGAACTCCTGGCGGAAGGTGTTGAAGCAGCGCTGCTGCGCGCGCTGATCGGCGGCTGGAGGCCGGGTGGTGGCGGCCTTGAGTGTCCGATGCATGCGCTCGTGCCGGGGATTCTGCTCCGGATGGCCGGGCTCGATCAGCTCGGGGTGAATGCCGCACCGGAGCAGCCAGACACTGAGGTGCGAGAGCCGGGCGAGGGCGCCGCTGGCAAACGGTGCCCCATTGTCGGTCCGGATCCGCTCGGGCAGCCCATGCGCCTGGAAGAGGTGCGTGAGGACGGGACGGACGAGGGCGCGGGTCGGCTGGAGGAGCGCTTGGCAGCCGAGGAGATAGCGGCTGTAGTCGTCGGCCACCGTGAGCGGATAGCAGTAGTGGCCGTCCCGCGTGCGGAAGTGACCCTTGAAGTCGACGGTCCAGAGCGCATTCGGCGCGCCGGCGACGGTGCGGGGGCGGCCCGGATGGGTGAGTGGTCGGCGGCGGCGGCGCCCGCGGATGAGACCCCGGCGGGTCAGCCACACACCCACGGTGCTCGGCGCGGGCCACGGGACATCGGGTGATCGCTGGCGGGCGAGCCAGAGGAGCTTCTTCGGCCCCCACGTGGGATGCCGCCGGCGGGCCTCGGCGAGCTGGTCGATGACGGCACTGGGCGTCTGGCGGGGCGAGTGCTGCGGCCGCCGCGAGTGGGCCTCGAGGCCGGCGCGGCCCTCGCGGCGGTAGCGGGCGAGCACCGCGTAGCCGGTCTCCCGGCTCACGCCATAGTGAGCGCAGAGCGCGGTGAACGAGAAGGCCCCGAGCTCGAAGTCGCGGATGAAGAGGAGGCGCTGCGTCATGGCTGACGTCGTGCTCCACGGCATGGGGCACCTCCTGGTGCCCGTGAACCTGCGGCGGAGTGTCAACCATGTCTCCGGTCTAAGCTGTCAGGGATCTCTCCGATCCGTACCACCTGGCCACCTAACCAGCGCATGCAGCTGTCGGGCGCTGTCTACGCCAGTTCCCGTGCGGGCCGGAGCACCGTCCCGCGGTGGACCGTAGAATTCGTATACGTTGAGGTTGCGCCCGCAGCTGATGCGCGATCCGTTATGCGGCATTTGTTTCGATCGGCTTAACCTAAGAGGCCGCTTTCGAACGAGGGTGTGTAAAAAGTCGCGCTCATTTGTGTCAATGGGAGACAATCGGCAAGAACGACTATGTTTCGAGCAGCTATCCCAAGTTTTCTCCCCCTCACGCTCATAAGATGGCGAAAAGCTGCTGTTTCGTCCCACCGGCAACGGTCGCGGGAACGGGCCTGCAACGATACTGGGGTAGGTGGGGTGTGAACACCGCAACACAATCCCGCGGTTCCGGCCCGGAGACTCGGAGTCGACACTCATCAACCTGCTGATCGGCTTGTTATCGACACAGGCGAGGGGAGACAGGGGAATTTCAGAGCTGGACCGCAACCAGAGGAGCCATATGCCGAGTAACACCAGCGGGGTCGGTGGCGAACCGCTGGCGCGGTTAGGGGTCCGACTTCTTGGTGTAGTCGAGATCATCTTGGACGGCCGGCGTCTTCGCGCCTTCAACTCTCTTCGCCTGCAACGGTTTCTGGCGTTGATCGCGTTACGTAGAGACCTGCAGCACCGCTCACGACTCGCATTCGAGCTCTGGCCCGACTCTGACGAACGTCAGGCGCGCACCAACCTCAGAAAGCTGCTCCACGAGTTCCGTCATTCCCTTCCCGACACCGGTCAGTTCGTCCAGATCGACAACGAGACTGTGCGGTGGATTCCGACTGGGCCGAGCGAGGTCGACGTGCTGAGGTTCCGTGATGCCATAGCGGCCGGCGATCTCGAGCTCGCCGCGCGCCTCTATTCTGGCGATCTCCTTCCAGCTTGTTATGACGACTGGGTCCTGGACGAGCGAGCGAAACTTCGAGCCGAGGCGTGTGGGGCCCTCATGCGACTGATAGAAGAGGCTGCGGGCCGCGACGACCACAAAGCCACGATCAGCTATGCCCAACGCATCAGTGATCTGGAGCCGACCGACGAAGCGGCCGTTCGACTTCAGATGGAAGCACATCTCGCACTGGGCGATAGAGCCGCGGCGCTGCGCTGCTACCACCGGTACGCGGAGGTGCTGCAGCGCGAGCTTGAGGTGGCACCGGGCGAGGCGGTCAGGGCCATGTACCAACAGCTCCGCGCTGGCACAGTCGACGGCGACGAAGTGCGGGGCAAGGCCCTGGCACACGTTGCCGAATCGCCTTTCGTGGGCCGCGACCTCGAGTTGAACCAGCTCAAGGAGGCATGGAATACCGCGCGGGAGGGTGGGGCACATCTCTTGTTGGTGACCGGAGAACCTGGCATCGGAAAGACCCGTCTCGCACTGGAACTCGGCCGCCGCGTTCGAGCAGACGGACACGTGGTGGCTTCGGCTCGTGCTTACGAGGCTGCGGGCAGACTGCCGTGGGGTCCCGTCGTCGACCTACTGCGATCGGATGCTCTGCGGAGCCACATCGACACGCTCGACACGGTCTGGAGGGCCGAGCTCGCTCGTCTCCTGCCCGAACTCCTCGACGATTCACTGCCATCCGGACCGAGCCAGTCGGGTGACCTTGCTCAGCGCTATCGGTTGTTCGATGCTGTGAGCCGAGCCATTGTCGTCGGCGACCGCCCGCGCCTGCTGATCATCGACGATCTGCAGTGGTGTGACGCCGAGACCATTGAGTTGATCGGTTTCGTTGTCCGTTCCGGACAGACGGCACCGGTCCTCATCGTCGGTACTGTCCGCTCGGAGGAGATCCCGGAGCATCATCCCCTCGTTGGACTCGTCGCCGCCTTGGGCCACGACCAGGCAGTGACCACCGTGCCACTCGACCGGCTTGACGAAGCCACCACGGCGACGCTTGCGGCTCGGCTAGGCGGTGAAGACACCATTGACCCGCAATTGGCGGCACGACTCTGGAGCGAGACCGAGGGCAATCCACTCTTTGTCATCGAAGCTCTCCGAGCCGGGATCTCCTCTGCTGGAAGTCAGGCAGTGCTCACTCCGACGATGCGGGCGGTGCTCCGCGCCCGACTGGGCCAACTACCTGACGGCGCTCGGCGACTGGCCGAGGTGGCGGCCGTCATCGGTCGACCTTTCTCGGTTCGTCTGATGGCCACGGCCACCGGGATCGGTGAGCACGAGCTCGTCGATCATGTCGACGAACTCTGGCGTCGACGGATCATCCGCGATCAGGGGCTCACGTACGATTTCAGTCACGACAAGCTTCGGGCGGTTGCCCTGGAGATGGTCACTCCAGCTCGTCGACGTCAACTCCACCGGGCCGTGGCCGAGGCGATCGCGGTCGAGGTCCACGACGACATCGAAGCGGCCAGCCCGCAGTTGGCCGCTCACTACGACCAAGCCGGCATGGTCGAACCGGCCATCGACGCCTACCGCGTGGCGGGGGCCCGAGCAGTGGCGGTGTCGGCCCTCGATGAAGCGGTCACCATGTTTCGGCGAGCGCTCTCACTGCTCGCTGAAATACCAGCGTCGCCCGATCGCGATGCGCTCGAACTCGACGTCCGGATCGCCCTCGGATCACCCCTTGTTGCCCTCGAGGGCTACGGCTCCAAGGCTGCGCACCAACTCTACGAGCGAGCCCTCTCACTTTGCCGCAAGCTGCACCGACCCGTGAACCCTCCGATTCTCCGCGGTCTCGGCCTCGCCCGGCTGCAGGGCTGCCGCTTCGACGATTGCGATGAACTCGCCCGGGCCCTGCTCGACGATGAGCGTCATGATCCGATCGCCATGACCGAGGGCCGATATCTCCTCGGCGTGAGCGCGTTCTGGCGGGGCGATCTGGCCAGCGCCCGCCACTATCTCGATGGCGCTATCGAAGCCTATGACGTATCCCATCGCGACGAGCACCTGGCGTTGTACGCCCAGGATCCGAAGGCGGTTTGCCTCGTACGGCTGGCCCTCGTCGAGCTGTGGGCCGGAGACGCCGGCCAGGCCGACCAGACAGCCCGATCTGCACTTGAGATCGCCGTCGATCTCGATCATCTGATGACGTTGGGGTACGTCAACACTTACGCGGCGATCCTCGCGGCCGAATCCGAAGATCTCGCCCGCCTCGCCGAGCTCCTCGCGGACGCCGACCTTCTATGGAAGCGTCTTTCGGAGCGCTACCTCATGGTCGTCCTGGAGGCCCTTCGGGGCTGGCTGGACGTCGGCGAGGGATCGGTTGGGGGCATCGAGAAGATCGTGCGGTCGGTGGCGCGCTCGCGTACCGAAGGGGAGACCCTCCACCTGACCTACACACTCCTTCTCCTCGCCCGGGCTCGCGGCATGGTCGGCGAGTTCCGCCAGGGACGAGCCGCCACACGCGAGGGGCTCTCGTGGTCACACAGGTGCAACCAGCGCTATCTCGAGGCCGAGCTGTGGCGAGTCGACGGTGAGCTGGCTTATCGCAGCGGGGAAACCGAAGCCGCCGCCGCTTCTCTGCGCAGCGCCGTTGAGACCGCCAGCGCTCAAGGGGCGGGCTGGCTGGAGCTTCGGGCGCTCCACTCCTTTGCCAGTCGATTTCCCGATCAGACAGTGCGTGAGCAACTTGGGGACCTCATCGAGACGATCCCGTCGGGCCATGATCTCCCGGCGTTCCGGGCAGCAACACGCCTTCTGAGCGAGTCCGGCTGAGAGGGAACGCTTCGGGAACGCCCGAGGGTGCATCCTTGGCGCATCGTTCGTGACACCGAGCAGAGGAGCACCCAATGAGCGACACGATCAAGGCGTTGACGGCAGCGGTGCGGGGGCGCGTCATCACCCCCTCGGATTCTGACTACGACGACGCTCGCGCTGTCTACAATGCCATGCACGACCGCAAACCGCGCGCCGTCATCCAGTGCGTGGATTCGGCCGACGTGATGGCCGCGGTCGCTGCTGGCCGCGACGGAGGTCTCGACCTGGCAATTCGTGGTGGGGGTCACAGCGTTCCCGGATTCGGCACGGTGGACGACGGGCTGGTCATCGACCTGTCGCCGATGAAGAGCGTGCGGGTCGACCCGGTCAAGAAGGTCGCCCGGGTCGGGGGCGGCGCGACGTTGGGTGATGTCGACCACGCGACCTACCCGTTCGGTTTGGCCGCGCCCGGTGGGGTCGTCTCCACGACGGGGGTGGGTGGCCTGACGCTGGGCGGCGGCATCGGCTACCTGACCCGCAGCGTCGGGCTCTCCATCGACAACCTGCTGTCGGCCGATGTCGTTCTTGCCGATGGTCGGCAGGTCACTGCGAGCGATTACCAGAACGAAGATCTGTTCTGGGCCTTGCGCGGCGGCGGCGGCAACTTCGGTGTCGTCACCAGCTTCGAGTTCCAGCTCCACGAGGTCGGCGATGTCGTGGGCGGCCCGTTGTTCTACGAGTTCGACGATGCCGCGGCGGTCCTGGAGTGCTACCGCGAATTCATTGCCGAAGCGCCGGAACAGCTCGGATGCTTCTTCGGCTGGCAGATAGCTCCTGACCTGCCTTTTATCCCCAAGGACCGGGTCGGGGATCTGTTCTGTGTACTGGTCACGTGCTGGAACGGCCCACACGAGGAGGCCGAGCAAGTACTCCGGCCACTACGCGACGTTGCCGAAGTGAAAGCGCAGCAGGTCGAGGTCATGCCGTTCCCAACCCTGCAAAGCGCCTTCGACGGTCTGGTCCCAAAAGGCATGCAGCATTACTGGAAAGCAGACTTCATCACCGAGCTCACCGACGAGGCGATCGCTGCTCACGTCGAGCACGGCAAGAAGACACCGTACGTGAGTTCGTCCATGCATCTCCATCCGATCAACGGTGCGGCTCAACGGGTCGGCGCCGACGAGACCGCATTCGGACACCGGGACAAGAGCTTTGCCCCAGTGATCGTGGGAATCTGGCCGGACCCTGCCGACAACGAGGCCAACATCAAGTGGGTCAAGGACTACTACGCTGCTATTCATCCCCACTCGGGCAGCGATGGGGGCTACATCAACTTCATGTCCAGCGACGACGACCACCGTGCGGCTGCAAACTATGGCGCCAACTACGAGCGGCTCGCAGCAGCGAAGGCGACCTATGACCCGGACAACCTCTTCCACATCAACCACAATATCGCTCCGGCCAATTCGGATTAGGGTAGGATCGACGAAATGAATGATCAGTGGCTGTTCAAGAGCGAAACCTATGACAACTGCAATTGCGCTGTGAATTGCGGTTGCCAGTTCAACTTGCCGAGCACTCATGGATATTGTCAGTCGGCCTTCGTCGGTAACATCGTTGAAGGTCATTTCAACGATACGCCGCTCGTGGGGCTGAATTGGGCGGCGCTGTACAAGTGGCCTGGCGAGATCAAGGACGGAAACGGAAAACGCCAGATCGTTATCGACGAACGCGCGGATGAAGCTCAACGGGTCGCACTTGAAACAATTATCTCAGGCGGGGCGTGCGAACCATTGAGCAATCTTTTCGCCGTATTCGCGTCCACATGCTCCGAACTGTGCGAGACATTGTTCCTGCCGATTGGTCTCGAAGCGAACTTCGCACTCAGAACCGCAAGGGTTGATATACCGGGCATTATGAGGAGTAGCGGCAGACCGATAATCAACGAGTTTAATGGCCAACCGTTCCACATTGCGTTGGCACGTCCTAGTGGCAGTTTCGAGTTTACCTACGCAGAGATCGGAGAAGGCACGACCTCGGTGACGGGTGATATGGAGATGGCGTTCGAAGATTCATGGGCCCATTTTTGTGTTCACCACTTCAATCAGGATGGCTTGGTCCGCGAAAGATCGAGGCTCACAGCCTGGCTTGGCACGTGAGTCCGCGGTCGCTTGAAAAGCCTAGCAGCACGGCGGGGTTTTCTCGCTAAGGCAAAACGTCGGCCCGTGAATTCTACTAACGTGCTTGAGGTGGCGCTTCGTCGAGACCGAGTAGTAGTGATTCTCGTTCTTGTCGCGGTGATTGCCGCCGCTTGGCTGTGTCTTTTAGCCGGAGCGGGCACGGGCATGTATCCCCACGAGATGGCCGTGCTCGTTCCGGCCCAGATGAGCATGGAGCCATCGATGCCAGGCACGGCCAGCATGTCCGGCGACGAGACGATGACGGGGGCCAGCGGACACTCGAGCATGGCGGGCATGTTGATGTCACCGGTCACATGGACGCCCGGCTATGCGCTTCTCATGTTTTCGATGTGGTGGCTCATGATGATTGCGATGATGCTACCGAGCGCAGCGCCTATGGTGCTATTGCACGCTGCGGTTACGCGAAAGGGACTTGCGCGTACTGACGACACCGGACTAAACGCCCCTTCACACCGACTTCTTTCGGCCACGATCGCGTTCATTGGCGGGTATCTGGTCATGTGGGGAGCGTTCAGCCTAGTTGCGGTAGTTGCGCAATGGGCGCTCGAGCGCGGAGCGCTTTTCTCCGCCATGATGTCTACAAGCAGCTTTCTGGGTTCGGGTCTGTTGCTAGCCGCCGGACTCTGGCAACTAACCCCGCTTAAGACCGTATGTCTGCGCCATTGCAGGTCTCCGATTGGCTCCCTGTCTGCGCATTGGCGGCCCGGCGTCGGCGGCGCATTCAGGATGGGCACTGAGCACGGCGTAGTCTGCTTGGGCTGTTGTTGGTTCTTAATGGCCCTCCTGTTCTATGGAGGCGTGATGAACCTGATGTGGATCATTGGGCTCGCGTTGTTCGTTCTCGTAGAGAAAATGATGCCATCAGGCATCGCGTTCGGAAGAGTAACCGGCCTGCTGCTCATCGCGTGGGGAGTCTGGCTCGGTTTCACGGCCTTCTGAGCAGGGTGTCTTGTCCGCTTCGGGACAGTTCCCGCCAGCCAACGGTACACACCGAGTGGCCACATAGAAGACCTTCGCTAGCTGCGCTGGTGTCGACATGAACGGCTGTTCTTGGCCGAGAGCAGATAGACAAGGAGTCAGCTGAAGATGCCGCATAACACGGGGATGCAGCCGTCGAGCGGCACGCTAACGTTGTGGTAGCCCTGTAGAATGCGCTGCGCCGCTCGCGGCTGATCCCCAAAGCGTTAGGCAACTCTCGAACGTCGTTTCACGACGAGTTCCACGTGAACGCCCGCATGGCCCAACATCGCCACCAACGTATCTACGCTGAAGCGATCGATCTTTCCGCGCACCAAATCGCTGACCCGCGGCTGGGTCACGCCGAGCAGCGCCGCCGCTCGCGCCTGGGTCAGGCGCCGCGCCTTGATCACCTTCCCCAGCTCGATCATCAGATCGGTCCGCAGCTTCAGGTTGTCGGCCTCCTCTGCCGAGAATCCCAGCTCGCGGAACAGGTTGCCAGTAGACCGCCGGATACTTGCTCTCATCCGCCCTCCTTCTCTGCTCGTCGGGCTCGGAGCACTGCCGCCAACCGGGCGCGGCCTAGCTCCAGGTCCGTTTGGCGCGTCTGCCGAGTTCGTTTCGTGAATGCATGCAGTACGTACACCGCGTTAGCAAACCGTGCCACGTAGAAGACCCGGTGCTGGACCTCCCCATGGAGGCGGATCTCCGCCACTCCGCTCCCCACGCTCGGCATGGGGCGCCAGTCGTCCGGGAGCAAGCCCTGCTGCACCCGGCGCAGTTGATAGCCGGCACGCCGGCGCGCATCTTCGGGAAACGCGCGCAGGTCCGTAAGCGCGGTCCCGACCCAGTAGAGCGGCTTGTCCGGCACCCCAGGACTATATAAATAGGTGTATATCTCAGCAAGAGTTGCCTAGAGTCAACTTTGAAGTGCAACACTGAAGCTCACGGGACATAGCATTCCTCTGGGGTGCGATAGCCGAGGCGCTTTCGGGGCCGGCGGTTCAGCTTCCTCGCAATCCGATTGCAGTCGTGCTGGGTGAGGTGGGCCATGCACTGGCCCTTGGGGAGATACTGCCGGAGCAGGCCGTTGGTGTTCTCGTTGGTCCCGCGTTCCCAGGCATGGTGCGGCGTCGCGAAATAGAACCGCGCGGCCGTGGCGCGCTCGAGCGCCGCATAGGCGTGGAATTCGGTCCCGTTGTCGACTGTGATGGTCTGCACCGGGTGCGGCTGCCGTCGGATCAAGTGCCGGGCGCGCCGGTTCACCTGGGCGCTGGTGCGCCGGCTCAGGTGCCCCAGCACCACGTAGCCGGTCTTCCGTTCCACCAGACTCAGCACACAGGGGCCCGCCTGGCTGGCGCCGAGCATCGTATCCGCTTCCCAATGGCCCACGCAGGTGCGCGCGGTGGCCGCGGCGGGGCGCGCCGTAATCGGTCGCTTGCCAGCGAGCCGGCCCCGGCTGTCGTAGGACCGGTAGCGCTTCCGGAACCGTTTCGGGGCTCCTCGCAGGTGCCGGTACAGGCCGCCGCCTGCGCGTTTGTCTGCCCAGATGTAGCGGTAGATCGTCTCGTGGCTGATCGCGAGCCGCTGGACCCGCCGGAGATAGCCGGCCACCTGCTCGGGACTCCACTGCTGCTCGAGGTAGCGCCGTACCAGGGCGTAGTCGGCCGCGGTGAAGCAGGCGTTCCGGCGGGAGCGCGAGCGGGGCTGCCGCGCCCGCCCATGGGCCACGGCCGGGCGGTACCCGCCATCGGGCCGGCTATTGCGGCAGAGCTCGCGCCCGATGGTGCTCCGGTGCCGGCCCACGACCCGGGCAATCACGGCCGGGCGGTAGCCGAGCTGGCGGAGAATGCCCACGGTGTATCTTTCGGCTAAGGTGATCTGTGAGTACATGGGAGCCTTCATTCTCTTGGCGGAGAACGGAAGGGTACCACTCTCGCAGGTCACCTTGTTCGTGGGGCCTGCTGTTGCACTTAGTTTATGAATTCGCGTTGCCTAACAAGCGCTTGAAGCTGACGGCGCGCGTAGATTAGGGAATAAATCGTTCACCAGCGCGCCGCAGCTTAAGCGCAATCCGTTAGGCAGCTTGGCAAGCCGGCATTTCGGGAACCTGCATGCCGATACCATGGTGGGCCGCCCTGTACTTGTGCGGCTACGCGGCGTTCGGGGTTGCCGCCGCACGCGTTCATGCGCGTGGCCACCACCCCAAGTGGTACGTCGCCGTGGACCTAGCCGCGACGGGAATGCTCCTGACCCTCGCCGTGGCCCATTGGCGCCCGGAACTCGTGGCGCCGCTCGGCCGCGCGGCGGCCGCGGTGCTCGTACTTGTAGCTCTGTGGGATGGCTATTCCGCTTGGCAAGAGATTGCAAATATCGGGCACGATCCTCAACTCACGCCCGCCGCCAACGAGCGCACGAAGTGGGCAGCCGTGCTGACCGGCGCCGTATTGATGGCTCCCGCGTACGGCCTGGCACTCTCGGGTGTGGTCCAGGCCTGGCGCCAAGCTGCCTAACAAGCGCATGCAGCGAGTGGGTCCCGACCTCCAGCACCACCCGGCTCACCGGCTGCGCGCCAAACCACTGCTCGAGCGCGGCCGGGGTGGTCCGCACCCGCCGGGTGAGCCGCACCGTGCCCGCGGCGTCCAGGACACACACCTCGCTCCACCGGTCGCCAACATCGAGTCCAATCGTTATGGTAGACATCGGGCCAATCTCTGGGTCTGGGGCGTCACAGCCCGGTTCACATGGAGACCTTCGCCGGTACTCCGAATCTCCAGGGGTTGGCCTTCTCATCTCAATCTGACGGGCGCTCGCAGTGGCGAGCGCCCCGCCGC
>JBOHSN010000080.1:0-19120 GCA_050733215.1 Gemmatimonadales bacterium
GTCATGGCGTGGGCCTCGATCCCGAGCGTGGCGGGAGAGAACCCGGCGAGCAGCTTCGCGAGCCGCTGCCAGACGCTGGCCCGGTCGATCTCGACCGACGCCGCCGAGCCCGCCTCCTGGGGAGCCTGGGTCGCGTAGCGGAAATCCGTGATCAATACGGCGTCCGTCGGCCGCACGAGCAGCAGGCCGGCCGAGCCGGTGAAGCCGGTGAGGTAGCGGATGTTGGCGAGGTGGGTGACAAGGAGCGCATCGAGCCCCTCGCGGACCAGCGCCGCCCGGAGCGCGTCCTGCCGCTCGCGGCGGAAGTCAGGCGACACGCAATCGGCCGACGAGCGCGTGAAGCGCCAGCACATAGCTCTGCGCACCGAAGCCGGTAACCATGCCGACCGCCAGATCCGCGAGCACCGAGTGCCGCCGCTCCGGCTCGCGTGCGAAGATGTTCGACAGATGCAGCTCCACGAACGGCACCTTTACCGCCAGCAACGCGTCGCGGAGCGAAAGGCTCGAATGGGTGAGGGCGCCCGCGTTGATCATGGCCCCGTCCACCCGGCCGCGAAGCCGCTGGACCGCGTCCACCAACTCGCCCTCGTGATTGCTCTGGGTCCACTCGATCTCGGCGCCGAGTCGCGTGGCCTCATCGCGCACGAGCTGTTCGATCTCGGCCAGCGTGGTGCGCCCGTAAATCTCGGGCTCGCGCGTCCCCAGCAGATTCAGATTGGGGCCGTTCAGGACGGCAATGCGCATTCAGCGCTTGAGGCCCTGGAGCCAGGTGTGGAACTGGTCG
Organism: Gemmatimonadales bacterium; assembly: GCA_050733215.1. Taxonomy (GTDB): domain Bacteria; phylum Gemmatimonadota; class Gemmatimonadetes; order Gemmatimonadales; family GWC2-71-9; genus DASQPE01. The sequence goes on from JBOHSN010000080.1 coordinate 785, forward strand.
AGATCGTCGTCGGGTTTGGCGCGGGACGGGCGAGTGGGCGGCGCGGGTGCGGCCGCCGGGACTTGCGTTCCGGCGAAGAAGTCGTCGAACGACACCGAGTCGGATGCCGCGTCCGACGCCGGCTCCGCAGGCCCGGCGCCCACGGGGGGCACCGCCGGCGCCACGGCTGGGGGATCCTCGCCAAAGACCGACCCGAGCGACAGCGGCCCCTCGGCGGGCCGGGTGGCCGGCGCGGTCTCCGGACTCAGTTCCACGCCGCCCTGGCCATCGTTGCGAGTGGGAGCGCCGCTCTCGGGGCGCGCCCCGAGCAACGCCGAGAAGAAGCTGCCGAGTGATTGCCCACCCGTGTCGCGGGCGAGGAACGAAGGCCGCGGCGCCGGCGTCGTCAGAGCGAGCTGGCGGGCCTCGAGCTCGGCGACCCGTTCCCGCAGGCGCTCCGAATCGGGGCTGCGGGTCGCGAGCTCCCGATACACCGCCAGCGCCTCGACGACGTGTCCCTGACGGAGGAACACCTGCGCCATCGTTTCAGTGACCACCAGATCCGGCTCGGCGGTATCGGGCCCGTCGGTAGCGGATTCGAATGACGCCGCCGCCGGCGGTTCGCCGGCGGGCAGCGGCTCGGCCGCCGGCACCTCGTACGTGGTGTAGCCCGACGGCGCCGCGGCGTCCGCCGCCGTGTCGTCAGGCGCGTATGAGCTGAAGAGCGCGGCGGGCGACGGCGGATCGAGCTCGAGGGACATAGCCTCCAGCTCAGCTTCGGGTTCGGGCTCCGGCTCAGCGGGCAGCTCGTCCGACTGGAACGCCCCGACTCTCCCGACCTCGGGGTGCGCCTCGTCGAGCCGAGCACGCGGCGTCCCTTCGACCTTGGGCATGAGCTCGTCGGCCGCGCTCGGCGTCTGGAACTCGGAGCCGGTCGAGACGTTGAGCACGATCTCCTCCGCACGCTCGAACCCGAATGCTTCCACTTCGGGAGGCGGCGGCGGGGGGAACGGGGTCGGCTCGGGCGGGAAGGACGCTTCAGACGCCGGCTCCATCCGGAACGGCTCCACCGGATCCGCGGGCTTGGCAACGTCCGCGAACGCCGCGGGCGCCGGTTCCTCGACCGCCAACGACTCGGCCGGGGAATCCGCCGGGATGAACGGCTCCGGCTCCGGTGCAGCGTCCGGCTCGGGCGCAAGCTCGGCGTCGGTCACTGGCTCCAGGGCCGACGGTGTTTCGATGACCGGTGAGAGGCTCTGCACCGCTCGAATGCGGGCGAGCTGGTCCCGCGCCTCCTCGTTGCTTCGATCGACCGCCAGCAACGTCTCGAGCCAGGTCTCCGCCTCATGCGGACGCGATTGGCGCTCGGTGATGTCGGCGAGCGCCTTCAGCGCGATCACGTTCTCGCCGTCCAGCGCGAGCACGTGCGTGAACGCCTTCTCCGCGGCTTCGAGGTCGCTCAGATCCCAATGGCAGCGGCCAAGCACGATGTTGGCAGGGATGTAATCGGGGTGCCGCTCCAGACCGGGCTGGAGAATCTCGAGCGCCCGGCGTGGATCCCTCTGCTTGCGGTACGCCTCGGCCAGGGGCGCGAACGTCAGTCCCTGCGGATTGTCGCGCCAACGGCTCTCGAGTTTGGCGATCTCGCTGGTGGACATCCCGGTCCGGGGCTCTGGCGTTGATGGTGGTGGGAGACGGTCTAAGTCGTTGCAGGACTTCATCGGACAGTAGCGAGGCAGCCCGGGCCTGTCAACTGCCGAAACGTGCCGCCACGCTTGAGGTTTCGTGTTGTCGCGCTTAAGCTTATGACTCTTTGGCCCGCTCCATTTCGAAGCCTCGGATCGGATCATGATCAAGTTTGTGCGCGGCATTGCCGGGAAGGTCGCGGGCGGGGTGTTTGCCGTCCTCATGCTGATATTCATGCTGACCAGCGTGGATTGGGGCAACCTCACCACCGCCAGGGAGGTCGGCTCGATCAACGGCGAGTCCGTCGATACGCGAATCTACGAGACCGAAGTGCAGCGCGTCATTGACGCCCGGCAGCGGCAGACCCCGGCCAGCCTCGGTCTCGACGACTACGAGGCGATCCGCAACGAGGTGTGGAACGAGTTCGTCACCGAACGACTCCTCCGGGACGAGTACGCGCGGCGCAGCATCCAGGTCTCCGACGACGAGATCTTCGAGGCCATCCGGACCAATCCGCTCCCCGAGTTCTACCAGCTGCCGGAGTTCCAGACCGACAGCCAGTTCGATCTCGCAAAGTATCAGAAGTGGCTCGGCTCGAGCGTGGCCCAGCAGTTCGTGCCTACCATGGAGGTGCAGTACCGCACCCAGATCGAGCGCGCCAAGCTGGTGCGGGCCATCACGGCCGACGTCTACCTGTCCGATGCCGCGCTGTGGGAGCGCTACCGCGATGAGCACGAGCGGGTGAAGATCGCACTCGCCGCGATCGTGCCGCGGAACGCCGTGCCCGACTCGGCGGTGACCGCGAGCGCGCAGGAAATCGAGCAGTACTATCGAGCGCACCGGACGGAGCTCGACCGGCCCAAGACGGTGTACTCCAGCTTCGTCGCGATCCCGCGCTTCCCCGACGCGTCCGACACGGCCACTGCGCGCGCCCGCGCCGACTCGCTCCGTAAGGAGATCCTCGCCGGGCGGCCCTTCGATGAGGCGGCCAAGCTCGAGTCGGCCGACACCGTATCGGGGCGTCAGGGCGGCGATTTGGGCGAGTGGACCAAGGGCGCGTTCGATCCAGCATTCGATTCGGCCGCGTTCTCCATGCCGCTCAAGAAGCTGTCGGAGCCGGTGCTCACGCAGTTCGGCTTTCACCTCATCGAGGTGCTGAGCCGGAAGGGCGACAAGGCCAAGGCGCGCCACATTCTGATTCCCATCGAGATCTCGGGCGAGCACCGCGAGCGGCTCGACACGCAGGCGGACTCCCTCGAGCGGCTCGCCGCCGAGCAGACCGATCCCGCCGCGCTCGACACGGTGGCCCGCGCGCTCCGGCTCGAGATCAAGCGGGCGCAGCCGCTCCGCGCCGGGGAGAAGATGCGCGTCGGCATCCTCACCCTGCCGGACGCCGGCGCCTGGGCCGCACGGGCGAAGCCGGGCGAGATCAGCGCCATCATCGAGACGCCGGTCGCCATGTATCTGTTCCGGGCGGACAGCATCAGCGACGGAGGCGTACCGCCGCTCGAGCGCATCCGGAACGAGGTGGCGCAGCGCGTCCGTGACGAGAAAAAGGCGACCGCGGCCCGCGACATCGCCAAGTCGCTGGTGCAGCGGGTCGAGGCCGGCGCTACCCTCGGCGCGGCTGCCGACTCGCTCAAGCAGCCGTTCGACGTGTTCGGCCCGTTCAGCCGCATCGATTCGCCGATCTCGAGCCCGGTTGTCGTGGGCGCCGCGTTCGGAGTGGACTCCGGCAAGACGAGCGGTGTGATCGAGGCGAAGGACGGCCTCTACGTGCTGGAGGTGCTGGACCGGACCCCCGCTGATTCGGCGGCGTTCGCCAAAGAGCTCGATCAGTTCCGGCTCCACGCGCTCCAGCAGGCGCGGCAGGAACGGGTGCAGAACTTCGTCGCGGGGCTGCGAAGCTCCGCCGACATCGAGGACAACCGGGCAAAGCTGTATCAGCGAACGGCGGCACAGCAGCAGGCGGGAACGTAGGCTATCCGCTATCGGCTATCCGCTATCCGCTTGTTCCGAAGTACTTCGGCCCTCCAGTGTCCTTGGACATCGGAGGGCCGTTCTACATCCGCGGCTAGCGGCTAGCGGATAGCGGATAGCGGATAGCGGATAGCCGATAGCCGATAGCCGATACCCCTACTGGGATAGCCTCTTCGGCTCCCCGCTCGTGGGCGCGGGCTGGTTCGTGTTGTCGATCTGCCGCGAGGCGGCGCCCGGGCGATCCTCAGGGCCGCCCATGATGGCGTCCTGCGTGTCCGTGAGGCTCCGCTTGAACTCGCGAATGCCCTTCCCGATGGAGGCGCCAACCTCGGGCAGCCGCTTGGCTCCGAAGAGGAGCAACACGACCACCAGGATGAGCATGATTTCGGTGAAGCCGAGGTTCGCCATGCGACCCTCCTCAGAAAAGCGACCGGGCGATCAGGTAGGCAATCACGACGCCAATGACGCTCAAGGCGGACACGTCGAATCCGATCGGTCCCAGGGTGAAGTTTACCACCAGGAGATCGACCGAGACAGGGCCGAGGGTCGGGTTGACCGACCAGGTGAACACGCTCCGGGCCGCGCTGTCGGGCAGCCAGCGCCGGGCGAAGGCCGTGAGGAAGCCGCCGAAAACGAAGCCGGCGACGAGCACGCCGAGGTAGAAACCGGGCCGCCGAGGTCCAGTTGCCATCTAACGCCTGCGGTCGAGGACGTATGCGATGCTCGCCCGGAGCGCATCGCGCGCCGGCGAGGGGGGAAGCTGGTCGAGCTCCACATCGGCCTGTTCGCCGATCTGCTGCGCGCGGGTGCGGGCGTACTCCAGGCCGCCGGCCCGCGCGACGGCATCGATGACCCGTGCGATCTCGTCGTCGGCGGGATTCTGGGCGTACAGCAGCCGCTCCACTGCGCGCCGCTCGGCCTCGCTCATCTGGGGTAGCGCGGCGATGAGGGGCAGCGTGACCTTGTGCTCGCGAAGGTCGGAACCGGAGGGTTTGCCGAGCACCGCCGCTTCCTCGGTGTAGTCCAGCAGGTCATCCACGATCTGGAAGGCCATCCCGAGCGCATCGCCGAAGCGTCGGAGCGCCGCGCGCTGCTCCGGCGGCGCGTCCAGCCCGCCGACCTCGGCCGCGCCGGACAGAAGCGACGCGGTCTTCGACCGGATCAGCAGATCGTACTGCTCCTCCGTAAAGTTCATGCGGTCGTGCGCCAGTAGCTGGCGCATCTCGCCGACCGTCATCTCGTTGGTCACGCGGCCCAGCACACGCAGCGGCTCCATGTCCCCCAGCCGCACCAGCTCGACGACGGCGCGGGAGTACAGGTAGTCGCCCATGATCACCGAGACCTGGTGGCTGAAGAGCGAGTTGATCGTGGGCATGCCGCGCCGGAGCACCGAATGGTCCACCGAGTCGTCGTGCACGAGGGTGGCCAGGTGGATGAGCTCGACCACCGCCGCGTGGGTCACGGCATGGGGCCGGCAGCCGCCGGTGGCCTGGTCGGCCAGAAGCAGGATCGTCGGCCGGAAGAGCTTGCCTTGCATCCGGAGCAGGTGCGAGTTGACGTCGCGGATGAGCTCGAAGTCGGCCTCGACGATGCGGCGCAACTCCTTCTGCACCCGGTCCAGCCCCGCGCGCACCGGAGCCTGCAGGGCGGCCAGCGTGGCCGGCGCGACGTCGGAGCTCACGGGCGTCCCGCACCGAGCCGGTGCACCCGCTCGCTGATGTCCATGAATCGGATATCCACCGCGAGCGCGCGCTCGTAGGCGCCTAACGCTTCGGCGCTCTTGCCCTGCGCCTCGCGCGCCCGCCCAAGCCAGTACAGGAGCCCGATCTTCTCATCGTCCGCGCCGGCCAGCGTGTCCACGGCTCGGCGAAGCAGGTTCTCCGCCACGGCGAACTGTCCCTTGTCGAAGAACGCGGTGCCGAGCGCCTCGGCGGTCCGCAGCCGTCCCTCAGGCGCGCGAAGCGCTTTCTGGAACTCGGCGATGGCCTCGTCGAGCAACCCCATTTCCTTGAACGCGACGCCGAGATCGTAATGCGTATGGTAGTCGTCGAGCTCGACGTTCTCTTCGATTCCCCGCTTGAACGCCGCGAGCGTTTCCTCGAAGTTCCGCTGCTCGTCGTCGGTGGGCGGGGGCAGACCTTGGACCCGCATGCGGGTGTCGCGGCGCGGCCCGTTGTCGTCCATGATGAGCGAGCCCAGATCCACGAATGCGGCCGGCTGGGCCGGTGGACGGGCGGGCGGAGGCGTCGTGCCCGAGGCGGGAGCCTTCGCCGGCGCAGCCGCCCGTCCGCCCTCCAGCAGCCGAAGCGCGTTGCGCGCCCGCTCGTTCTCGGGCTCGTGGTCCACCACCCGGTGATAGACTGCCTCTGCCTTGGCCGGCTCGCCCAGCTCGACCAGCGCGTCGGCCAGCGCGAGGTAGGCCTCGAGGAGTCGGGACCTGCTTCCGCTCCGGTACGCGAACTCGACCAGCTTTTGGTGGTTCCGGATGTCATCCGGCGCGAGCGTGACGAGCAGCCCCACGACCTCGCTCGCCGGTTCCCATTCTTCGCCGGTCTCGTAGGCGCTCGCGGCGATCTCGAGCTCCTGGCGAGCCCGCTCGGTCTCGCCCAGGCGCAGCAGTTCCTCGGCCAGCGCCCGGTGCACCCCGGGATCCTCCGGACGGTCCGCCACGGCCTGCTCGAACTGGGCCAGACCGTCGCCGTCGGCAACGGCCGGCTCCACCGGTTCGGGAACCGCGGCGACGGTCTCCTCCAGGCTGGCATTCAGCTCCCCCGAGAGATCGATGTCCGGCGCCGGACCGGCCAGCTCGGGGCCGGAACTGTCCCGGGAGTCGCGCTCGAGCGCGAAGTCACCGGGCTCGAGCCCAGCGAGCCGCATGTCGTCGAGCTCCGACGACTCGGTGCGCTCAAAGGCCATGTCGAGCGGCATTACGCTCTCCGCCTCGGCGCCGGTGGCGAGCTGAATGCCCTCCAGGAGCGGTCCCGACGTCGCATCGTCCGCCGACGTGTCGAGCTGGGTGGTCTCGAAACCGCCGAGCGGCTCGGATTCGGAGGCTGAAGGCTCGATCACCAGCGTCTCCGCCTCCAGCAGCCCGTCCGCTTCCGGTGGTTCGTCCTCCTCTGCCGCCGGCGAGGACTCGATCAGCGACACGACCGGCTTCGCGTCCGGCAGCGATGGGAGCGGAGCCGATGGCGGTGGGGCGGAGGTCGCCGCGCCAAAGCCGGTGTCGAGAAAGATCAGATCGCCGCCGCTGCGACGTGCGCCGCCGTCCGGGTCGCTCGTCGCCGTCGTCTCCAGCCGCTCGCGGGTACGCCGCGCCGCGATCGCGTCGCCGCTCGCCTCGAGCTCGGTGCAGAGCTTGTCGAGTTGCTCGTGCGCCTCCTCAGCCCGCTGGGAGGCGCGCAGCAGCTCGACGAGCATGAGACGGATCTCCTGGCTCCCGGAGAACTGATCGGCGAAATCCTTGACCGCCCCGAATGCATCGTCCAACTGGCCCTGGGCGTTCATACGCTCGATGAACTCCAGCAGATTCCGCTTGGCCTCGATGACGACGTTCTTGCGAGCGTGGAGCTGGGCGAGCTTGAGGTAGGTCTGGGTCCGGCCGGGATTCACCCGAAGGATCTTGCCGCAGAGCGCGATGGCGTTGTTGAAGAACCCCTGGTCGGCGTACAGATCCACGGCGCGCTCGTAGTGCCGCACGGCCGCGTGGGTGTCGTTGATCTTGAGGTAGAGGTCGCCAACGCGATTGTAGAGCGAGAGGTCCGGCGCCGCTTCGCGGCCGGATTCCATCTGTTGAATGGCTCTGACGTAGGCCTCGATCGCCTTCCGCCAGTCCTCCTTCTGCTCGAACTTGCGCGCCGTGTCCTTCAGCTTTTCAAGGCTCATGAAACTCGGGCGTGCAGAGGGAAAAGGCGACGGGGCTTGGACTTGGAATAGTATCGGCAGGTGCAGCGGTGAGGCAAGCAGCCGGAGGCACGGAGACGGCGCCGTTCATGTGGCCCCGTCCCCCGGGTCCAGCTCCCCGTCGGCCACCGCCCGGGCCAGCCGCTCCAAGTCCGGGGTGGGCGGGCGATCGTGGCCCAGAGGAGGAACCGCGGGCGTGAGCCCGCGAACTTTCGCGTAAAGCCGGCCGACGCCCCGGCCCGGGGCCAGCGGCTTCATGTACTCGAGTCCCTGCGCCCCGCACAAGAGCTCGGCCGCGACCACCCGCCGGGCGTTCGCGAGGATCCGGCGCGCCTTCCACGCCGCCGCCATCCCCATGGGCACGAAATCCTCCTGATTGGCGTCGGTCGGGATCGAGCCGATGCTCGCCGGCATCGCGATGGCCCGGGACTCGGCGACGAGCGATGCAGCGGTGATCTGCACCATCATGTAGCCGGAGCTGAGACCTGGATCGGCGGTCAGGAACGCGGGCAGGCCCTGGGAAAGGTCAGGATTCACCAGGCGCTCGACGCGGCGCTCCGCGATGGCCTGGAGGGTCGTGAGCGCGATGGCGAGAAAGTCGAGCGCCTGCGCCACCGGCTGCCCGTGAAAATTCCCGCCGGAAAGCACCTCGCCGTCGTCGAAGACGAGCGGGTTGTCGGTCGAGGCGTTGAGCTCCACCTCGGCCGTGCGCTCCGCGAAGGCGATCGCATCGGCGACAGCGCCGAACACCTGCGGCGCGCAGCGCAGGCTGTACGCGTCCTGCACCCGCGGATCGTTTTCCCGGTGCGACTCTCGGATCTCGCTCTCGGCGAGCAGCGCGCGCATGAGCGCCGCCGCGGCGACCTGGCCAGCGTGCGGACGTGCCGCATGGATGCGCGGATCGAGCGGAACCGGCGTTCCGCGAAGCGCCTCGAGGCTCATGGCCGAGGCGCCGACCGACGTGCGCCAGAGGATGCGGGCGTCGTGCACCAGAAGCGCCAGCAAAGCGGTCTGGGCCTGGGTGCCGTTGATGAAGGCAAGCCCTTCCTTCGGCCCGAAAGCGAAGGACCCGAGGCCTGCCGCCGCGAGCGCCGATCCCGCGGGCTCCGCACCGGCGCCGGCGGCCAGGATCTCGCCTTCACCCATGAGCGCGAGCGCCACATGACTGAGAGGCGCGAGGTCGCCGCTGGCGCCCACGCTTCCCTGCTCCGGCACCCGGGGCACGAGCCCCGCATTGAGCATGGCGACGAGCGCGTCCACCAATCCGGGCCGGACGCCGCTCGTCGGCCGGAGCAACACGTTGGCGCGAAGGAGCATGAGCCCGCGGACGACGTCGGGCGGGAGGGGATCGCCCACGCCCGCCGCGTGGCTGCGAATCAGGTTGGCCTGGAGCTGATCGAGCTGGTCGGCCCGGACCCGCACGTTAGCGAGCTTCCCGAACCCGGTGTTGATGCCGTAGATCGTCTGCCCGCTCGCGATCGCGGCCTCGACCGCGCGGCGGCTGGCGTGCAGCCGCTCGCGGGCCGCCGGGTCGAGTGTCACGCGTACCCGCGGGTCACGCGCGACGCGGACGACGTCGTCGATCGTGAGGGATCGTCCATCAAGCGTGCAGGGGCCCGTTGGCATGGACCCGAAGTTAACCACGAAGAGAGGAAGGACACGAAGGACGCCGAGGAAGCGCCGATCTCCCCGGTCGCGCAGCAGCCTTCGTGTTCTTCCTCTCTTTGTGGGTCGCCCTATCGGGAGACGGCGGTAATGCGGAGCTCGGGGTTTTCCGGATCCGTCTGATACGCCCAGTCGAGGATCAGGAAGTTCTGCCCCACGTGGGTCGTACGCACGGCCCCGAACCGGAACAACCCGTCGCCACCAGGCATCTGAAAGACATATCCGCGCCCCGGCACCGCTTCCACCCCGGGCCGGGCGTACCCGTTGAGCGGCGCGATATCGATGCTGGTGAGATCGTCGACATCGCCGTAGAGCGCGACGGTCGTGGAGGGAAACACGGGGGTGAGGAAGAGGCGCCCCGAGCCGTCGCGCTCCACGCTGAAATCGATGTCCGGGTCCGAGCCATCGGCGACCACGCCGAGCTCGTCGTCCTGCACGATCTCGTCTCCGTCGTCCGCCCAGAAGAAGAATCCGCTTCCGGCGTTCTGCGCCTGCCGCGCGTAGACGACGACGTTCCGCGCATCCGGCCGCGGAGTATCGTTCCGCTCCGCTGAGCGGGAGCTCTCGACCTGATCCACGTTGACGGCCGACACGGCGAAGCACCGCGGATCGCCATTCACCAGCGCGCCCACCACGAACTCCGGCGCCACGGTCGTCCCCTCCAGCCGCCAGGCGTTGTCGCAGCGGTCGGCGTCGAAATCGTACGTGGTGCTGAATACGCTGTAGTTCTGGAACCGGTTCGGATCGACCTCGAAGGCGTTGTCGTCCCACACGAGCGCCACGCCGCCGTCGAGCGAGGTGCTCACGAGGTTGGTCGGAATCTGCGGCGCGGGGCCGGTGGGGCCGGTGTTGTCGTCCGAGCATGCTGCCACAAGTATGGCGGTCAGGAGTACGAGGGCGCGCATGGATCCGCTCGCGAAGGGTTCAGTCATACCCGGGTGCAGAAGGTGTGCCAGCGGGGCGGTAGCGGTGGTAGAGGCGGTATAGGCGGTAAAGGGGCTGAAATGGTATGAACCGGCATCAGGCAGACGTGCCGTGCAACCGTCCGTTAACTATGCCGACTCCCCTGCCGCCTGTACCGACTGTACCGCCGCTACTGCCTACGTTCCCGCTGTCCCTCTGGAGTGACAATACCGCGCTATCGCTCAAAGGTGCTCTGGTTGTAGTCGAACTTCAGCTCGGGCAGGTCGGTCAGGAAGATCGAAAAGAAGACCGCGAAGTTGCCGTTGGCGTTCCGGGTGAAGTTGAATGCTGCCCGCCACTCGTGCAGATCGCGCTGCAGCTGCACCTGGTGCGACTCGAAACGCTTGTCGGTGAGGTTGTATTGGGCCGACCACGAGAGCGCCCAGTACCGGGTCGGGGAGAAGCCGGTACTGAACCGGAGGTCCTTCCGCGCGGGAATCGGGTCGCGGCCCTCGATCTCGCGGCTCCGGCTCACGGTATAGCTCACGCGGACCTGGAAGGGCCCGCGCGATACCGGTTGCTGGTTGCCGCTGAAGAACGACGACGGCTGAGTCGGTCCCGTCGGTGGCCCGACGCCCCTCTCGGGATCGCGCCGCACCCCGGTGTCCCTTCCTCCCTTCCGCCCGCCCAGCCCGAACACCGAACCGATCGCGCGGAAGGTGCCCTCGCTCAGCGTGAAGTTGGTCTGGAGACTCGTGAGGAAGGGATCGAAGTCGGACGTGTCGCTCCCCGCCCTGCCCCGCCAGAGATCGTGGGTGATGTTCAGGTTGAACCCGGGCAGCAGATCGCTCAGAAACGAGTTCGTGAGCGTCTGCGTGCGCCATCCGTTCTCGCCGTCCTTCTTGGCCTGCTCGAAGTCATAGGTGATCGCGCCGGTGTTGATGCTCAGGAGCCGGAGCTTGCGCGCCGTCGTGCCGAGGGTGTCACCCTCCTGCGGCTTCCCCTTCCCTTCGAACGTCTGATTGAGCGATAGGCTGAGCGTCTGGGTCGGGTCGCTCCGCAGCTGGAGCGCCTGCCCCGGGCCGGCGATGGCGCGCGCGAAGTCCTCCGGCACATCCGCCGCGGGCGCGTAGCTGAAGGAGATCAGCGGGTTGATGCTGTGCCGGATACGCGAGAGCGGACCGATGCCGGGAAAGAACCCGAAGAACGTCGGTGAGGAGGTCAGGGCGAAGTTGAAGCGCTTCCCCTGGAGCACATAGGCGCCGCCGGTCGTCCGGTTCCGGATGGCGAACGGGCCCGACGTCGTGTTCAGGATGCCGACGGACGGCGTGAGCTTCCAGCTCCGCTGGAAGAGCACCGGCAGATTGATCGTGGTCTGCCAGTCGATTGCCGTGGAGAAGTCGCCCGGAAATGTCTGGGCCAAGGTCAGCGAGTCAGCCGGATCGGCCGATCCGGGATCGTCGATCCCCACCGACACGACCTGGCGCGCGGTCGTGGTGCGATCGGTCACGCTCAGCGCGTTGGTCCAGTTGAAGCTGCCGAAGCGGAACGGCGTCGCGAGGTTCATCGTCGTGGTGCGTGAGGCCCCGGTCTGGGACAGCGTGTCCAGCGCGCCGCCCGGGCGGACCACGACCACGTCCGGCAGCGGCGTGCGGGAGGTGAGCTCGTTCCGCAGCGTGAATCCCGGCGACCAGGTGATGTTGCGCGCGATGTCCAACGGCTTGGGCGCGAGGTCGAGGGACGGCAGGGTCGACTGCGAGCTGTTGTCGCTCAGGTTCTGGCGGCGGGTGGCGCCGAGCGTGAGCTGGCCCCAGCGGAGCCGCCGCGTCAGATTCGCCGCGCTGCTCACCAGCTGGGTGTTCCGCAGCGGATCGAGCGCGTTGTTCCGCACCACGAAGCTGTTGCTCACGTAATTGACGTTGAACGTGAGGCTCGTGCTCAGGTTGAACTGCTGGCGGTGGTCCCAGCGGAGGCTCGTGGCGCCGCCGCCGCCGCTCTGCTCCTGCCGGCTCACCTCGGCGGACCCGCTCAGGAACCGGTTGAGCACGTTGTACTGCGCGGCCGCCCCGACCTGCACGTACCGCCCCGAGAACCAGTCCACCCGCGCGGTCACGTCGAGATAGTCGTTGGTGGCCCAGTAGTAGCCGATGTTCGTGATCTGCCGTTGATAGCCGCTCGACGTGCGGATGATGTCGGCAATGCCAAACTGCGGAATCAGAATGCCCGAGCGGCGGCCCGGGCGGATGTCCTGATAGATGAACGGCAGCCATAGTATCGGGACGTCGCGGATGTAGAGCACGATCGGCCGTGCCACGAACGAGTTCTCGGACACCCATTTCACCTTTCTGGCCGAGAAGTGGTAGTGCGCGGTGGGCAGGTCGCAGCTCGTGATCTCGCTGGAGGACGCGTACATCCGCCGCGCGCTGGAATCGGCCGCGACGTTGCCACGGAGGAACCAGATCGTGCTGCCCGCCGAGAAGTTCGTGAGCGCATCCTTGATGACGCCCCGGCGGGTGCAGGTGTTGTAGGAGATCGCAGCGCCCACCAGGATCTGCCCCTGGTCGAACAAATGCGGACCGCCGGCCGCTTCGAGCACGCAGCTCGCTTCCCGATAGGTGACGCTGTCGGCCTCGAGCGTGACCCCCTGCTGTTCGGTGAGCGCACTGCCCTCGAGCCGGATCCGGCGGTCGTCCGCGAAGAACGTCGCCGAGTCGGCGCGATACCGCGTGGCCTTGTACCCCGGGCGGCGGAGCAGCTCGGTGAGCGTGGAGTCCGGCTCGCCGAACTTGCGGGTGGGGGCCGTGGGCAGACCCAGGAGCCGCGCGGTCGCCGAATCGAGCGGCTGGCCCGGTCCGATCTTCCCCAGGCTGGGCCCCTGGCCGGGGCGGACCCCGCCGAAGAGCCCACCACCCGGCTGGCCGGGCACCTGGGCCCCCGCATCCATCGGCAGCAGCGCCAGCAGCACCACCGCCGCCGCGGCCGCCGCCGCGCGCCGCCGTCGCTTGTCGATCAGCACGGCGCCCAGGAAACCCACCTCGTACAGCAGGATGAGCGGCACCGTCAGCATCACCATCGAGAGCAGGTCGGCGCCGGGCGAGAGCAGCGCGCCGGCGACGCACGCCAGCACCACGGCGAGGCGCCGGAAGCGGTGCAGGCGTTCCGGCGTGGCGACGCCGACCCAGGCAAGCAGCAGCATCACGAGCGGCAGCTCGAACGAGATGCCGAGCGCGAGCACCAACTGGACGATGAAGCCGAAATACGCGTCGTAGGTGATGAACGGCGCGATCGCCTCGGTCTGGAAGCTGAAGAGCACCCGGAGGGCCTTCGGCACCACGAACACCCAGGCCAGCGCCGCGCCCGCCAGGAAGAGGCCGAGCCCCCCGAACAGCGCGGGCACCACCACGCGCTTCTCCCGCTGGTACAGCGCGGGCGCCACGAATGCCCAGAGCTGCCAGATGAGCACCGGCGAGGCGAGCACCACCCCCACGACGAACCCGAGCTTGAGGACGATCATCACCGGCTCGGTGGGGCTCAGCACGACGAGCTTCCCGCCGGTGAGGTACGGGGCGATGGGCTGTTTGAGGACGGCGACGAGCGAGAAGCGCTGGACCAGCCACAGGCCCAGCGCGAACGCGGCGACGAGGGCACCGACCGACCGGAGAATGCGGGACCGGAGCTCCTCGAGGTGATCGAGGAACGGCATCTCCCCGGCCGGACCGGTCATGACGGCTCGGGCACGGCGCCCGGGCTCAGCGCCCGAGCGCCCTCAGCCGGTCACGGGCCAGCGCGGCCTCGTCGGAGCGGGGATAGCGCTGGAGGACCCGCTGGTACGCATCGCGTGCCGCCGCGGTGTCCTTTCGCCGCTCGGCCAGCAAGCCGAGGTTGTAGAGCGCTGCGGGCGCGCGCGGCGACTGCCCGTGATTCTGCACCACCCGGTTGTAGTAGGCGGCGGCCGAATCCTGATTCTCCGCCGCGAAACTCTGCCCCATGAAGTACAGCGCGTCGGGCACCCGCTCGCTCGTCGGATGGTTCTGGAGCAGCTGCCGGAGCCCGGTGCGCGCGGTGGCGGTGCTGCCGCGACGAAGCTGGGCCACCGAGGCCTCATAGATCTGGCCAGCCGACGCGGTGGCGGCGGCGTCCGGCGGGGCGGCGCCGGTGTCGCCCGGCGTGCCGCCGGCGCCGGGTTCCGCCGAAATCTGCGCTTCGCGCGCCTCGAGCTGCGTGCGGAGCTCGCTCAGGCGGCGCTGGCTCTGGCCGGTGAGCTCCTGGAGCTGCACGAGCTGCTGCTCCACCTTGTAGAAATCCTGCTGGGTCTCACCGCGGAGGTTGCGCAGGGCGGTGCGCGTCGTCTCCAGCGAGTCCATGAGCCGCTGCTGCACCCGCATGATCTCCGCGAGCCGCGCCGCCCGCACCGAGTCCTGCCGCGTGGTCTCGGCGCGGAGCACCGCCACCTCGTTCTGGACCCGCTTCACCTCGGACGGCGAGGCGCACGCCGCCCCGGCCAGACCGGCCGTGAGCAGCGCAACGGCGAGCGCCCGCGGCGGCATCGTCACGGCGCCACGAGGCGGCCGCCGCCGGCAGTCACCTCGAACTCGTCCCGGCGGTTCTCGGCCCAGGAGGATTCATCGTGGCCAGGGTTGGCCGGCCGCTCCTCGCCGTACGACACAACCTCCATCCGGTTGTCAGCCAGGCCCTTGCCGGTCAGATACCGCTTGGCCGACGCGGCCCGGCGGTTACCCAGCGCCAGATTGTACTCGTCACTGCCCCGTTCGTCCGCGTGACCGCTGATCCGGAGCCGCACGGCCGAGTTCGCCGCCAGGATGGCCGCCTTGCGGTCGAGCAGCCCCTGGTCGTTGCCCTGCCGCACTTCGGCGCGATCGAAGTCGAAGAAGATCGGCGACGTGAGGTCGGTGGTGAGCTGGCGGAGCCGTGCGGCCTCCGCTTCGGCCGCTTCCCTGGCCGCGCGCCCCTCATCCGTCGGCGGCGGGGGCGGCGGCGGAGCTTCCTGCGTCGGCGCGGGAGCCGGCTCGGGGGCGGGCTGTTCCGGGTCCTGCTTGCTGCCGCAGGCGGTCACCAGCACGACGGCGGCGACCATACCCATGATGGACGAGGCGCGCATCATCACTCCTGCTCTAGGGGTTGGGAACGGTCACGGCCCCGGCCAGGCGGCGGGACCAGGATGGAAGCCGGGCGCGGCCCGGTGTCGGAAGCTGCCGGACGCGTCCGGTCTCGCTGTCGATGACCCAGAGCTGGCGCTGGCCGCTTCGATCCGACACGAAGGCGATGTGCCGCCCGTCGGGCGCCCAGGTCGGGTCTTCGTTGCGTCCGGCCGACGTGAGGGCGCGAAGCCTGCGACCGGACACCGAGAGCACGTGAACCTGCGGCGTGCCTTGCACCTCGCGATGGAAGGTGACCGCCGCGCCATCGGGCGACCATTCGGGCGCATTGGAGCTGCCGGTGACGCCGTAGTCGAACGGCGCGAGGAGCTCCTGGTCGGTGCCGTCGGCCCCCATGGCGTACAGCTGTGGTGGCCCGGCACGGGTGGAGATGAAGGCGATGCGACGCCCGTCGTTGGAGAATGTGGGTGACAAGTTGTCCGCAAAGCGACCCACGGTCAAGCGTTGCGCACTGCCGCCGAGCGCTGCTGTATAGATGTCGGTGCCGCGCTCGTCGGAATGCGCGTACGCGACGATGCGTCCGTCAGGCGACCAGGCCGGCGTGATGTTGAGCGCGGTCTCGGTACCGGGGACCTGCGTGGTTTCGCCGGTGCTCAATGTCTGCACGTGGATGCCGCCCCGCCCGGCGCCAAGGCGGGTGAAGGCGAACCGGCGGCCGTCGGGCGACCAGGTCGGCGACAGCGCCGTCTGCCCTTCGGGGGTGAGCGGCCGAAGGCCGAACCCGTCGCTGTCCATCTGATGCACCCGCCCGTTCAGGACCAGCAGGATCCGGGTGGCGGCGATGCCGGGCTCGCCCACGGCCCGGCGGACCAGCTCGTCGGAGAGCGTGTGCACGGCCATCCGGAACCCGCCGTCGGTCGGCGGGGGCAGTGTGGCTTCCACTTCATAGCGGATCTGCGAGCCGTTGACGTCGTGCAGCCGGGCGATCACGCGCCCCGCCCGGTCCACGAGCTCCACGGCGAGCTCGGCGCCGAGCGCTTTGTAGAGGCCATAGTTGATCGGGCCGGTGGAGCTGCCGCCCGCCCCGGGGTCGGAGACCGCGATCATCTCGAAGCGGTCGCTGTAATCGAGATCGCGCCGCACGATGGCGCGAACGGAATCGGCGCCCACGCCCGGAACGACGACGAGGCCGGGCCGGGCCGCGGGGTTGTACTCGATGCCGACCGTGATGCTCTCGGCCGGCCGGTCCTGGGCGCGCGCGGTGGTGGCGAGCGCGAGCAACCCGGCGAGGGGCAACAGAGCGGATCGTCTCATTGGCTCCGAGGTGCAAAGTAGAACGTGATCGGCAGCACGTCCGACGGATACCCGTCGGGGAGCGGGCCGAACGCCTTGGCGTTCGCGGCGGCCTCGATGGCGCCATGCGCGTCGAGATCGAACGCGAAATTGCCCGACGAGCGGAACGTCTTGATCTCGCGCACCGTGCCGTCACGCAGGATCAGGAACGTGAACTCCGCCCGGCGTCTCTGACTGCCGCTCCGGTCCCACCGCCGGTAGATCTGCGACACGATATTGCGCAGATACTCGGGATAGGGAAACTCGAGCCCCGGCGTCTTGACGTTCGCCACGTCGGTGCCCGTGCTCGGCGTCTCCCCCGGCAAGGGCTCGACCGGCGCCTTGGTCTTGGCCGGCGGCTCCCTGGTCTCCGGCTCGGGCCGGGGCGGCGTCTTGGGCTCGGGCGGCTTCGGCACCGGCTTGGCCTTCGGCGGCGGCTTGATCGGCGCCGGCTTGTCCTCCGGCGGCGTCGGCAAGGCCTCGCGGGGCGCCCGGCGGATCTTGGGGTCTGGCCGCGGCGCCGCCACCAGCTCGACCGCATACGCCGGCGGCAGCGACTTGGGCGAGGCGCTGGCCGCGGCCGCCGCGAGCAGCACCCCCGCCAGCGCGCCGTGGACCACCGTCGTGCCGGCGAGCCCCATGGCGACGCCCGGTCGCTCTCTGCGCGCGGGCGTCCGGAACTTCATGGCTCCTCGTCCGCCGCCACCAGCCCGACGTTCGCGATGCCGGCCGTCCGGATCACCGCCAGCACCCGCACGACGCTGCCGTAGGGGACATTGGCGTCCGCCTGGAGATACACGCCCTGCGGCTTCCGCTGGGCGACGAGCGCGCGGAACGTCGAGCGAAAGTCGCGGTAGCTCACCGGCGTGTCATCCACGTAGATGCGCCCGTCACGGTTCACCGACACGACCAGCCCTTCCTTCGGCTGGAGCGGCCGCGCTTCCGCGCGCGGCAGCTCGACCTCCACTCCGCCCTGCATAAGCGGGGCCGTCAACATGAAGATGATCAGCAGCACGAGGAGCACGTCGATCAGCGGAACGACATTCACGTCGGCGTTGAACGACATCTCGCCGCGGCGGTCGCCGCCGAGCCCGCCACCCAGGCTTACGGCCATATCAGACCAGTCCTTCCCGCGCCATCGTCCCGATCAGTTCGTTTCCGAACCCCTCGAGCTCGCCCGCGAACAGCCGGATCCGGTTCACGAACAGATTGTAGGCGATTACCGCCGGAATCGCCGCGGCGAGGCCGCCGAACGTGGCCACCAGCGCTTCGGCCACCCCGGGAGCCACAGCCGCGAGATTGCCCGACCCGCGGGAGGAGATGCCGACGAAAGCGTTCATGATACCGACCACCGTGCCGAGCAGGCCGATCAGGGGGCTCACTGAGCCGATGATGGCGACCCAGGGGATGTAGTGGCCGAGCAGGTCACGCTCCGCCGCGACCTCCTTCCCGAGCACCATCTTGAGCGCCTCGAGCTGGGTCGGGGTGAGCGACCCGCGCTCGCCGGTCCGGTCGAGCGCACCGGGCCGGAGCTCCGAATAGAACGTCATCGCCTCGCGGAAGAGGCGCGAGTACGGCGATGGGGGCTGCTTCATCACCGCGTGGTACGCCTCCTGGAGCCGGGTAGAGCGTTCCATCTCGGAGAAGAAGCGGTCGGCCTGGCGGTTGAGCCGCCGGAACTGCCACCACTTGGCGATGATGATGAACCAAGAGATAAGCGAGAAGATCGCGGTGATGACGAGAACGACCTTGGTCTCGGGACTGGCGATGA
>JBOHSN010000081.1:0-18802 GCA_050733215.1 Gemmatimonadales bacterium
AGCAGGCTGTTGGCCGCCGCAGCGATGGCGGTCGTGGCGCTGGCCGGCTGGCTCGCGCTCGCTCGGCGCGATGGCCCGCCCGTCGGCGTCGATCCCCGCCACTCGATGCTGCTGCTGCCGTTCGAGAATCTCCAGCAGGATCGGACCCTCGGGTGGCTCAGCGACGGCAGCGTCAGCATGCTGGGACTCAATCTGGCGCAGTGGACCGATCTCACCGTCGTGGAGCATGACCGGCTGCACGACCTGCTGACGCGGCACGGCCTGGCGCCCGGCGACGCGATCGGGCTGGAAATGGCGCGACGGATGGCGCGCGACGCCGGCGTGTGGACCGTCGTGCGCGGCGAATTCAGCTGGGCGGGCGACACCCTGCGCCTGATCGCGCGGGTGTACGACGTGGCGAGCGGCGGGCGGGTGCACGTGGCGCGGGTCGACGGCCGTCCCGGCGAGGACGTGCGCCCGCTGTTCGACGCGCTGGCCGCGCGCCTCCTCGACCTCTCCGGCGCGCCGGCCGACGCCGTGGGTCCGGGCCTTGCCGCCACCACGACCCACTCGGTCGAGGCGTTCCGCCGGTATCTCGCGGGGACCGACCTGCTCAACCGCTGGAACCTTCCCGCCGCAGCCGCGGAGTTTCAGCGGGCAACCGCCATCGATACGACGTTCGCGCTGGCGTACTACCGATTGGCTCACGTGCTCAGCTGGATCGGCATGGGCGAGGACTCCGCAGCCCGCGCCGCGCTCGACCAGGCGTCGCGGCACGCCGCGGGCCTGCCGGAGCCACATCGAATCGCGATCAGCGCCTACCAGGCGTTCCAGAGCATGGACCTGGTGACCGCGCGTGCCCTGTATCAGCGGCTGCTGGTGCGCGACCCGAACGATCGCGAGGCGTGGAACGGTCTCGCCGAGTCGTGGTTCCACGATACCATCCCCAACCGCTCGCTGGCCTACACCCGGGCGTACCGGGCGTTCCGTCGAGCCCTCGCGATCGACCCGGCCTACGCCGTGCCGTACCTCCACGTCACCGACTTGCTCAAGGTCGCGAGCGGAGCCCGCCCGCCGGTCGAGCTACTCGCCGGTGATTCGGTGCACGACCGCGAGTCCGTGCGGACGCGAGCACTCCGCACGCCCGGGCGGCCGGATGCAGTCGCCCGCGCCCGCGCCCAGTGGGTGGCGGACGCGCGGACGTGGGTAGTGGCGCACCCCACGGTGAAGCTGGCGCACGTGTCGCTTCTGGATGCCTACCTCCGGTCTGGCCAGGACGCCGGGGCGCTCGCCGAGATCGACCGGTTCCGCGGCGTGGCGGCCGACCGCTATCCGGAGCTCCCGTTCGACCGCGCGTCGGTCCACTTCGCGGCCGGGAGGACGGAGCAGGCGGCGGCCGAGCTCGGGCAGGCGCTCGATACGGCAACGGCCGCACAGTTCATGGATCCTGAGGCGCGCCCCACCGTGGTCCGGGCGATCGCGTCGGGCGCGAACATCTATGCGTACCGCGGCGACCTGGAGGGCGCCCGCCGGGTCATCACGCTCGCGACGGAGGTGGGCGCCAAGCTCGACTCCACGATGGGGATCAACCGGGGGCTACCACCGGATCTCGCCACCCGGCGAATGCTGGGTGACCTGTACGCCGCGTTCGGCGGACCGGTGCCGTCGCTTCGCCAGCTCTGGAGCACTGCCACGGAGGCCGGGCGCGCGGCGGCCGAGGCGCGAAAGCGGATCATCGCGGCCAGCGGTGCATCCGCCGCGGTCGGCCTCCTGACCGCCGCGCCGGGCGGCGACACGCTCGCCGTCGCGGAGCTCAGACCGCTGACCGAGGCGCCGCTGCCGCCCGAAGTCGAGGCGCTGGTCGCGCTCAGCCGCCACGACTCCGCGGCGGCGCGCCGATTGGTCGCGAACGTCGGCGAGCGGCTCCGCCTGGTGAAGGACGACCGCCTGCTGTACACGGTTTTCTCCCGCCCGATCGCGGCGCAGGTGCGCTACGCGCTCGGTGACTACGCCGGGGCGCTGCGTGTGGCGGAGGGATTCGAGCCCGGCGAGTTCGAGGTGCGCCAGTTCGACATGCGCTGGGGCATGCTCCCCCGGATGCGATTACTGCGCGGGCTGGCCTACGAGCGTCTGGGCCGGCGGGACGCGGCGGCGACCGAATACGAGGCGGTGCTGGTGCAATGGGACCGGGCCGACCCGCTGCTGCATCCGGTGCTCGGGCAGGCCGAGCGCGGACTCCTGCGGCTGGGCCGAACCACCGAACGGCTGGAGGCGCTCGGATATCAGCTCACGGCGTCGAAGCATCTCCGGGAGGACGGCTGCACTCCGGGCCCGGCGCCGGGGGAGAGAAAGTAGCTATCCGCTATCCGCTATCCGCTATCCGCTATCCGCTATCCGCTATCCGCTATCCGCTATCCGCTATCCGCTATCCGCTATCCGCTATCCGCTATCCGCTATCCGCTATCCGCTATCCGCTATCCGCGAAGGTGGCGAGCAGACTGGGATCTGGGAAGCCGGTCGAGCCATCGGGGCAGGCGGATAGCGGACAGCGGATAGCGGATAGCTATATTTGAGATGGGTTGAGCGCGGTGGTCGCGGGCGTCGTCATGGCGCTCGAGGAAAGTCCGAGCTCCGCCGGGTAGACTGCCAGGTAACGCCTGGGCGCCGCAAGGCGACGGACAGGGCCACAGAAAACAAACCGCCACGCGAGTGGTAAGGGTGAAACGGTGGGGTAAGAGCCCACCGCACCGCCGGCAACGGACGGTGGCACGGCAACCCCCAGTCGGAGCAAGGCCAAATAGGCGGCGAGGTGTGACCCACACCGACCAACACCGGCAACGGTGAGCCGCGGGTAGGCTGCTCGAGGCGGCCGGCGACGGCCGTCCCAGACAGATGACCATCCCGCTCTTCGGGGCGGAACAGAACTCGGCTTACGGCTCGACCCGGCGCCGTCCCTCGGAGGTCACTCCGGGGGGCGGCGCGCTGGTGTGGCCGCATGGGCAGAGCCGGGCGACCGGGATACCTTACGGCTCTCTGGAGGGGGAACATGCCACTGTTCCAGCTCGTCCGGCGCGGGCCGGGCGCCACGATCCTGCTGATTCTAGCCGCCTGCACCAGCGGCCCGGGCGTCGAAACCCGTCCACGTCCTGCGGAGGCCCCCCCGCCGAGCGAGGGCGGAGCGGCCGAGTCGCCCGTACCGGTGACACCGGGGGCTCTGGTCTATCGGCCGGCGCCCGCGACGACCTTCGCCTTTCAGCGCCGCGACAGCCTGACGCTCCAGCTTCCCGGCGGCGCCACGCAGGTACAGGAGTTCCGGCGCACGGCCTACCTCGGAATCACGCTGCGCGGCGCGGCTCCGCCCTACGAGGTGGCGATCCAGCTCGACTCGCTGCGGCAGGAAGGCGGATCCGTGCCGCCGGACTCGCTCTACCGGGCAGAGGGAACGCGGTGGACCGGCGCCCTCAGCGCCAACGGCGAGCTGACCGACCTGCGCCCGGACCGGACCAGCACCATTGGCGATCAGGTCGGGGCCACGCTGCATGTGCTGTTTCCCTCGCTGCCGCTCGGAGGACTGGAACAGGGAAGCGCCTGGACCGACACGACCCGGCGGTCGCTGAAGGCGGACGCCTTCGATGCCACCGAGCTCGCGGTGACGAACTACCGCGCCACCGCCGCGGACGGCAGGGCGATCACCATCGAGAGCAGGACGACCTTCGAGCGGACCGGAACCGGCGGCCAGGCCGAGCAGCCGATGGAGATGACCGCCGGCGGAGCTCGGCGCGGTGTCTATCGGTTCGGACGGGGCGGGGGAGTGCTCACGGCCGAAGGCGCTGACTCCGCCGAGATGACGATCTCGGTGCCGGCGGTCGGGCAGACGGTCCCGGTGAGCCAGCGAGCGACCTGGAAGATCGAGAGGCTCGGCAAGTGAGATAGTGGCTCGACCGCTCCGCGTCGGGATCTCACTGCTCGGTGCGCTCGCGCTCGAGGCCTGTGCGCCGCGGGGGCCGATGGACGGCCCGCTGCAGCAACCGGTGGTCCTCGCGACTGTCGGCACCGGCCGGCATGCCGTGCCGGTGCTGAACGGCGGCTACGGGTCGGCGCTGGTTCCCGATCCCGACGATCCGAACGCGTTTTTCCTCCTCACCGACCGCGGCCCGAACGTCGACGGGGCCACCGCCGGCCAGAAGCTCTTCCCGGTGCCGTGGTTCGCGCCGCGCATCGGCCGGTTCCGGCTGGAGAACGGCACCTTCGCGCTGACCGATACGATCGTTCTGACGGCCTCTGACAGCACGCGCCTCTCCGGTCTCCCACAGCCGCCCGGATCCGGCGGCACCAACGAGCAGGCCGTCGCGCTGGACGGGGCGCTGCTCGGGCAAGGGGGCTACGACCGGAACGGCTTCGATCTCGAAGGACTCGCGCGACTGCCGGACGGGAGTTTCTGGGTGTCGGACGAATACGGGCCGTATCTCCTCCACGTAGACTCGGCGGGCAGGGAGCTCGCACGGGTAGATCCGTTCGGGGGTGCGCGCCCGCTCCCCGCCGTCCTGGCGAAGCGCCGTCCGAACTGCGGGATGGAAGGGCTCGCACTGCTCCCGGACGGGAGGACCCTGGCCGGCATCATGCAATGCCCGCTGGAAAACCCGCGGCCCTCGGTGCCGAGCATCCGGCGCACGCGTGTCACCCGCCTAGTGCTCTACGACACCCGAACCGGTGCGGCGCAGCAATACCTGCACCTGCTCGACCATCCCGAGCACCTCAGCAGCGAGATCGCGGCGCTCACGGCCGACCAGTTCCTGGTGACCGAGCGCGATCTCCGCTGGCCCGGGCAGCCGGGTGCCTTCAAGCGCATTCACGCCGTGGACGTGCGTGCGGCGACCGACGTGACCGGCGACGCGGCCGCGGCGACGGGCCTCCTCGTCGACGGAAAAACCCTCGAAGAAAAAACCATCGGTGCGGAAGATCCCGGTGCGCTGCTTGCGGCGCACGGGATCCGGGTGGCGTCGAAGACGCTGGTCTCCGATTTGGTGGCGGAGTTGCCGGGCTGGAGCCACGACAAGCCGGAGGGCCTTGCCGTCATCGACGATTCCACGCTCGTAGTGTCCAACGACGATGATTTCGGGGTGACCAGCAGTGATCCAGGAGGGCGGGTACTCCCGAAGATCAATCCGGTGACCGGGGCTCCGGATTTCGCGGAGCTCCGGGTGGTGCGGCTGCGAAAGCCGCTCACGCAGATCCGGGATCAGTCCACCAGCCTGAGCGGCATCACCAGCGCCAGGTAGCTCGCGGGATCGTTCCAGCCCACCGGCTCGATGGTCGCGGCGCGCTCCGGGGCCTTGAAGGTGAGCCGGACCTCGTCGGTCGGGATGTACTTCAGGATCTCGAGCAAATACGCCGCGTTGAACCCGATCTCGAGCGGATCGCCGTCGTAGGCGATGGTGACTTCTTCCTGGGCTTCGCCCAGGTCGGGCGTCTGCACCGACAGCTTGCACGTGCCGCTGGCGAAGCCCACCCGGATGCGGTGGGTCTGATCGCTCGCCACGATGCTCATCCGCCGGAGTGCCGCGGTCAGCGCCGCTTTGTCGGCGGTGGCGGTCTTGTCGTTCTCCCGCGGAATCACCTGCTCGTAGTTCGGGTAGGGGCCCTCGATCAGCCGGGTGAAGACCTGGGTAGTGGCCGAGCGGAAGCCGAGGTGGTTCTCGCTCCGCGCCACCTCGACCTCGTCTTCGGCGCTGAAGAGCCGGCGGATCTGCTCGAGCGCCTTGGGGGGCACGATCAGATCGGCCTGGCCGCCGCCCGCCGCGGCGGTGGGGACGTCCATCCGGGCAAGCCGGTGGCCGTTGGTGGCCACCATGCGCATCCGCTCCGGGCGCAGCTCCCAGAGCACGCCGTTGAGGATGGGCCGGCTCTCCTCTGTGCTCGCGGCGAAGGCAACGTGCCCGATGAGCTTCTGGAGGTCCTTGGCCGAGGCGCGCCAGCCGCCATCGAATTTCACCGAGGGGAACGCGGGAAACTCCTCGCGCGGCAGGCCGAGCAGCCGGAACTTGGACCGCCCGCACTCGATGCTCACGCGCTGCTCGCCGCTCGCGATGATGCGGATGGGGTTGCTGGGGAGCTCGCGCACGATCTCGACCAGCTTGCGGGCGGGAAGGGTGATCGCACCTTCCTGGTCGAGCGACGCCGGCACGATGGTGCTCACCGCGATGTCGAGGTCGGTGCCGGAGAGCCGGAGTCCGTCGCGCGAAGCCTCGAGCAGCAGGTTCGCGAGCACCGGCAGCGTGGTCTTGGTGGGCACGCTCGCCGCCACGGCGACGAGGCCTTCCTGCAATTGCTCCCGCGTAATCGTGAGCTTCATCCGCTCCTCGGCGTGCTACTAATAGAACTACGGGACCATTTATATGAACTAGTAGCAGTAGTAGAGGGCCGGGACATGTGGACCACTCGTGCAACTGCCGAATGCGTCGTGCGCTAGATCTCTCATCTGATGTCGGCGACCTGTGGACGGCGCGGAAACAATCCCCCGCGGACCGACACCGTCCAGACTGCCCACACCCCGTCCACGTGCGCGGGGATTATTCTGCGCACAACTCCTGTTTGGCGTACTCCACCTTCTCGCGAAACATCCGGTCGCGCGACATTTGCCGCGTAACCTTGTCCACGCTGTGGATCACGGTGGAGTGGTCGCGTCCGCCGAACGCCTGTCCGATTTCCACCAGCTGCATTTGCAGCAGCTCGCGCGCGAGATACATCGCGATCTGGCGCGGCACCGTGAGCGTCTTGATCCGCGCCTTGGAGCGGAGCCCCTCGGCAGTGACACCCCAGCGGCGGGCGACCACCTCCTGCACGCGATGGATGGTCGGCAGCGGCTTGGCCCGGCTGTCGGACGGGTCCTCCCCGGGGCGGATCTTGTCCGAGAGCGCCTCGCGCGCCAGCTCGATGGTGATCTCCTTGTGCTTCAAGGAGGCAAACAGCAGCAGCTTGATGATGCAGCCCTCGAGCTCGCGCACGTTGGACCGGACATGCTCGGCGATGAACCGGAGCACGTCGTCCGGGATCGCCATCTCCAGGTGGTCCTGCTCCTGCTTCTTGCGGAGGATGGCGATCCGGTGCTCAAGGTCGGGCTGACCGATGTCCGCCACCATGCCCGACTCGAACCGGCTCACCAGCCGGGCTTCGAGGCCCGGGATCTCCTTGGGCGCGCGGTCGGACGTGAGTACGATCTGCTTGTTGGCCTGGTGGAGGGCGTTGAAGGTGTGAAAGAACTCCTCCTGGGTCTGCTCCTTGCCTTCCAGGAAATGCACGTCGTCCACCAGGAACAGGTCCACCTCGTTCCGGTAACGGCGCCGGAAATCGGGCATGGTCCGCCCGTGGATGCTCTCGATCACCTCGTTGAGGAACTGTTCGGCGCCCACGTAGAGCACTCGGGTATCGGCCGCCCGGCGGAGCCGGGCATGCGCGATGGCCTGCATCAGGTGGGTCTTGCCGAGTCCGGTGGCGCCGTAGACGAACAGCGGGTTGTACGTCTTGCCGGGCGCCTCGGCGATGGCGTGCGCCGCGGCGGCCGCAAGCTCGTTCGATTTGCCGATGACGAAGGTCTCGAAGGTGTAGCGCTCGTTGAGCGGCTGGTTGCTGCCGCCGTTCGCGGACGGCGTGGCGCTGCCCGGGGCCTGGGGCACGAAGAAATCCATCTGCGGCCGCCGCTGGCGCTCTTCCTGCACACGAAAGACGATCACGGCGGGACGACCGACGACCCCCTCGGCGATGCGCGAGAGCAGGGGGCCGTGCTTCGTCTCATTCCATTCGGCGGCGAAGTGGTCCGGAGCGCCGACGATCAACTGCTCGCCTTCGAGGCTGATGGCCTCCGTGGGCTCGAGCCAGTTGCGAATGACGTCGGCAGGGAGTTCGCGCTGCGCCGCATCGAGGATGCGCTTCCAAGCTTCCTTGGCTGACAGCTGCATCTCGGCTCGAAAACGGTGGGAGATTTTTCAAGGGCAGCCGATCTTACGGATCGGCTGTGGAAAAGTCAACCAGTGTTGCGGGCGCTCCTCACCGCGCGCCGCCTCGCCGCGCGAGTATCTTGCGAACGTCGCGCGGAGCACTTCGGGGTGCGGTTGGACGCTGGCGAGGCGCCGCGCACGACGCCGTCCGATGCTTGACGCGAGCCGACTCGGGCGAGTAGCTTCCCGGGCTCATTCGGAGGATCGCAGGGACCATGAAGCCGTCCTATCGCCCGCGGAACAAGAAGCGCATCGGGAAGCACGGGTTCCGCGCCCGCATGGCCACGCGCTGGGGCCGCGCCGTACTCTCGCGCCGCCGCAAGAAGGGCCGCAAGCAGCTCACCGTGCGGGTGCCCTCCAAGCACGGGGGCAGCTGACGAGGGCCAGCCTCCCGCGCGCCGCTCGGCTGACGCGGGCGGCCGACCTGCGCCGCTGCCTCGCCCACGGGCGCCGCCGCCGTACCGAGCACCTCGACATGATCTGGATGGAGAACACGACGGGCCACGCGCGTATCGGACTGATCGTCGCCAAGCATCAGTCCTCCGCCGTGGCCCGCAACCGTTTGCGCCGCCGGCTCCGCGAGATCTGGCGGCGCGCGGTGCGCGCGGCGCTGCCCGCGCTACCCGCGTGGGACGTGATCGTGCGGGCGCGACGGGAAGCGTATCAGGCCACCTTCGCCCACCTGCGCAGCGAGATGCTCCTCTGGGCCGAGCAGGTGGGCGGCAAGCGGTGACCGGTGTGGGGGAGAGTGTGAGTGCGAGGGTGAGGGTGAGTGCGAGTGCGGCGAGGCCGTCATTCCTTGCACT
The DNA here is from genome assembly GCA_050733215.1 of Gemmatimonadales bacterium. Classification (GTDB taxonomy): domain Bacteria; phylum Gemmatimonadota; class Gemmatimonadetes; order Gemmatimonadales; family GWC2-71-9; genus DASQPE01. The sequence continues at coordinate 8,780 of JBOHSN010000081.1, forward strand.
CGCCCTCACCCGCGCAATCAAGGGCTACCAGCGCTTCATCTCGCCGGCGCTGCCGCCGGCCTGCCGCTTCACCCCCTCGTGCTCCCAGTACGCGCTCGAAGCCGTGACCCGCTACGGTATGGCGCGGGGCGGCTGGCTCGCCGTCCGCCGCCTGGCGCGTTGCCATCCCTTCCATCGGGGTGGACCCGATCCTGTTCCCTGACGTGATCGCCTGACCATGGAACGCCGCGTCGTCTGGGCCATCCTGCTGATGATGGTCATCGCCATCGCGCCCGCCATCTTCAGCAAAAAACCGGCGGGTGGGCCGGGCAGTGGGGCAGGCGGGGAAGCGGGCACGGACTCCGTCGCGCCGGCGGCGCCCGCCCCCGATGCGGAGGCACCGCCCGCCCGCCCGCCCGTCCAGCTGCCTACTGCCGCCGATCAGGCGGCTGCCGACACCGTCCTCGTCTCGTCACCACTCTACACCTACGGCATCAGCACGCGGGGAGGCCGGTTCGTCAGCGCTACGCTGCGCAAGTACCGGACGATGGCGGCGGGTCGGTCCGGTCCCGTGGAGCTTCTGCCCGGTGGCAGCGATCTCCTCGTGCTCACCCTGGTATCCGAGCGGGATACCGTGGATGTTGGCGAGTGGGCCTTCACGCCCTCCGCTGCCTCACTCTCGGTACAGGGGCGGACCCCGCTCCGCCTGTCGGCGGAGAACGGGACCTACGGCGTCGAGCTGGAGTACACGTTCGTGCCGGATGAATACCGGGTGGATGTGTCGGGCCGAGTGCGGGGGATCGGCCCGAACGGCGGGCTGCTGCTGGTGGGGATGGGGCCGGGGCTCGCGCAGACCGAAGCCGACTCCGCGGAGAACACGCGCGAACTGGCGCTGGTGACCCGGCGGGGCGCCACCGAACGGACGAGCTTTGCGGATCTCGAGCCGGGCAAACCGACGACGCTCAGCGGACCATTCGACTGGGCGGCGATCAAGTCGAAGTACTTCGTCACGGCCGTGCTCAGCTTGGACAGTGCGGGCGCCGACATCGGCGGCGTCACGGCGGTGGCACCCGCCACGGCCGGCGAGGACCCGGCCCGCGCCGACGTGCGGCTGAGCCTGCCGGTGGGGCCGGGAGGCGGGTTCAGCTACTCGCTTTACGCCGGGCCAATGGAGTACGACCGGCTAAGTCGTATGGGGCACGACTTCGACGACGTCAACCCGTACGGCTGGCCGGGGTTCCGCACGCTGGTCCGTTTTTTCGCGGTCCCGACGCGCTGGCTCCTCGTGTGGATGCACGAGTCGCTGGGGCTGGCGTACGGCGTCGTGCTGGTCGTGTTCGGCATTCTGGTGCGGGTCATCCTGTGGCCACTGAACCAGAAGGCCATGCGCGCCAGCATGGCGATGCAGGCGATCCAGCCGAAGATGAAGGAGCTCCAGGACCGCCACAAGGACAACCCGCAGCAGCTCCAGCAGGAGATGTTCCAGCTGTACAAGGAGCACAACGTGAACCCGTTCGGCGGCTGCTGGCCCATGCTGCTGCCGATGCCGGTGCTGTTCGCGCTGTTCTTCGTGCTCCAGGGCAGCATCGAGCTGCGGGGCACGTCGTTCCTGTGGCTTCCGGATCTCGCGCGCCCCGACCCGCTCTACATCATCCCACTGGTCATGGGGATCTCGATGTACGCGCTGACCAAGGTCGGGCAGCTCGGCATGGAGCCGAATCCACAGATGAAGATGATGCTGTACATCATGCCCGTGATGATGACGGTGCTGTTCGTCAACTTCCCGTCGGGGCTCAACCTCTACTATTCGGTCAGCAACATCGCGAGCGTCCCGCAGCAATGGATGCTCGCGCGGGAACGGATGAAGCGCAGCGCGCCGATGGCCCCCGAGCCGCCGCCGGCCCCGCCGCCCACCAAGCGCAAAAAGCAGGCGTCATAAGTGCGCTATCCGCTATCCGCTATCCGCTATCCGCTCGTTCCGCGGTCGCTCGGTGCTTCGCGCGGCGAGCCGAGTGCCAGCCGAGCGAGCGGCTAGCGGCTAGCGGCTAGCGGAATGCTCTCCGATCCGATCGTGGCACTCGCCACCCCGCCGGGCCGCTCGGCCATCGCGGTGGTCCGGGTGAGCGGCGCCGGGGCGTTCGAGGTGGCCGCGCGGGTCATCGAGGGCTTTCGCTCGAGCCCCGCGCGGCGCGCCACGCTCGCCACGTTCCGCGCCGCTGACGGCAGCCCGATCGATCGCGGGCTCTACACCGTCTTTCCCGCGCCGGCGAGCTACACCGGCGACGACCTGATCGAGCTTTCCTGTCACGGCGGACTCATGGTGCCTGTCCGCCTGGTGGCCGCGCTGCAGACTGCCGGTGCGCGACCGGCCGCCGCGGGCGAGTTCACCCGCCGCGCGGTGCTGAACGGCAAGCTCGATCTGCTCCAGGCCGAAGCGGTGGGCGATCTGATCGACGCCACCGCGCCGGCGCAGGCCGGAGCAGCGCTCGCCCAGCTCGACGGCGGCCTGTCCGCACGTCTCAACGATCTCAGGGTGCGACTGCTCGACGCCGAAGCGCTGCTCGGGTACGAGCTCGATTTTCCCGGCGAGGACGACGGCCCGGTGCCGCCGTCGCGAATCGCCGCCGCGCTCGACGCCGCAGCCGAGCGGGTCGAGCGCCTGCTCGCGACGGCGCCCGCCGGAGAGCGTTTGAGGGAGGGCGCGCTCGTCGTGATCGCGGGGCGGCCCAACGCAGGGAAGTCCTCGCTCTTCAACGCGCTGCTGGGCAGCGAGCGGGCGCTGGTGACCGAAGTGGCCGGCACCACCCGCGATGCCATCGAGGCGCACACCGATTTCCTCGGCTGGCCGGTCCGGCTTGCGGACACCGCCGGACTTCGCTCCGTATCCGACCGGGTCGAGCGACTCGGCGTGGCGGTGAGCCGGCGGTGGCTCGCCGCGGCCGACCTGGTGCTCCTCTGTGCCGAGGCGGGGCGAACGCTCGGCCCGGACGAGACGGCGATCGCGGCCGACAGCCCGACGCTCGTGGTGCGCACCAAGGCGGATCTCGCGCCCGGTGAGCCCGGCGACCTCGCGGTATCCGCGCTCACGGGCGTCGGGCTCCACCAGGTCCGTCGGGTGGCCGGCGAACGCCTCTTCGGCGATCGGGTTCAGCTCGCCGACCTGGAGCCGGCACTCACCCGCGCCCGCCACGTCGACGCGCTCCGCCGCGCGTTCGCGGCGCTCGAGTCGGCGCGGCCGCACCTCGGCCCCGGGGGCGACGCGGTGCTTGCCGCCCATCACGTGCGCGAGGCCGTGCTCGCGCTCGACGAACTGATCGGCGTGGTGGATGTCGAGGAGGTGCTGGGCCGGATCTTCGCGGGGTTCTGCGTGGGCAAGTAGTGCGAGTGTCGCACTATCGCTTATGGCTTCCGTCGCAGAAGGGCTTGGTCTTGGAATGGCCGCAACCGCAGAGCTTCACCTGGCCGGGATGCTTGGTGGGGGGCGGGATGAGCTCGTTGCCGTCGTTGTCGCGGAAAACGGCCGGCCCCTCCACGGTTACCGGCCCGGATGGCTTCCAGGTGATCGTTACGGGTGCCTCGTCTGCCATGCCGGAAAGCTAAGCGGTCTGGATACCCCGTGATGCGTCGTCGGCCGCCTGGAACTCGGCTGCGGCCGCGCGGAGCGCCTGCGGGAGGCCGCGGGCGCCGACCATCGCTTCGGCCATCCGATATCCGAGATAGTAGCCGGCGCGCTCGGGAATGACCCGGCCGCTCACCAGCCGCGCCGCCGAGCTCATGCCGCCGGAGAGATACCGGAGCCGGAGCCCGAGTCCCGCCAGGTCGAGGTCGCCGTCCACCGCCCGTCGCAAGAACGCCTCCAGCTCTCGGAGGCGATGATACTGGCGCCGCGTGTATCCGAAGTAGTCGGCGGGGTCGAAACCGGGCGCGACGGCCCGGGAGGCGTGGACCGCCAAACCTTCGTTCAGCAAGAGCTCGCGGAGCGTCGCGCGGCTGCCGGTCTGCCAGTAGTCGTAGTAGCCGCCCCCCTCGGCGACGATGCGGCGCAGGTCGCTCTGGCTTCCGTGCGAGGTATACCGAACGGTGTGCGCCAGCTCGTGGGCGGTCCAGAGCGGAATGAGATCGGGCGGGAGGCCCATACCCAGCGTTTCCGGGTTGGCCCGGCCGGTGAAATGCTCGAGACAGACGAAGGCGATGCCGCGTCCTCCCACCACCAGCTCCCCCGCATTGGCGCCGCCGACGCCGACCATCAGGTAGCAGTCGGTCGGCCGATCGATCTGGAGCAACTCCTCCGCCCGTGCGACCGCATCTTCGGCGAGCCGCACGACGTCCACATTCTGCGCGAGCGCCCGTAGATCGTCATGATTGGCGCGGAGCGTGCGCGTGACGACTTCCTCGGCGTGCGGGCCGTCCGGGTCGAGCACGTAGTTGCGCCAGTAGGCGTCGAGGACGGGGCGATGCGCGTCTCGATACCGCTGGTAAGCCGCCTCTGGATTGTCGGCGTCGAGTACTGCGAGAAAATCAGGAAGCAGATTGATCAGCACGCGGCAGGATACGAAGTGAGCACGACCGGCGCAAGATCACAACGGTGAGCGGTGAGTGGTGAGCGGAAGCGCCCAAGAGAGCCCCGCACGACACAGGGGACCCCGGTCGGCACCGGAGCCCCCGCTCACCGCTCACCGCTTACCGTCGTTCAATGCTCCTGCTTCTTTTTCCTGGCGACCTCGTCGAGGAAGCGTCGCTCCGCCGGCGTGAGGCTCTCGAGCCCCTCAGCGCTGATCTTGTCGAGCACGCGGTCCACCTCGGCCGCGACGGCATCGGCCTCGACCCGCCGGCGGGCCCGCGCCGGCGTCACCGGCGTGGGGCGGGCGGGCTCGGCCGCGCCCGACTGGACCATCACCACGCGCTCGACCGAGCGCACCGGCGTCGCGCCGCCGCGCCGCGAGACCGCCTGCAGCCGGAAGAACACGTAGCCGAAGAGCATGCCACCGGCATGGGCAAGATGGGCGACCTCGCTGTTGGTGAAGTACAACGCGCCGAACACGTCGATCGCGGCGAGCACGGCCACGAAGGTCCGGGCCCGCATCGGGATGGGGAGCGGGAACAGGATCAGCTCGGCGTCGGGCCAGAACATGGCGTAGGCCAGGGCCACTCCCAGCACCGCACCAGAGGCGCCGATGAACGGGTGGACGGGCATCAGGCCTGCCAGCCCGAGCGCCAGCACTGCAGCGCCGATCCCACAGTACAGATAGTACAGAATGAACGCCCGGCTCCCCATCCGGGTCTCGACCGCCGAGCCCAGGAAGAAGAGAAGGAGCATGTTCCCGACCAGGTGCATGAGCCCGCCATGCACGAACATGTAGGTCAGGAAGGTCCAGGGTCGGCGGAGGGCGTCGGCCGGGTCGAACTTGAGGGCGCCAGCAAGCTCGGGGGAGGTGAAGAGCGTGAGCAAGAGCAGCATCACCACCGCGTTCGCGATGATGAGCCGCCCCACCCAGGGGGTGATCCGTGGATACGGAGTTGCGTTCATGATCCCGGCGCCCTCTGTACTGCTAGACGCCGCCCGGCGTCAAAGGGTTCCAGCGAGCCGGCGCACGCGCAATGCGGCAGATCCGGTCGCACAGCTCCGGGAAATCGATCCCGGCGGCGCGAGCCCCTTGGGGCAGGAGGCTCGTGGCCGTCATGCCCGGGAGCGTGTTCACCTCTAAACAGAAGATCGCGCCCTCGGGTGTCAAGCGAAAGTCCACCCGCGAGTAACCACCGAGCTTGAGCGCGTCGTGCGCCCGCAGGGCGAGACGACTGCACTTACCGGCGGCCTCGGCGGGAAGGTCCGCCGGAAAGACCTCTTCCGACATGCCGGGCGTATACTTGCACTCATAGTCGAAAATTTCGTGCCGGGGGATGATCTCCCCGACCGGGAGGGCCCGGCCCTCCAGAATCCCGACCGTCAGCTCCCGGCCGGGAACGAACCGTTCCACCATGATCTCGTCGTCGTAGCGGTGCGCCAGCTCGATGGCGCCCGCCAGCTGGTCCGGCGACTTCACCACGGTCAGGCCCACCGTCGAGCCCTGTTTAGAGGGCTTGACCACTACCGGCCAACCTAGGCTGTCGGCCACCTGGCGCTCGGTGACGGGGGCCATGATCCAGTCCGCGGTGGGCACCCCGGCCACCCGGAACAACTGTTTGGAGACGTCCTTGTCCATGGCCATGCCACTGCCGAGCCGGCCGCTGCCGGTGTAGGGAACCCCCACCACCTCGAGCAGGGCCTGGAGCGTTCCGTCCTCACCGCGTCCCCCATGAAGGGCAAGGAAGAGGACATCGGCGTTCCGAACCACGGGCAGGTTGCCCAGGCCAGAGAGCAGAAGCCCCCGCTCGAGTGCCCGCAGCTCCTCGAGGGCGGGCGGGGCGACCCCCACAGTCCCCCGGAGGGCCGAGGTCTCCTCGTGCTGGGTGATGTAGCCGCGAGCGGTGTCCACGACGGCCACCTCATGGCCACACGCCCGGAGTGCGCCCACAACCTGGACCGCCGACGCGAGCGCAACGTCGCGTTCGGACGAAGTTCCACCTGTAAGCACCGTTATGCGCATGGAGGCTATCCGCTATCGGCTATCCGCTATCTGCTATCCGCCGTTTTGCCGTCGCTTGGATCGCCGGGTGACGCGCCGGGCGACCGCGGAGAGGGCGGATAGCGGATAGCCGATAGCGGATAGCCTCTCATCGGCTACCGATGAGCTGTTGGAGAACGTCGTACCGACTCACGATGCCCACGAGCTGGCCCTCCTTCCGGATCAGGACGGCCGGGCTCTCCCGGGTGAGCATCGGGCCGAGGCGGTCCGTGGGGAAGCTGGCTTCGATGACGGGTAACGGCGCCTCCATCACCTCGCGCACCGGGCGGTCCAAGAGCGCGGGCTGGGCGAGCGCCTTGGTCATGAGACTCTGCTCGGTGAGCGTGCCGATCGGCTCGCCGCCATCGACCACGGGGATCTGGCTCACATCCCAGGTGTTCATCAGGTTGAGCGCCTGCCGGACGGCCGCGGCCGGCGCCACGCTCACCAGCGCAGGCGCCGCCGACTGGCGGCGGGCCAGGAGCTGCTCGACCGTGACGCGGGGCGAGTCGAGCAACTGGTTCTCCTGCATCCACTCGTCGTTGAACACCTTCGACAGGTAGCGCTCTCCGGTGTCGCAGAGCATGGTGACGATGAGCGCCTTCGGGTCGTCCAGCTCCCGCGCCACGTCCAGGGCGAGCGCCACGTTCAGGCCGGTGGAGCTGCCCACGAGCATTCCTTCTTCCCGCGCGATCCGCCGGGTGACCTGCATGGCGGTACGGTCGCCGATCGTGCGGAACTCGTCGATGTACTGGAACCAGACGTTGCCGGGGATCGCGTCGCCGCCGATCCCTTCGACCTTGTACGGGGCGCCGCCCACGGCATTTCCATCCTTCGCGTACGAGGCGTAGACCGAGCCCTCGGGATCGCCGGAGATGACCCGCACCCGCGGATTCTGCTCCTTGAGATATTTCGCGACACCGCTGATGGTGCCTCCGGTCCCCGTTGAGATGGCCAGGTGGGTGATCCGGCCTTCGGTCTGTTCCCAGATCTCGGGGCCCGTGGTCCGGTAATGCACCTCGGGGTTCACCGGGTTGAAGTACTGATCCGCCAGCAACGCGCCCGGCGTGTCGGCCACGATCTGCTTGGCCTTGTTGCGATAGTGGTCGGGATGATCCGGCGGCACCGCGGTGGGCGTGACGACCACTTCCGCGCCGTACGCCTTCAGCATCCGTACTTTTTCCTGCGACATCTTGTCAGGCATGGTGCAGATGCACCGGTAGCCCTTGATGGCCGCGGCCATCGCCAGGCCGACGCCGGTGTTCCCGCTCGTCGCCTCCACGATGGTGCCGCCCGCGCGGAGGTCGCCTTTCGCCTCGGCGGCCTCGATGATGGCGATGCCGATCCGGTCCTTCACGGACCCGCCGGGATTGTTGTGCTCCGCCTTGGCGTAGATCGGGGTGCGGAGGCCGCCGGCGATCTTGGCCAGCCGGATGAGCGGGGTCCACCCGATCGTCTCGAGCACCGACTCGTAGGGCCGGCGATGCTGCGGCTCGCGCATGGGCCTCACCTTCTCCGCTGCTGGTTGCGGAACTGAATCGGCTGCAGGAACGCGGTGGCGACGCGGCGTCCCTCGTGGACCGCCGGCGCGAAACGGAGCCCAGGCGCGCCGGCGAGCGCGGCGGAATCGAGCGCCGGATAACCGCTCGACTCGACGACGCGGGTGGACTCGGGGGCGATCATGCCGTTGCTGTCGGCGAACAGCCGGAGCAGCACCGTTCCCTCGATCCGCTGGGCCAGCAGCGCCTCGGGGTAGGCCACCGGCGATTCCGCGTTGAGCGCCACCGGGGCGCCTTCGATCTCGGGCGCGGACGACGCCGGGACGTCGGACGAGAGGCGCATGGTGCCATCGTGCAGATCCCGCTCGCATGCCGGGAGTGCGAGTGCGAGTGCGAGCGCGAGTGCGGGAGGGCGCGTCATGCCGGCTTTCCAGCCTGCCGCTGGAGCTCGGCCAGGCGGAGGAGGGCCTCGCGCGGCGTCATCCCGTCGAGGTCGAGCCCGCGAATCTCCTCCACCACCGGGTGCGGCGGCGCTTCCGGCGGCCCGAAGAGGGCGAACTGGCCGGGATCGCGCGCGGGCGGGGGCGTGCCGGGCACCACGCGATGGTCGCCTTCGAGGGTGCCGAGCACTTCGCGAGCGCGGTGCACCACCGATGAGGGGAGTCCGGCGAGCTGCGCCACATGGATTCCGTAGGAGCGGTCGGTGCCGCCGGGCTCGAGGCGGTGGAGGAAAACCACCGAGTCACCGCTCTCCCGCACCGCCACGTTCAGGTTCCGCGCGTGCTGGAGCCGCTCGGGGAGCTGCATCAGCTCGTGGTAGTGCGTGGCGAACATCGTCTTGCACCCGACCCGGTCGTGCAGGTGCTCAGTGACCGCCCACGCAATCGCGACGCCGTCGTAGGTCGAGGTGCCGCGCCCGATCTCGTCGAGCAGCACCAGGCTCTGCGCGGTCGCGTCGTGGAGGATCGCGCTGGTTTCGCTCATCTCCACCATGAACGTGGACTGGCCGCGGGCCAGATCGTCGCTCGCGCCGACCCGGGTGAAGAGGCGATCCACCACGCCGATCTCCGCGGCCTCCGCCGGCACGAAGCTCCCCATCTGGGCGAGCACGACCAGCACGCCGATCTGCCGCAGGATCGTGGATTTGCCGGCCATGTTGGGTCCGGTGATCAGCAGCACCCGTTCCGCCTCGGCGAAACGCACGTCGTTGGGAATGAATCGCTCGCGCCCCACCAGTCGTTCGATCACCGGGTGACGGCACTGCCGGAGTGCCAGCCCGAAGCCGGCAGTCACGGACGGCCGCACGTAGCGATGCATCACCGCGGTCTCCGCCAGGGCGCTCCATACGTCGAGCCGCGCCAGGGCACCCGCGGTGGCCTGGATGCGGGCGATCGCCTGGCCGATGCCGGCCCGGAGCGCGCCGAAGAGCCGCTCCTCCCGCGCCGCGATCCGCTCCTCGGCGCCGAGCACCTTGGCTTCGTACGACTTGAGCTCGGGGGTCACGTAGCGCTCCGCCCCCGCGAGCGTCTGCCGCCGCTCGTAGTCGGCCGGCACGCGCGACCCGTGCGCGTGCGTGATCTCGAGGTAATACCCGAACACCTTGTTGAAGCCGACCTTGAGCGATGGGATGCCGGTGCGCTCCCGCTCCCGTTGCTGGAGCGCCGCGATGTAGCGCTTGCCGCCGTCGCGGAGATCGCGCAGCTCGTCGAGCTCGGCGTCGTAGCCGGCGCGGATCACGCCGCCTTCGGCGAGGGTCGCAGGCGGACGATCGTCCAGCGCGGCGCGGAGCTCGGCAGTGAGGTCGGCCAGCGGGTCGAGCGCCGCTTCGGCCGCGACGAGCGCCGTGCTGCGCTCCCGGTCGGACAGCGCGGCGAGCGCTTCCAGCACGTCGGGCAGTCGCTCGAACGAATCCCGCAGAGCGCCAAGCTCTCGCGGGGTCGCGC